>JAYUUC010000496.1:0-3891 GCA_043755105.1 Myxococcales bacterium
CATCTAGCGCTTGGGGTGGGCCCGGTTGATGCGGGCCTCGCTCTGCTCGCGGCAGAAGGAGCAGAGCAAGGGGTCACCGGCGGCAAACTGCTCGGCCCACGGCGTGAACATGGAGCAGCGGCCGTCCAGGCAGTGGTGCAGCTCCCAGAGGTGCCCCGCCTGGTGCACGGCGATCTTGGCGAGGCGGCGGATGAGTTCGTCGCCCTTGCCAAGGTTGTGCGAGGTGACCAGCGCCCGCTCGCCGCCAAACTGAGCGTCGCCCGGCGTGGGCAGCTTGCCCGTGGCCAGCTCGCGCGGCGCCAGCGGCTCGCTCGTCAGGTAAAAGAGCTTGTCGTCAGCGAAGGTCTTCACCGCGTCCAGCTCGAGCAGCAGCTTGGAGGCGACCACCTCCTTGCCCACGCGCACGCCCGCCGGCATCGGCACCGTGCCCAGGTGCTCGGCACCCACGCCATAGGCCGCGTGGAGCGCCTTGCAGACGCGCACCGTCAGCACTGGGTCCTGCTCCTCCACCGTCACCACTCGAATCATGGCGTCTCCGCGCCCCGGCGTGCCGGGGTCCACTCGCAGTGGGGCAACTTCGCAATGAGAATCTGGCTACGAACCGGAGCTACTTCGCCTTGGGCGGGCGGCCGCGCTTCTTGGGCGCGTCCTCGCTTTCCTTCGGCTCGGGCTTGGCCTTCTCGGCTTTCTCGGCTTTCTCGGCTTTCTCGGCCTTCTCGGCCTTCTCGGCCTTCTCGGCCTTGGCGGGCTTCTCGGCCTTGGCTGCCTTCGCTGGCTTTTCGGCCTTCGGGGCCTTTTCTGCTTTGGCAGCCTTGGGCGTCTTCTCGGCCTTGGCCTTGGGGGCCTTCTCTGCGCCCTTCTTTGGCTTCTTGGCGCCTTCGTCTTCGTCCTCGTACTCGTCGCCGGCCTCGGCCTCTTCCGCCGCTTCGGGCTCGGCCTCTTCGGCTTCCTCGGGCTCCTCGACGTCGGCGCCGAGGTCCAGGCCCAGGCCGCCGAGCTCGCTGTCGCCGTCGTCATCGACGTCGCGGAGGATGTCCGACAGCGACACCGTGCGCGGCTTCTTCACGCCGTTGAGCGGAATGAGGGCGAGGTCGACCGCGTCCTCGACGTCGGTCATGGGCTGGCCCAGGCCCACGCTCATCTCGCGGATGAGCAGGTGGCGCGCGGCGTTGTAGCGCTCGCGCTCCTTCTGGGGCAGCGGCCGCAGCTCCGACAGGATCTGCAGGGACTTCACCACCTCGGCCAGCCCGGCGAGGTCGCCTGCGCCCACCTTCTCCTGGTGGGCGCGGCCGCGGACCTTCCAGTCCAGCACGGGCGCGTCGCTCGACGCCTTCAGGAAGGTGAAGATGGCCGCCACGTCGTCGGGGCCCGCGACCTTGCGGACGCCCACGCTCGTCAGCTTCTCGGTGGGGACAATGAGCCGGGCATTGTCGTCCTCGCGGGCGAGCTCGACCACCTCGAGCGATTGACCGGCCAGCACCTTGGTGGTCAGCGCCGCGACGCGGCAGACACCCTGGCCTGGATAGACCACTCGATCATTCAGTAAAAGCTTCAGACCAACTTCGCTCGCCATGCGCCGGCTCCACGAAAGGTGGCGGTCTGTTAGCACCGCCATCCAGATCGGTCAAACAAGGGGTTGTGTCAATTGACCGTTTACTTGCCGCCCTGGCCGTTCGCGCGCCACCAAAAGGCTTCATGGCAAGGTACCTTCCACGGCGGTAACCTCTCGAACACCTTTGCTTTGGAGCGACCCGTGGAATTGACCGAGCTGACCCGCGACGAGCGGCTGGGACTGGCGGCCCTGGTGTGGACCGAGGTGCTGTCCAACGGCGAGGTCTCCGAGGACGAGGCCAACGAGCTGGAAAAGCTCGTGCAGGCCTGGGGCCAGGACGAGTACCGCAAGCTCATGGACGAGGGCGCCAAGCGCTTCTCCGACCTCGAGCAGCTCAAGGTCTACCTGGGCAACATCACCCGGCCCGATGCACGCGAGCTCATCTTTGGCTTCGCCTACGAGACCAGCCTCTGCGACAGCATCGACCTCGAGGAGGCCATGCTGCTGGACTGGCTGGGCGAGGCCTGGAATGTCCAGGTGAAGATCGACCCGATTCCGGAGGACCTCGGGCCAGGCACGTAGCCGACCCGCCAGGCCCGCCAAAGCGAAGGGCGCCCGTTTGGGCGCCCTTGCTCGTTTCAGCCACTGAAGCGTGGCCAGCGGTCGATTACGGGGTCGCCGTCTTCGCCGCGATGATCTTCTGGTTGGCCTTCTCGATGTTCTGGAAGATGGCCTCGCGGTCGTCGGGGTCCAGCACGGCCACGGCGTCCTTGAACTTCTTGAGATCCACGCGGGCAGCCGGCTTGCCCGACACGTCCTGGACCACCAGCAGGCTGTTGATGTCCTGCACCAGCGAGTAGTAGTCGTTGCGCACGTCGGCCAGCGCCGTCACGCACTCGTCGCGGTTCTTGGGGATCTCGGAGTCGTTCTGGAACTGGAGGTCCGGGTTCTTCGCCAGCGCATTGTCAAGAAACTCGTTCTTGGACTTGAGGTCCGCATAGAGCCTGGCAAAGGCGTCGAGGCGATCCTCTTCCTTCAGCTCCTCGCTCTTGGCCTTGGCGAGCAACTCGCGGTAGCTCCCGCACTTCTTCGCGCGGATCTCCTCGACCGTGGCAGCCGTCCCGGCGCCCTTGTTGGTCTCCCCCTCTTTGACGGCGTTCTCGAGACGAGTTTCGCTCGAATCGCCGAACCCCGGCTTGCAGCCCCACATCGAGCCACAGATCATCACCACAACAAGCGCCGACCAAATCTGTCGCATGGAGTTCCCTGTCCCCCGGGGAATTTTGGACTTGGGTGCCAGGCAGTGGCACCCTCGAAGCTGTTTGTACCGGCCCGGTTGTTACCTGTCAACCAACCAAAATGGGCCAAACCAGCCAAACCACGCGGAGAAGCCTCATGGCGCAGCCCACCGAGCGGGTGCTCATCATCGACTTTGGCTCCCAGTACACCCAGCTCATCGCGCGGCGCATTCGCGAGCTGCAGGTCTACTGCGAGATTCACCCGCCCACGGTCAACGCGGCGGCCATCCGCGCCTTCAACCCCAAGGGCATCATCCTGTCGGGCGGCCCGGCGTCGGTCGAGGCGCCGGGCGCGCCCATGGTCGACCTTGCCGTCTTCGAGCAGGGCGTGCCGGTGCTGGGCATCTGCTACGGACTGCAGCTGATGGCGAAGCTGCTGGGCGGGCGCGTGGCCAAGGCGACCGAGCGCGAGTACGGCCAGGCGCAAGTCGAGGTCCAGGTCCCCGAAGGAATCCTCGCGCAGTTTGGTGCAGGCGGGCGCTTCGACGTCTGGATGAGCCACGGCGACCGCGTCGAGGCGCTGCCCACGGGCTTCAGCGCGCTCGCGACCAGCGGCAACTCGCCGTTTGCGGTCGTCGCCCACCGCGAGAAGCACTTCTACGGCGTGCAGTTTCACCCCGAGGTGGTGCACACGCCCCGCGGGGTGGAGCTGCTGCGCGCCTTTCTCTTTGGCGAGTGCAAGCTCAAGGCCGACTGGACCATGGCCGGCTTCATCGTGGCGCAGCTGCCTGCGCTGCGGGCCCAGGTCGGGTCGGGCCGGGTGCTCTGCGCGCTCTCGGGCGGCGTGGACTCGGCGGTCTGCGCGCTCCTGCTTCACCGCGCCATCGGCTCGCAGCTCCACTGCATCTTCGTGGACAACGGCCTGCTCCGGGAGGGCGAGGTCGCGCAGGTCGAGGCCGTCTTCCGCGACCGCTTCCATGTGCCGCTCACCACCGTGAAGGCCGAGGAGCGCTTCCTCACCAAGCTCGCGGGCGTCACGGACCCGGAGCAGAAGCGCAAGATCATCGGCGGCGAGTTCATCGCGGTCTTCGAGGAGAGCGC
>JAYUUC010000497.1:0-3890 GCA_043755105.1 Myxococcales bacterium
AAGCCCCAGGCGTTTTGCTGGGGCACGGGGGTGGTGCGGCTGCTTAATGCGTAGGTGCGCGGCTGCATCCAGCCCCAGGCGGGCGAGATAGAATTCCCGATCCACCGGGTACTGCAGCTCGGCGAACCGCTCGAGCAGCCCCTGGGTGGCGAGCTCGGCCATGAACGAGTCGGGGGTATGGCCGTCGGGCACCTTGAAGGTCGGCAACATCGGCTTGCCGAGCTTCAGCTCGAGGTTGCACATCTCGGTGATTCGCTGGGTGTTGTCGACCGCCTCGGGCACGTCGGAAAAGAAGGCCCGCATCTCCTCCGGGCTGGTGACGTAGAGCTGGTCGGTGGAGTGCCGCATCCGCTTGGGGTCGGCCAGGGTCTTCCCCGAGGCGATGCACATCAGCAGCTCGTGGGCCTTGGCGTCTTCCTTCTTGATGTAGTGGGCGTCGGCGGTGGCCACCAGCGGCAGGTCGACGTCCTTCGCCAGCTGCTTCAGGTTGGCGTTGGCCTTCTCCTGCTCCACCATCCCGTTGGACTGGATCTCGAGGAAGAAGTTGCCCGGTTCGAAGATTTCTTTGTACTCGAGCGCGGCGCGACGGGCGTGGTCCATGTCCCCGCGAAAGCAGGCAGAGGTGACTTCTCCCCCGAGGCAGGCGGTGAGCGCCACCAGTCCCTTGGAGTGTTCCTTGAGCACCTGCTTGTCCATCCGCGGGTGGTAGTAGTACCCCTGCATGTAGGCCATCGAAGAGAGGTAGCGGAGGTTGGCGTAGCCCTCCTCGTTCTTGGCAAGGAGGATGAGGTGGTTGGCCACCCGCTCGGTCCGGTCTTCCCGCCCTTTCGGCCCGGCAATGTAGGCCTCGATTCCGAGGATCGGCTTGATCCCCGCGGCCTTCGCCTTGGTGTAGAAATCGATCGCCCCGAACATGTTGCCGTGGTCGGTGACCGCGACCGCGTTCATCCCCTTCTCGGCCACGGTCTTGATCAGGTCCTTCATCCGGATCGCCCCGTCGAGCAGCGAATAGAGGGTGTGGAGATGAAGATGGGTGAAAGACATGGAGCGGCGGCCTCGGCCAGGCAGAAAGGAACGGGCACCTTACGTGCTGCCCCTGACAACCGGCAACGCTCGGCAAGCGACCCAAAATTGCTCGATTTTTCATAGAGTTGTGGGCCTTCCGTTGCATCCGGGACCTGTCCTCCGTAGCTTGCCGCGCTATGCGTACGACCCGAACCCACTCTCTTGCGACCGCCGTCCTCTCCTTCGCTGTTCTCTCGCTGGCCGGCTGTCAGAAGTACGACCAGCTGATCGAGGCAGACCAGCTCTGCGACCAGCGCTGGGCGGACATGGAGGCCCAGCTGCAGCGCCGCTACGACCTGATTCCCAACCTGGTGAACACGGTCAAGGGAGCGGCCAAGCAGGAGCAAGACACGCTCACCAAGGTCGCCGAAGCGCGGGCCTCGGCCTCGAGCATCAAGATGTCCACCGAGGACCTGCAGGACCCGGAGAAGATGGCCGCGTTCCAGAAGGCCCAGGGCCAGCTGCAAGGCGCGCTCTCGCGACTGCTGGTGGTGCAAGAGCAGTACCCGGACCTCAAGTCGAACGGAAATTTCCGCGACCTCCAGGTGCAACTCGAGGGCACCGAGAACCGGATCCTCCGCGCGCGCGAGCAGTACAACGTCGCGGTGAAGGACTACAACTCCGAGCTCGGGAAGATTCGGGGCGCGCTGGTGAAGCGAGCGACCGGAGGCACCTTCAAGCCGCGCGTGTACTTCACCGGGACCGCGGAATCGAAGAACGCTCCCGAGGTTAAGTTCTGAGTTCTTCCCTGGCAGCGGCCCGGACCCGCGCCTTCTGCGGGAGCCGATGGGTGGGAGCCCTGCTGCTGCTTCCGGCGCTGGCTGCGGCCTACGCGGTGCCTGCAATCACGGGCCATGTCACCGACCCCTCGGGGAAGCTGCAGGTCGAGCAGAAGCGAGAGCTCGATGCTCGGCTGGAGCAGCTGCGGCTGAGCGCCGGGTTTGAAGTCGCTGTCCTGCTCGCTCCGTCGCTGGAGGGCGAGGCGATCGAAGACGTCGCGTACACCACCTTCAACACCTGGAAGCTCGGACAGAAGGGCACCGATAACGGCGTGCTGCTGGTGATTGCGCCCTCCGAGCGAAGGGTGCGGATCGAGACCGGCAAGGGCGTCGGCGGTTCGCTCACCGATGTCCAGACCCACGACATCATCCAGCGCCACATCTCGCCGCACTTGAAGGAAGGCCGCTTCTACGAGGCCATTCTCGATGGGACGGGTGCGATTGCTGCAGCGTTGACCGCGGAGGCGAATGGGACCCCGGCGCAGGACACCCGGACCGGGGGCACCGACATCCCCCTCCCCGGAGGACGAGGAGGCAACTCTTACGGCTGCATGATGATGGCAGTGTTTGCGGTCTTCATGGTGATCGCGTTCCTCCGTCGAGGGCGTGGCCGTCGTGGAGGCTGGGGCGGCGGAGGCGGCGGCTTCTTTGGCGGAGGAGGCGGCTTCGGGGGCGGCGGAGGCTTTGGCGGAGGCGGCGGAGACAGCGGCGGCTCGTCGGGCGGCGACTTCTCCGGAGGCGGAGGCTCCTCGGGTGGAGGCGGATCCAGTGACAGTTACTGAAGCTTCAGGAGTCGATGTGAAGAAGCAGACGACGACCGTCGAAGTCCAGCCCGCGACGGTGCGTCGGTCCCAGGTGACGGTGAAGACCGTGCTCACCATCACCTTCACGGTGATTGCTGTCGCGGTGGGTCTGTTCGTCCTCGGAAGGGCCACGCTGGCGGTGGGCATCTCCATCACCGCTGCAATCGTGGCGGTCGCGTTGGACCACGCAGTGGTGTTCCTCGAGAAGAGGAAAGTACCCCGCTCGCCAGCGATCGCCATCGTGATGCTGTCCTTGCTGGCGTTGATTACCGGCATCTTTCTCCTGCTGATTCCTCCGGCGGTGGCGCAGGGCCGGGAGCTGGCGACTCAAGGCCCGGAGCTGATGAAGCGCGCCAAGGAAACCCGCATTTATCGGGAGCTCGACCAGCGCTTCCAGCTCGAGGACAAACTCGAGCAAGTCAAGGCCACCTCGTCCGACCACCTGCAAGAAGCGGTGGTGCCGGGGCTGAAGGCGCTCGGAGGGGTGATCGCCGGAGTCGCCGGAGTGGTCACGGTGATCTTCCTCACGCTGTTCATGCTGCTGTTCGGAGGAAGGTTGGTCCGCGGGCTGCTGGACGAGGCAATTCCGCAGCGGCGGGCGCTCTACGAGAGGGTCTTGACCAAGGTCTACGGCTCGATCGGCGGCTACCTCTCTGGACTGTCGTTCATCTGTCTTGTTAATGCAGTTTGCACAACCTTATGTCTATCTATCATAAGGGTGCCGTTCTTCCTCCCGCTCGGAATTCTCAGCGGGCTGTCCAGTCTGCTGCCCCTGGCGGGCAATACCCTGGTGGGGATCTTCACCACCCTGATCACCTTCGCCACTGCCGGGGTGGGTAAGGGCATCGCGATCGGGATATTTTTCATCATCTACCAGCAGTTCGAGAATCACATCCTCGGGCCGATGGTCTACAAGCGCACCGTCGAGGTGAACCCGCTGGTGGTGATGGTCTCGCTGCTCTTCTTCGCGGAGCTGGCGGGACTCCCTGGGGCGCTGGTGGCCGTGCCGGCCGTGGCCGCGGGACAGGTGATTCTGAGGGAGCTGCTGGTGTACCGGCGGGAACAGCTCCAGATGGCCCTGGTGAAAACGACCACGCTGACGACCGAGACAGTGCAGAGGGATTCGGGCAAGGGGTCGCCCGGGCCCAGGTCGAGTTGAGGCTTCCTGATTTGGTGAGTCCCTGAGGTTCCTCGTTGGTCTCAGCGGAAGTGCTAGACAACGGCGAGTGCCGTCGCTACTCCC
>JAYUUC010000498.1:0-3887 GCA_043755105.1 Myxococcales bacterium
GACTTCTTCCAGGAAGAGATCGCCGCCTACTCGGACGCCGAGGTCGGCGCCGCAGCCCGAATCGTTCACGAAGGTTGCCGCAAGGTGGTCGGTCAGTACTTCACACTCGAACCCGTGCTCAACCAGCTGGAGGGCGCCAGCGTCAACGTGCCCCGGGGCTTCGATGCCCAGCGGATCCGCCTCACCGGCAACGTCGCCGGGCAGCCTCCGTTCACCGGTTCCCTCAAGCACCATGGCTGGGCCACCACCGCGGTGCGCCTGCCTCCTCCCCCGACCGCGATGGACCCCAAGATTCTTGCGCCTGCTGAGGTGGAACTCTCGTGAGCAAGTACGCGATCGGCATCGACCTCGGCACCACCCACTCGGCGCTCTCTTACTTTCCGCTCGAGGAAGCGAGGTCGCGGGGCAAGGAGCAGGCGATGCTCCCGATTCCCCAGGTGACCGCCCCGGGGACGATCGAGGACCGGCTGCTGCTCCCCTCGTTTCTGTACCTGCCCAACCCCGAGGAATTTCCTCCCGGCGCCTTCTCACTTCCCTGGGCCAAGGACCGCCAGGAAGTGGTCGGCGAGTTCGCGCGCGCCCATGGGGCCAAGGTGCCGACACACATGGTCTCGTCGGCCAAGAGCTGGCTCTGCCACAGCGGCATCGACCGACGCAGCCCGGTGTTGCCCTGGCAAGCCCCTCCGGAAGTCCGCCGGGTCTCTCCTCTCGACGCCTCCGCCCGGTATCTGCAGTACCTGCGTGAAGCCTGGGATCAAGCCTTCGCCAAGCAGCCTGGCCGGGCCTTCGCCGACCAGGAAGTGGTGGTCACCGTCCCTGCCTCGTTCGACGCAGCGGCTCGCGATTTGACCCTGGAGGCCGCGGCGAAAGCCGGAATGCCCCACCTCACCTTGCTCGAAGAGCCCCAGGCCGCCCTCTATGCCTGGCTGGAGGCGGCCGGAGAAAACTTCCGCAAGCAGGTCCAGGTGGGCGAGGTCATTCTCGTCGTCGACGTCGGCGGAGGTACTTCCGACTTCTCGTTGATCACCGTCACCGAGCGCGACGGCGAGGTCGAGCTGCACAGGGTGGCGGTCGGAGACCACATCCTCCTCGGCGGCGACAACATGGATCTCGCCCTCGCCCACACCCTCAACCAGAAGCTGGTCTCAGAGGGAAAGAAGCTCGATGCGTGGCAGTTCAACGGCCTCACCTACGCCTGTCGGGCCGGCAAGGAGCAACTCTTTCAGCACCCCGAGCTCACCAAGGTCGCGGTGGCCGTTCCCAGCCGGGGGTCGTCGCTGATCGGCGGAACGCTCAAGACCGAGCTTCATCGCCACGAGCTCAACCGACTGCTCATCGACGGCTTCTTCCCCAAGGTGTCCTCTTCCGACGTTCCGACCACCTCCCGTCGCACCGGCCTCACCCAGATGGCGTTGCCCTACGCGCAAGACGCTGCGGTCACCAAGCATCTCGCCGCCTTTCTCTCTCGGCAGGCGCGGGCGCTCGCCGCCTCGAAGGACTCGCTGGTCAAGGTCGACGGCCGGTCCTTCATTCACCCCACCGCAGTGCTCTTCAATGGAGGCGTCTTCAAGGCCTCGCCGCTGAAGGCCCGGGTGCTCGACGTGCTCAACGACTGGGTGACCGCGGACGGCGGCCAGCCGGTGAAGGAACTCGAAGGAGCCGACCTCGACCTCGCGGTGGCCCGCGGGGCGGCCTATTACGGTTGGGTGCGACAGGGCCACGGCCTGCGCATTCGCGGAGGAACGGCGCGCGCCTACTACGTCGGAGTGGAGAGCGCGATGCCCGCGGTCCCCGGCTTTGATCCCCCGATGAAGGCGCTCTGCGTCGCCCCGTTCGGCATGGAGGAAGGCACCCAGGCCGATGTTCCTCCCCAGGAGTTTGGTCTGGTGGTGGGCGAGCCGACCCGGTTCCGCTTCTTCGCCTCGTCTGTGCGCCGGGACGACAAGGTCGGAACGATGGTCGAAGAGGTGACCGGCAACGAACAGCTCGAAGAGGTCTCGCCGATCGAGACCACCCTCCCCGCTCAACCCGGAGAAGAGGGCCGCTTGATTCCGGTCAGCCTGCAGGCCGCCGTCACCGAGGTCGGTTCGCTCGAGCTGCGATGCCTCGAGCGCGACGGCGCGGGCAAGTGGAAGCTCGAGCTCAACGTCCGCATGAAGGAATAGCTTGGCGTACATCGTCGGAATCGATCTCGGAACCACCCACTGCGCGCTGGCGTCGGTCGACCCTGCGCTGGGGCCGTCGGCGCCGGTGGTCGATTTTCCGGTGCTTCAGGGGGTCCGGCCAGGCGAGGCAGCGCCGCGAGCGCTGCTCCCCTCCTGCATCTACTTGCCTGGCGAACATGAGCTCCCGGTCGGCGCGGCACAGCTGCCGTGGGATCCGCCCGGTCCGGGGGCGAGGCCGATCGTCGGCGAGCTGGCGCGGTGGCAGGGCTCGCGTGTTCCGGGCCGGCTGGTGGCGTCGGCGAAGAGCTGGCTCTGTCACCCCGGGGTCGATCGACAGGCGGCAATCCTGCCCTGGGGAGCGCCCGCCGACGTTCCCAAGATTTCCCCGGTGACTGCCTCGTCCCTGTTGCTTCGACACCTCTGCAGCGCCTGGGACGCCGCCCACCCCGAGGCGCCGCTTGCAGCTCAGGAGGTGGTGATCACCGTTCCCGCCTCGTTCGACGAAGCGGCCCGTGCACTCACCGTGGGCGCGGCCCGGCAGGCCGGCCTCGAGCGCTTTCGCCTGCTCGAAGAGCCCCAGGCCGCCTTCTACGATTTCACCTCGCGCCGCCGCGCAGACCTCGCCCGCGCGCTCGAAGGCGTGCGGCTGGTGCTGGTGGTGGACGTGGGCGGAGGAACCACCGACTTCACCCTCGTCCAGGTAGAGGCGCTCCCGGAAGGGCCCGCTCTGAAGCGCATCGCGGTGGGGGACCACCTGATGCTCGGCGGCGACAACATGGACGCCGCGCTGGCGCACCGGGCCGAGGCGAAGTGGGTCGCGGGAGGAAAAAAACTCTCGGCGGCCCAGTGGGGTCAGCTGCTCCAGGCCACCCGCGCTGCCAAGGAATCGCTCCTCTCCGACGCGCCTCCCGATCGGCACACCGTCTCGGTGGTCGCCGAGGGGGGCAGCCTGCTCAAATCGGTGCTCTCCACCGAGCTGACCCGCGAAGAAGTCGAGGCGGTGGTGGTGGAGGGGTTTTTTCCGCGCCTCGATGCCGAAGAAGCCCCGCGTCGCGCAGCGCGCATCGCCATTCAAGAGCTGGGGCTGCCTTACGCCGCCGACCCGGCGATCACCCGCCACCTCGCTGCGTTCCTCCGGGCTCACGCGCGGGCGGCGCAGGGTGCGCTGGGCTCTGCGGCCGATATATCTACGCCCTTCGCCCGGCCCGACGCGCTGCTCCTCAACGGAGGGGTGTTCAACTCTCCCAGATTGACCCGTGCGCTGATCGAAGCCGCGTCGGCGCTGTGGCCTGACCGGCCGCCGATTCCGCTGCTGCCTCACCAATCGCTGGATCGCGCCGTGGCGCGGGGCGCCGCGTACCACGGGCTCACCCGTCGAGGCTTCGGGCTGCGCATTGGCGGGGGCGCCGCGCGCGCCTATTACGTGGGGCTGGGGGCGGACGAAGCCGGAGAGGGCGAGCGGGGACTGTGCCTCATTCCTCGCGGCTTCGAGGAGGGCGAATCGGTCGACCTCTCGCAGCGGACGTTCACGCTCGCGGTGGGGCGGCCCGTTCAATTCAAGCTTTTCTCCAACAGCGCGGACCGCATCGACGTCCCCGGAGACTTGGTCCCGCTCGCCGATTCGACGTTCCGGCCGCTGCCTCCTCTTCACACTTTGCTCAAGGCCGCCAACCCGGCAAGCCTCTCGGTCCCGGTGCACCTCAAGGCGTCGCTCACCGAGAT
>JAYUUC010000499.1:0-3883 GCA_043755105.1 Myxococcales bacterium
ACACCTTCTTCGAGATGCTGGGGAACTTTTCTTTCGGCGACTACTTCAAGGCCGAAGCGATCGGCTTTGCCTGGGAGTTCGTCACCCGCGTGCTCGGCATCGACGTGAGCCGACTCGCGGTGACGGTGTTCAACGGCGAGCGCGGTCTCGCTTGGGACGAGGAAGCCTTCAACCTCTGGGTCCAGCAAGGGGTGGCCCCGGAGCGGATCCACAAGCTCGGCTACAAGGACAACTTCTGGGCGATGGGCGACACCGGTCCCTGCGGCCCTTGCTCGGAGATCCACTACCACCAAGGAGACGACGTTCCCTGCGCCGAGGCGGCCGCGGGAAGGCCGTGTCTAGGAGTGGCTTGCGAGTGCGACCGCTGGCTGGAAATCTGGAATCTGGTGTTCATGCAGTTCGAGCGGAAGGAGAAGGACGCGCCGCTGCAGCCGCTGCCGAAGCCGTCGATCGACACCGGGGCGGGACTCGAGCGGGTCACCGCGGTGGTCCAGGGCAAGCGCTCGAACTACGACACCGACCTGTTCACCCCGCTGCTCGAGCGGGTGGCCGAGCTCTGCAGCCAGCGCTACGGCGCCGAGGAGGGGCCGAGCGCCTCGATGCGGGTGATTGCCGATCACTCCCGGGCGACCGCGTTCTTGATCGCCGACGGGGTGCAGCCGTCGAATGAAGGCCGGGGCTACGTGCTGCGGCGAATCATGCGCCGGGCGATCCGGCACGGGTCGACGCTGGGCCTGAACACGCCGTTTCTCCACCTCACCGTGGCCAAGGTGATCGACGCGATGGAAGGCGCCTACCCCGAGCTGAAGGAGAGCCGCAGCTTCGTGCTCGAGGCCACCCGTCACGAGGAGGAGTCCTTCCGTCGCACGCTCGATCGCGGGCTGAAGATGATCGACGAGGAGATCGAACGGCTGCGCGAGAAGAACCACAAGATCCTCTCGGGCGAGGCGGTGTTCTTCCTCCACGACACCCACGGCTTTCCCTGGGACCTGACCCAGATCATCGCCCGGGAGCGCGGCTTTGACATCGACCATGTCGGTTACGAAGCGAAGATGAAGACCCAGCGGGCACAGGGCAACTTCGCGGGCTCGGGCGACAAGGCGGTGAGCGACATCTATCACCGGCTCTTCGAGCAGCTGAAGGAGACCACCTTCCTCGGCTACGAAGGACAGGGCCAGGAAGGCGAAGGCACCCTGAGGGCGATCCTGAAGAACGGCATCGAGACCCCCGAGGCCGGCGAGGGTGATGAAGTCGAGATGGTCTTCGACCGCACTCCTTTTTATGGCGAATCGGGCGGACAGGTGGGCGACACCGGGCAGATCACCGGCTCAGGGGGCAAGTCGGTGGCCCGGGTGAGCGATGCGGTGCGGCCGGTGCCGGGTCTGGTGGTTCACCGGGTGCGCATCGAGAAGGGAAGGTTCCAGGTCGGCGAAGCAGCCCAGCTCGCGGTGGATGGACAGCGGCGGCTCTCGATTCGCGCCAACCACTCGGCGACGCACCTGCTTCACCGCGCGCTCAAGCGGGTGCTCGGCGATCATGTCAAGCAGGCCGGGTCGGTGGTCGCGCCCGACTCGCTGCGATTCGACTATTCGCACTTCGCCGCCCCCTCGTCCGACCAGCTCGAGCAAGTGGAAGACCTGGTCAACGGCTGGATCCGGGACAACTCCGAGGCGACGACGCGGTTGATGCCGATCGACGAGGCGAAGAAGTCGGGCGCGGTGGCGCTGTTCGGTGAGAAGTATGGCGATGTGGTCCGGGTGGTGAGCGTGCACCCGGAATCGACCGAGCTCTGCGGAGGCACCCACGTCCGCCGCACCGGGGACATCGCGCTGTGCAAGATCACCTCCGAGTCCTCGATCGCTTCGGGCGTTCGGCGCCTCAACGCGGTCACCGGGGTGGCGGCGTTTGGTTACCTCCGCGAGACGGAGAAAGAGCTGAAGCGCGCGGCAGACCTGTTGAAGACCTCTCCTCGCGAGCTGGTGAAGCGGGTGGAGGCGACCCAGAAGCGAATCAAGGAACTGGAGCGCAAGGTCGACGAGGTTTCGCTGCGAGCGACCACCACCGCGCCCGGTTCGATGGAGGATGTGCGCGAAATCAACGGGATGAAGGTGCTCACTCAGCGAATCGATCCCGCCGACGCGAAGACCTTCCGCAGCCTCGCCGACAAGTACCGCGACAAGCTTCAATCCGGAATCATCGGCCTCGGCGGAGAGACTGCGGATGGGAAGGCGCTGATTCTGGTGGCGGCGACCAAGGACGTGGTCGCCCGCGGCTTCAAGGCTGGCGACCTGATCCGCGAAATGGCCAAAGAAGTGGCGGGAGCAGGAGGCGGTAAGGCCGACATGGCGCAGGCCGGAGGCGCAGATCCGACCCGCATTCCTGCCGCGTTCGACCGGCTGTACCAGCTGGTGAAGGGGTAACCGCCCGCACGTTGTGGCAGGGTGACGGTGTTCACCCGTTGATGGCCACTCTTCTGGAGCCTTGAAAGCCGCTTGAGTTCCACTGACGCCAGGTTGATTCCGCTTCGGGTCCGGTTGCCCTACCAGACCGAGGCGGAGTTCATCGAGAGATACGGCTCGAACATCGCCCGCGGGGGCATGTTCCTCGCCACCCGGGCGATCAAGCCGGAAGGCACGCCGATCGCTTTCGAGCTGGTGCTCGAAGACGGGTCCCGGTTGATGCGGGGTGAGGGTCTGATTCAGAAGACCCAGGTGGACCACGGCGGCGGCCGTTCGGGCATGACCGTGCGCTTCGTTCGCCTCGATGCTCGGACCAAGGCGCTGATCGACCGGATCTTGGGACTTCGCAGCGGGCTTGGACCGTTCAGCCCTCCCGACCTCGAGGCCAGGGAGCCGGCCGGACCCGAACAAACCTCCCCGGGGGAAAGCGGAGACCCAGGCCAAGGACGTTCGCAGCCAACCGAGGATGCCTTCGGGGGGAGACGCGGAGCAACTGAAGTGAGGCTTCGCACAGGAAGCGCCGACGGCGCCCTATCTGCGCGACCGTCTGCGACCGAAGGAGAGGCAAGCGCGCGCGGCAACGAGGGCGCTCTCCCTGCGCGACTGTCGGAGACTGACGTTGTGAGCGGCACCGACAGCATCGAGGGCGCGCTTCCCGTGCTCCCGTCAGCAATCGCGGCAGAGTCCCGCGCAAGCGCCGTCCTCCCTGCGCGACCGTCGGCGACCGATGCAGAGCTCCGCGCTCGCAGCACCGAGGGTGGTCTCCAGGCGCGACCGTCAGCGTCCGATTTGCAGTCGGGCACAAGCAGCGGCGAGAACGCCTTTCGCGCCAAGCCTTCGTCGCCGACAGACTGGGTCGAGGACTTCCGGGGACTCGGACGCCCTGAGCATCAGAACCCACCGACCGCCCCGGATTTCCCGACCCGAGCGAGGCTCGATCTGGACAACGAGTCGCCCGCTGCGGCCAGTCCGAGCCGAGAAGACAACGCGGCCGATCTTCTCGGTCGAGACGTTCGGGAGCTCGATGCGCCCCCCGAACCTGAGTCGTCAGGCTTGCCGGCCTTCCCGCCTTCCACCCACCCGGTCGGTGCTGCCGACGAATCCTCCAGCCTCGAACAGGCACTCACTGCAGCAATCGAACCCGGTCTCGTCACCCTCCAGGGCTCGAACGCCGTGTCTCCTTCGCTCGAGAAGACCCTGTCGAGTCACTCCGGCAGGGAGCGGGATTCTTCTCCTCTTCCTCCCAGCAGCCCTTCCCTGCTCGGGTCGGTCCCGGACATCGAACGGCGGCAGCTCTCGAACTCTACCAATCCGAAGGATTCCTCCCCTCGCAGTGGGCCGGATGGCCGCGAGCGCCGCCGCGCCTGGTCGCCGCCTGCTGATGAGA
Organism: Myxococcales bacterium; assembly: GCA_043755105.1. Classification (GTDB taxonomy): domain Bacteria; phylum Myxococcota; class Myxococcia; order Myxococcales; family Myxococcaceae; genus JAYUUC01. The sequence goes on from JAYUUC010000499.1 coordinate 3,847, forward strand.
CTGCCAGCACCGCCCTGCCCGTCCCCGATTTGGTTCT
>JAYUUC010000500.1:0-3873 GCA_043755105.1 Myxococcales bacterium
GATTGCTATCCGCCTGCTCAAGGAGGGCCGCAAGCCCTTGCTCGTCGCGGCGGACATCTACCGCCCCGCCGCCGTCGACCAGCTCAAGGTCCTCGGCCAGCGGCTCGGCGTCCCCGTCTTCCACCAGCCTGGGATGCTGCCCCCTGCCCTCGCGGAAGGGGGCTACGCCGCCGCTCGCGAACAGAAGTGCGACGTGGTGCTGATCGACACCGCCGGTCGCCTCGCCATCGATGACCAGCTGATGCAGGAGCTGGAAGCGGTCAAGGCCGCGGTCAGCCCTGACAACATCTTCCTCGTCTGCGATGCGATGATCGGCCAGGACTCGGTCCGCACTGCGGCCGAATTCGACCGCCGCCTCAGCATCGACGGCTTCATCCTCACCAAGCTCGACGGCGATGCCCGCGGCGGTGCGGCGCTCTCGATCAAGGAAGTCACCGGCAAGCCGATCAAGTTCCTCGGCATGGGCGAAGGCCTCGACAAGCTCGAGGAGTTCCGCCCCGAAGGCCTCGCCGGTCGAATTCTCGGCTTCGGCGACATCGTCGGCCTGATGAAGGACTTCGAGTCGGTGGTAGACGAGAGCCGCGCAGAGGAAGACGCGAAGAAGCTGCTCTCCGGCAACTTCTCGATGCGCGACTTCGTGGACCAGATTCGCATGGTCCGCAAGATGGGCCCACTCAAGGACCTGCTCGAGAAGTTCCCCCTCTTCGGGGACATGACCGAGCAGATGAACCCCGACGAGAACGAGCTCTCGAAGATCGAGACGATGTTCGACTCGATGACCGAGAAGGAGCGGCTCAACCCGAAGCTGATCGACGACTCGCGCATGGGCCGGATCGCCAAGGGCTCGGGCCGGAAGAAGTCCGACGTCTCCGAGCTGATGCAGAAGTTCGGAATGATGCAGCAGGTGATGGGGTCGATCGGGCAAAACCCCGGCCTCCTCGGCCGCATCCCCGGCTTCAAGCAACTGGGCCAGCTCCAGCAGATGAAGGGCATGGACCTGTCGTCGATGTTCGGCGGCGACTCGAAGATGATGGAACAGGCGATGGGCATGGGCGGCGGGATGCCGATGCAGCTGCCCCAGATTGCTCCCGGCTATACCGCTCCGATGGGCCAGGGAGCGATGGCCAAGGCCCGGCTGATGGGCTACTCGCCCGCGCCCCAGGGCAAGCCGATGAACGACCGGGAACGCGACGCGCTGAAGGAGCGCCGCAAGCGCGAGAAGCTGAACAAGAAGAAGAACCGGAAGAAGAAGTAGACCCCTCCCCTCTGGCATCCGAGCTGGAGCACCGGGCTCCAGCGTGTTGCCGCGTCCTCGCGAAACCGTTCGAACGACCGAGACGTCGGCCCGGCCGCCCTCAGACCGGGGGCTTGGCCTTGGGTACCACCAGCCCGCGCGAGAGCCGGCGCAGCACCTGCTTTCGCTGACGCAGCTTGTACTTGTGGTGAGAGTTCTCCCCCGCCTCGTTCTCCTGAGCGGTCTGCTCGTCGACGATCTGGAACTCCACCAGCGCGAACCCGATTCTTCCCGGGCGGGGCCGGGTGTCCTCGGCCGGAGCAGGGAGGAAGGCATCGAGCCGGATCGGAATGTCGGCGACGAAGTTCAAGCTCCGGTAGCCGGTACCGGAGAACTCATTTCCCGGCTGGCGCTTCTCCCGCTCCTCGAAGTCAGGGTCGAGGTGAAGCTCGCTGGCGAAGCCGGCGAAGTGCGGGTTGCGGGCGAGCACGTCCTTGAACGGCAGCAGCGAGTTCTCGGTCTGCTTCGGGACCACGAAGTTGAACGGCACCAGTCGCTGGGTGAGAAAGTAGAGCACCGGCAGCAGGTCATCCGGATGCTTGGTCACAATCCGGAACCGGGTACGGTCATAGATCTGCGCTGCCACTGACTCCTTCTTCGCCAGCAACTTGGTTACGATCGACTCCCGCGACTTGATCGAATCGGAGAAGTCGACAATTGGCAGCCCCTTGTCCCGCATCTCCGCCGCCACGCCCATCACTTTCTCGATCACCAGCCCGCACAGGTCCGCCTCGGAGACCGCGACCTTGAAGAGCAGATCCCGACCTTCGATGTGCTGAATCACATGCATCACCTTGAGCACGATGCAGGCGATCTTCCGGTGCCGCGACGAGCCCTTCGCCCCCGAAGCGAAGAGGAAGAGGTCGTGAATCTCGGCCGGCCGGGCCACTGCTTCGGTGACCCGGTAGTCGAAGGTCTTCCGCAGGTAGTCGACAGAGTCAGCGAGGATCAACCGTACCCAGGCTTCATCGGCGACGTTGTCGGGGTCGATCTGACAGAGCCTGAGGAACCGATCGACTTCATCCCGGGTGCCAAAGTGCAGCCTGCGCCACTCGATCACCGAGCCGCCCCGGAGGATCAGCCGGATCCGCTCCAGCTCTTTCAGGCCCATCTCCCCCACCGTCCGCACGGGCAGGTCGGGAAGAACGGGCTGAAGGGGGTTGAGCGCGGACTTCACCCGCTGATTTGTACCCGAGTGCGTGCTCCGAGGGCAGCTCGAAAAAAAGCCCTGCCTCCCGAAAAGGGAAGCAGGGCTCGAACCCAGCAGCAAGGTATTCGACTAGTCGTGCGCTACCTGCGCGCAGAACCCGTTGCCGTTGACGAAGTGCAACCCCAGCGAGAGAGTGGTCGCCCCGTTGGGCCGGCAGAAGTTGAGATCGAATTCTGCGTTCTTGTTGTTGTTGCTCCGGGTGAGGTTCTGAATCGTGTTGGTGAGGTCACCTTCGGTGCCGTCGGCCTTGACGTAGTGCAGCACTCCCTGCAGCCCCGCCTCGTTCGCGGGGAACTCTGCCGCGCTCGGGCCAGCGTAAGCCTTCACGTGAACCTTCGCCCGCTCGGTCGCGGTGGGGTCTGAGCAGAACACCGCGTTGGGGGCAAACGACACCTTGGTCACATCGTAGATGACCTGGCCGGTCGACGCCGCGTTCCAGCCGGTGGTGTGGTTGGTGAGGTTGGCGCAGGTGGCCTTGGGAACGTCGGCGCAGGAGTTGTTCGAGCAGAACTCCCCGTTGGTGCAGGTCGACGGCTGGCCGCTGCCGGTGCTGCAAGTCGCGGCAGCCTGGCAGGTGCTGGTGGCGGCGCTGCAGGTCTGCCCCGAAGCGCAGCTGCCGATGGAGCAACCCGCGACGCAGGTGCCGTTCTGGCAGGCCTGACCCGCGCCACACAAAGGCGTACAGGTGGTGCCGCCCCCGACGCACTCGCCGTTCTGGCAGGTCTTCCCGGCCGCACAGGCCGAGTCGGTGGAACACTTCACCACGCAGACATGGTCAGTCGAGGAACAGATGTTCGACCCGCCGGCGTTGGAATTACAGAGCTCGTTGGTGGTGCACTGACAGATTTTCTGCACGCCGCCGTCCGTTGCGGCCGCGGCCCCCGCCAACGCCGCACAGTTCTTCTCGGTGCTGGGGCAGTCGGTGGCGCTGTTGCAGGTCTTCACGCAGATCTTCGCGTTGGGGTGACAGATCTCGGTGCTCTTGCAGTTGAGGTCGGTGGTGCAGGTGGCCCCCGGTGCCTCAGTGCCCCCGCCACAGCCGACCGCGAACAGCGCCGCGCTGGAGACGACGAGCAAAGCCAGTTTCTTGAAATGCATAGGTGTGATTCTCCTTGAGGGTGACCGACGAAACCGCGAATCGTTCTACCCGCGCGATCGGGGCTGTCAACGAAAGTTGACGGTCCGCTCAACGCAAGAACTAGACCTGATTACAGAGGTTGAAGACCGAACATCGCAACTCAAAGACAGACGTCTTTACCAGACATTAGGTCGGGTGGAGCGTCCGTGCTCCGTCTCACCCTGACAGCCTGGCCCGGGTGACGTTGTCGCGAGGAGCCGCCCGCGCAGCGGCTCCGGTTCCCCTAGAACT
>JAYUUC010000501.1:0-3865 GCA_043755105.1 Myxococcales bacterium
GCCGAGCACGCTGAACATGTTGCCGAAGTTGCTCGACGCGCCCATTCGCACGTACTTGAGAATATTGGCAAAGACCTTGCGGCCCTCGAGCACCCCCTCGTCGAGAACGAGCAATGACTTTTCCAGCAGGATGATGTCGGCTGACTCCTTGGCGATGTCCACGGCTGTGTCCACGCTCATTCCGACATCGGCTGCGTGCAGCGCGGGCGCGTCGTTGATCCCGTCTCCCATGAAGCCGACCGTGTGCTTGCGCGATTGAATGGCCTTGATGATTCGTCGCTTGTGCGCGGGGGAAACACGGGCGAAGAGCGTGACCCGCTCGGCGGCGTCTGCGAGCTGGTCGTCAGACATCTTCTCGACCTCGTCGCCGAGCAGGACGAACTCGGTGGCGAGGCCGACCTCCTTGCAAACCTTCCGGGCGACGAGGTCGTTGTCGCCGGTCACGACTTTGATCGAAACGCCGTGGCCCTGCAGCGCTTTGATCGCTGCTCGCGCACTCTCCTTCGGCGGATCGAGGAATGCCACATAGCCACGGAGGATGAGGTCGCACTCATCGGCCTTGCCATAAGGCGTCGAATTACCCGCCACGACCGCTCGTGGCTCGACGTCCTTGGTCGCCAGGGCCAAGACGCGAAAGCCCTCGGCGCTGAGCCGTTCGTATTCGAGCTTGAGGCTCTCGATGTGCGCATGGTCCATCGGGAGCGACTGGCCGTTGAGCTCGAAGCTCGTACACCTGGGAAAGATCGCCTCTGGAGCGCCCTTGGAGATGATGCGGTCCTTGCCGCCGTTACCACCCTGGGGCGTGCGGACGACCACCGACATGATGCGCCGCTGGAAGTCGAAGGGGATCTCATCCACTTTTGTAAGCTCTGGGATGCGCGCGTGGGCGTGGCTCTGCTCGTGCGCGAGTACCGCGCGGTCGAGCACATTCTTGAGGCCAGTCTGGAAGTGGCTATTCGTGTAGGCGAGCGCGAGCACCCCTTCACTCTCGTGAAGGGCGACGTCGCAGTGCCGTTCGAGGATCACTTGGTCCAGGGTCAGCGTGCCCGTCTTATCGGCACAGAGAACGTCCATCGCGCCCAGGTTTTGAATTGCGTTCAAGCGTTTGACGATGACCTTCTTCTTGCCCATCGCAACGGCTCCCTTGGACAGGCAAACCGTCGCAATCATGGGCAGCATCTCGGGGGTCAATCCGACTGCAACCGCGACCGCGAAGAAGAAGGCTTGGGTCCAGTTCCCCTTGGTGAGCCCGTTGATGATGAAGACCAGGGGCACCATCACGGCCATGAAGCGGAGCATCAGCCAGGTAAACCGAGCGATGCCGAGGTCGAATGCGGTCTGCGACGGCTGCTCCGTGAGTGACTGAGCCATTCCGCCGACATAGGTATCCCGTCCGCTGGCCACGACGACCGCCAGGGCGGTACCGCTCTCGACGCTGGTGCCGAGAAACGCAAGACTGCAGAATTCGAGGGGAAGAGGAGGGGGCGGGGATCGCTCGACGGCATGCTTCTCGACCGGGAAGCTCTCTCCGGTGAGCGAGCCCTGGATTACGAACAGGTCCTTGGCCTCGATGATTCGAATGTCGCCGGGAATCATATCGCCCGCGCCGAGCTGAACCAGGTCGCCCGGGACGAGTTCGGCGACGGGAATCTCCGAGGCCACGCCGTCGCGGTGCACGGTGGCCTTCACGGAAATCATGGCCCCAAGCTTGGCGGCCGCGCGATTCCCTTTTTCCTCCTGAATCAGACGCAGGCCGACGCTCAGAACAATCATCGACCCCATCAGGGTTCCGGACCGCGGATCTCTCGTTGCAAAGGAGAGGGTGGCAAGCACGGACAAGAGGAGGACCAGCGGATTGAGAAACGCGCGCCAGAGGAGCTTCAGGAACGACACGCGCTGGTCCTTGGCCAGCACGTTGGGGCCGTGCTCGGCGAGACGGATTGACGCCTCTGCGGTCGTCAATCCCTCTCGACGGGTCTGGAGAAGCGCAAACACGCCTGCCGCGTCGAGCGCCGCAGATTCCAGCATCCGAGGGGATACGCGGATCGCCCGTGTCTCTCGTCCGTGGGTGTCGAGTAACCTCTTGGGCAGGACGGCAGACGAAAGCTTGGCCATGAACTCGCTTTTGAGAAGGGTGGCCTGGCGCGGAGCACCTCAGGCCGCCAACCTCGTTCTGGAAGGTAGCACCCACCCCGGGCAGGCATCGTCGCCCCCTTCTGGTAGCACGTCAGGTGCACCGTCGCCCACTGCTCTGCTTCTTCATGCGCGCGAACCTGTTCTGGTGGTTCGCGTGCACCCTTTGATGACGACAGCGGGTTTCGAGCTACTGGAGGCTCTTGCTTCCAGAAGCGGTCGATTCAGCCAGGGCAGCCTCGGGGCGGCCATCGCCCCGCATCGGGTCGAGACCTGCTGGGTAACCCGGTCCGGAGAGCCTCTCGGCGATGCGAATGAACCGGCTGGTCGAGGATCTTCTCGACGCCACTCGCCCTGGAAGGCCCTGGAAAGCCCCCTACGCTGGGGGGGCGCGAACCAGCAGGACAGGCCGCTCTGTCTTCGACAGCACTGCCTGCGCCACCGAGCCCAGAATCGTTCGGGCGATGCCGCTTCGGCCCTGCGTTCCGAGACAGATGAGGTCCACCCCGAGCCGTTCCGCGGCCTGGGTGATGGCACCGGCGGGGTCCCGAGACTCCAGAACCAGCACCTCGGTCAACTTGTCGTGGATGAGGGACCCTGGAGGAATGAGGGCCCGAAGCTTCTCCTCGGCGGACTTCTTCGCGTCCGCCGAAGCGGCAGCGACAAAGAAAATGTCTCGCGGCTCGAGCTCCGAGCGATGTCCGGTGGGGGCGAGAACGTGAACGAGGTGGACCTTGCCCCCTCGCCCCACCTGAGCGTAGGCATGTTCGAGGGAGGCATTGCCGGTCGCCGAGAAGTCGGTAGCCGCGAGAACCGCTCGTACCTCGGGTCCCCTTCTCGACGCCCCGGCTGTGGAAAGCGGGATGCAGGCCACTGCGCTCTCCGAGTCGTGCAGAACTCCCCGCGAAACCGAACCCTCCCAGAGCCGGTTGACCGCATGTCGCTGGTGTGAGCCCACAACCACCAAATCCGCCTTTTCTTCGATTGCAATGGAAAGAACGTGGTCCGAGGGACGACCGAGGCCGGGCTCGAATCGAAGTCGAACACTCGCACCCCTGCTCGCTTGGAATCTTCCTTCGAACTCGCGGCGCAGTACCCGTTCCACTTCGGGGTCCGAGTCCACGTAGCTTCTCATTCCCCCCAGGCCGAGCCGGTGGAACTCGCTCGGCGGCCAGTAGACGTGGACGCCAACGACCTCAACTGGCCCGACGTGCGCGAGCTCCTCTGCCCAGTGCCACGCATCGTCCGAGACCAAATTGAAATCAAGACCGACGACGACGCGAAGGGGCTTCTCGCCCTTCATCCAGCGGGTAAACGGTTCCACCGCTTTCACCACGAGCGTCGGAACGTGGCACTGCTGCGCAAGATGGTCGGCCGTCCTGCCAACCGGCTTCGCGCCTGTCCGCCCATGACCCGTGGCCCCGATGACAATCAGAGTGACCGATTCTTCCTTGGCCACCCCGAGGAGGGCTTTCTCGGGCGAATCCAATTCCACTCGCAGATGAACTTCGACGCCCAACCCGCGGAGTCTCTCCGCTTGTTTTTCGAGCGAACGACGGGCCACCGTCAACAGGACCCTCTTCTCTTCTGGGTAGACTTCGCCTGGCCAGTCGGCAAGCGAGTGCACAAGGTGAAGCGGCGTGGCGAGGCGCGCGGCGATAGCACCTGCCACGTCCGCGGCCCCCGCCGAGGACTCGGAAAAGTCGATTCCGCATAGAATGCTCATGTGATT
>JAYUUC010000502.1:0-11157 GCA_043755105.1 Myxococcales bacterium
GCTCATAAGCAGCCGGCGTGGCCGAGACAAACACCGCCTGGCGCATCTTGCGTTCGAACTCGTCGAACTTCAGCGGCCGGTTGTCCATCGCGCTGGGCAGGCGGAAGCCGTACTCCACCAGGGTGGTCTTGCGCGCCCGGTCGCCGTTGTACATGCCACCCAGCTGGCCGATCAGGACATGGCTTTCATCGAGGAACATCAGCGCATCAGGCGGCATGTAGTCGACCAGCGTGGCCGGCGGCTCACCCGGTGCGGCACCCGACAGGTGGCGGCTATAGTTCTCGATGCCCTTGCAGTGGCCCACTTCCTGCATCATCTCCACGTCGAAGCGCGTGCGCTGCTCCAGACGCTGCGCCTCGACGAGCTTGCCGTTTTTGACGAACTCATCGAGCCGTGTGCGCAGTTCTTCCTTGATGGTGGTGATGGCGTCCACCACACGCTCGCGTGGCGTCACGTAGTGGCTGCTGGGGTAGACCGTGAAGCGCGGAATTTTCTGCCGCACGCGGCCGGTCAACGGGTCCAGCAGCTGCAGCGTCTCGACCTCGTCGTCGAAGAGTTCGATGCGCAGCGCCAGTTCACTGTGCTCGGCCGGGAAGATGTCGATGGTGTCGCCGCGCACGCGAAAGGAGCCACGGCCGAACTCGATCTCGTTGCGCTTGTATTGCATGCGGATGAGCTGTGCGATGACGTCGCGCTGGCTCATCTTGTCGCCCACACGCAAGGTCATCACCATCTTGTGATAGTCGGCCGGGTTGCCGATGCCGTAGATGGCGCTGACGCTGGCGACGATGATCACGTCGCGCCGCTCCAGCAGGCTCTTGGTGGCCGACAGGCGCATCTGCTCGATGTGCTCGTTGATGGCGCTGTCCTTCTCGATGAACAAGTCGCGCTGAGGCACATAGGCTTCGGGCTGGTAGTAGTCGTAGTAGCTGACGAAGTACTCGACCGCGTTGTCCGGGAACAGGTCTCGGAACTCGCCGTACAGCTGGGCCGCCAGGGTCTTGTTGTGGGCGATGATCAGCGCCGGGCGCTGCACTTCGGCCACCACGTTGGCCATGGTGAAGGTCTTCCCCGAACCCGTCACCCCCAGCAGGGTCTGGTGGGCATCTCCGCGCAGAATTCCCTCGGTCAGCTCACCGATCGCTCTCGGCTGATCCCCTTGGGGCCGATACTCACTGACGAGCTTGAACCCTGCCATCGCGCCGAGGGTCTTAACATCGAGCGGCGGAGATCGCTGCGCCCGAAGCTCCCGCGGAACTCGTTCAATTCCTGCGAAACCTGCGAAATCGACACTGACATTTCTTCCGTCTTGGCGTAAGCGGGCTGGGCAGATTGAGTCCCTGGGGGGGGCGACCAATGAGGAGTCGTGATGGCGTCGCTGCGAGCGACGGCGGGGCGGTGCTCGCATTCGGGGAGAGCGGAGAACCCGCGCTGGACCCGGCGCTGCGCAACTGCCTCGGCAGCTGCTTCCCCACCCTGGTGCTGGTAGGGCCGCAGTTGATTCAGCACCCCAACCCCGCCTGCTTGAAGCTCTTCGAGAGCAGTGGAGAGGTCGCTCCAGGACGCCCTGCGACGGAGAGCCGCCTCTGGCTTTCGCTCGGTCCGACCCTGCAGGAGGTCTACCGAGAGGGTCGGTCGATTTTGAAGCACATCGAGGTGGGGAGGGGCTTCGACGCTCGGCCGTTTCCCTGGGCAGCATCCGTTTCACCGCTTCATCAAAGCGACGGCAGCCGCGCAGGCGTGTGGGTGACGTTGGTGGAAAGCCCCCTCGAGCAGCCGGTGCCGAATTCGCAGGCATCGGCCGAGCTGGAAGCGGTGATCGAGAGCATTCCCGACGCGGTCTGGATCTCCGATGGCAAGAAGATCGTCCGGGCCAACTCGGCGGCCCTGAAGGCGGTGGGGGTCTTTGCGGTGGAGCAGCTCCAGCGCAGAGACTTCATCCTGCGCGACCAGATTCACGGCCGCTGGGCGGACACAGGTTTACCGCTCACACCCGACAACGATCCTTTTCGCAACGCGCTTCGGGGCAAGCCGATGGTGGCGGAGGTGCGGGTTCGGCCGCTGGGAGCCACCCGGGACCACGTGATGCGATTCGCGTCGGGACCGATCCGGCGCGAAGACAAGCTGATCGGCTCGGTGACCATCGGCACCGACATCACCGCCCGCATCGAGCATCACTCCGAGCTGAAGGCGAGCGCGGAGCGCTTCCGCTGCCTCGTCCTCGCCAGCTCGGACCTGGTGTGGCGCGCCGGGGCCGATTGCGCCTCCAACCCGTGGGAGCACACCCCCGGCTTCACCGGGTTCACTGGCCTGCCTTTGAAGGCGGGTAGCCCCTTTGGCTGGCTGGACGCGGTCCACCCCGACGATCGCGAGCAGGTGCGCAACTGCCAGCTTCGGATGTCGGGAAATGGCGACCCCTGCCAGACCGAATTCCGTCTCCGTCGCCACGACGGTGCCTATCGCCACCTGGTGTCGCGGGGAGTACCGGTTCTCAACGACGACGGCACGGTGCGCGAGTGGGTAGGCGTCGCGGTGGACGTCACCGACCGCAAGAACACCGAGGAACAGGCCCGGCGCCAGGCCGAGCTCGAGCAGCAGCTGGTGGGTATCGTCAGCCACGACCTGGGGACGCCGATCTTCGCCATTCGCGCCTCGGCCTCATTGCTCGCCCCGGCGTGTGCCGGCAACCCCGCCCACGCCCGGTTGCTGGACCTGATGTTGAACTCGGCCAACCGCGCCGCCCGCATGGTTCGAGACCTGCTCGACTTCACCCAGGCGAGGCTGGGAGGAGGGCTCCGGCTCTACCGCCGCGAGCTGGATTTTCACCGGCTGGTAGCGGAAGCCGCCGCCGAGGTCCGGGCCGCGATTCCCGGGCGAACGCTGAGCCTTCAGCCCGAAGGGGTCGCGCGGGGCGAGGTCGACTCTGATCGCATCGCGCAGGTGGTGACCAACCTGATCAACAATGCGCTGCTTTACAGCCCGCCAGAAAGCACGGTGACAATCACCACGGGCGAGCAGGCGGGGGCGTTGTTCCTGCGAGTCCACAACTGGGGCGCCGAGATTCCGCCCGACCGGCGAGAGCTCCTCTTTCAGCCGATGCAGCGCGGTCGACACCCTGGCGGAGTGAACTCCGGAGGCGTTGGGTTGGGTCTGTACATCGTCGATCAGGTGGTGCGCTCGCACGGAGGCAGCGTCGAGGTTCGCTCCAATTCCCTCGAGGGGACCACCTTCACCGTTCACCTCCCCTGCCTGCCGCGGGACGAGGAAGAGGAGCCGCTGATCGTCTGAGCTTCCCGGCGCGCTGTCAGCGGACGGGGGGCGACGGAGGCGCAGCCCCGCCGGCCTTCCGATCGCCGAGCGCCTTCACCCTTGCCGCCTCGAACTCGTCGCCCGGGTTCCAGCGGGGCATCGTCTGGGCGTTGGCGACCTCGAGGGCGAGCTGGAGATAGAGCTGGCAGTCCTCCACCGCGCCCGAGAGGTCCCAGCCCACGGTGACCTGATCGCTGGGCTGGTGGTAATTCGTCTCTTCCCACTGCTGGTGTTGGGCGAGGCCCCACCCCGGCGGGCGGCCGAGGAAGTCGAGCCCGCTGGTGAAGTAGGCCGAGGGAACTCCCCGCTTCGCGAAATTGAACTGGTCCGACCGGTAGAAGAACCCGCGATCGGAGCGCTCGTCGGGCTTGATCACCCGCTGCTGGCGCTTCGCGATCTGTTCGATCATCGGGTCGAGGCTGGACTTGCCGAGGCCGACCACAGTGACGTCGCGGGTGCGCCCCCAGATATTGAGTCCGTCGACGTTGATGTCCGCAGCGAGGGCTCCGACCGGAACCGGCGGATGCTCGACCAGGAACCGGGAGCCCAGCAGTCCCTGCTCCTCGGCAGCCACCGCGGCGAACAGCACCGAACGGCGAGGGGCCCGAGGAAGAGAGGCCATCGCCTCGGCCACCGAGAGCAGGGCCGCCACTCCCGAGGCATTGTCCACCGCTCCGTTATAGATGTCGTCGCTTCCCGGGCTGGCGCCCCGCTTCCGCCCGAGGTGGTCGTGGTGGGCGGTGACCACCACCGTCTCCGGCGCAAGGGTCGGGTCCGAGCCGGTGAGCTCTCCGAGCACATTGGCGGTCTTCACCGTTCGAACCGCGTTCTTGAACCGGGTCGAGACAGTGACCCCCAAAGGAATCGGGTGAAAGCTTCTGCTCTGTGCGGACTGGAGGAGGGCACCGAGCTCTTTTCCTCCCAGAGCCACCAGCCGCCGGGTGGCCTCTTTGGTGGTCCAGGCGCGCATCTGCAGATGGGGGCCTGGGCTCTGAGGAAGGTCAAATTGTTCCCCGGCCCAGCTGGTCTGAACCACCTGCCAGGGGTAGCCCGCTGAAGGGGGAGTGTGGAGCAGAATCGCGCCCGCGGCGCCCTTCTTCGCTGCCATCTCGTACTTGTAATCCCATCGCCCGTACCAGAGCCGGGCCTTGCCGGCGAACAGCTGGGGGTCGTCAGCGGGGTCGTTGTTCAGCATCAGCAGCACCTTGCCGCGCACGTCGACGTCCTTGAAATCGTCCCACTGGTACTCGGGCGCGACGATGCCAAACCCGACGAAGACCACTTCAGCCGTGTCGACGCGGGACTCTGGCTGCTGTGCCCCGGAGACGGCGATGAAGTCCTTCGCATATTGAAGGGAGAGCTGCTGGTTGCCGGATCGGAAGCCGAGCGTCTCGGGGTTGCCGGTGACCCCCACGAGGTCGAAGGGCTGGAACCAACCGCCCCCGGGGGCCGCCGGCCGCAGCCCCAACGCTTCGAAGCGGGTGGCGATGAACTCCTCGGCGATCGAGTCGCCCCGGGTAGAGGGACCGCGGCCCTCGAGCAGGTCGGAGGCGAGAAAGCGGGTATCGGCGCGCAGGCGCGCGGCCGTGATCCGCTCCCAACCCGGGGCGGAGAGGGCCCCGGGGCCGGCGTTCGCCGAGATCGACAGCAGCACGGTCAGCAGCAGTGAAAACCTCATCGCTGCGCCCTTAACACGACGGACCGACGCTCTCGGGTCCTACCTTCCCCTTCATCACCTCCGTGATTCCGGAGGGATGGGCGGGCATCGTGTCGGGCGGCGCACGCACGCAGGCCCTGCAGGCGCGTGCTCTGCCGCAGGGCCAGCAGCACTGGTATCATCCAAGGCGTCATGGCCTCGAACCCCAAACGTCCCCCTCCCCGCAGCCGGCCGCCCCTTCCCAGCGCCGGGAAGCGTGAGGATTTCGAGCTCCCCTTCGATGAGGCGGACGCCACCCCGCTGCGAGAGGACGATCCGGCGCCTCAACGGGTGACCCAGTACCCGAGTTCGAGCAGTCGGCGCTCGGTGGCACGAACCACCTCGGACCTCGAGGCCACCCAGTTCGACTTTGCGCGTGAGGATGCCGAGCTCCAGCCCAGCTTCGACCCGGCGCAGGCCAGCGAGGCCCAGTACAAGCCGATTTTTCTCTACGTCGAGCGCGGCTCCGGAGCGGGCCAGCTGGTGCAGGTGAAGCAAGGGGCGCTGGTGATCGGCCGGTCGTCGGTCTCGGATCTACGGCTGCAGCATCCGTCGATCAGCCGTCGGCACGCCCAGCTCACCCGTTCCGGCGAACGCTTCTACCTCAAGGACCTGGGCAGCCAGAACGGGACCTTCGTCAACAAGTCCAAGATTGAAACCGAGCTCGAGGTCCACCCTGGAGCGCAGATCGACCTCGGCAACGCCCAGCTGAAGTTGCGGGGACCGCTGCCAAAGACGGCCCCGGAAGCGACGAAGGCCGCGGCACGAAAGCCTGCACCTTCCCCCGCGCCCGTGAAATCGCGTCTCCCCCCCGAGTCGCGCTCGATGACGCCGCTGCGCGCGACCGGCTGGGGAAACCAGCTGCTGAAGGCATGCGGGGCAGTCGCGCTGGTGCTCCTGGCTGCCACCTTTTTTCTTTGGGTATATCGGCTCAAACCGGCCCCCCGGGTCGAGAGCGCTGAGACGGACACGCCCGTGGTCGCGGTGGAACCGTCCCGGCCCACGGTGAAGCGGCTGCAGACGCGCGCCGTTCTGTCCGAAGCGACGCAGGAGTCAGTGGCCCAGCCGCGATCCGCCGAGCAGCTGAGCCAGGTCGCCATCACCCCGGTCGTCGAGGCCAAAACTGCCTCGATGACGCGGGCCGTGGTCCCCCCCCGCCCTGCCACTGTTGCCGAGCCCGCTGTCGCCGAGTCGGATCCGAAGCCGAAGCGTGCGGCGGTGCTCGCAGCCTACGAAAAAGGGGACCTGGCAGCAGCCCGCGAGCTGGCCAGCCGCGCCGGTGACAAGGATCTCACCGGCAAGCTCACCCGGTTTGCGACGGCGTTCGAGCAGGCCAACGCCGCACTCGAGGCCAATGACGGCAACGCGGCGATCACGCGCTTCACCGCAGCGCTGAAGGCAGACGAGCAGCTCTCGAGCGGGTGGAGCAAGTACGGTCACGACATCCGTCAGCAGCTCTCTTCCCTCTGGACCCGCGTCGGACAGCAATATCTGGACGAGGGCGATGCTTCAAAGGCGCGTGAAGCGCTTGCCGCAGCCCTGAAGCACGACCCTCAGAACAGCAAGGCCAAGGCGCTGACGGAAAAGCTTCCGTCCACGGCCGCTGCTGCGACCCCCGTGGTCGAGGACGAGTCCAAGCCGTCGCCCAAGCACGACCCACCCGCAGAAAAGAAAGTCGTCACCAAGCGTGTCGCCCCAGCAGAAAAAGAAGGGGAAGCCCCGGCCAAAGCAGCTCGGCCCAAGGCAGACCCCCGTGCAGCAGCGATCGACGACGCCTTCGGAGAATGAAGGGCGACGATCTCAGCGACGAAAGAGCAATCCCTTGATCAAAAACCACGCATTCAGCACCGCAAACGCAACCAGCCCTACTCCCCAGGCCAGCGCCCGGGCGTCCGCGCCTGGCCGTTCCCCTTCCACCAACACCCAGAGCCTGCCGTCCGCCGCGCGAACCTCTCCCATCTCGGCGATCTTCCGAAACCCGTCTTCCCACCGCCCGGCGTCCTCCCGGGAAAGCAGCCGGCCCCGCACCGCGAAAGGGCTGGGATTGGGCCGCGGAGGGGTTGTCCCCACCGTCCACTCCTCTCCGGGAAGGGCCAGTCGGCGCACCAGCACGGGGCTGTCGAGTAGCCCCACCATCACCCAGGTCGAGCCGCGCTCGACGCCATAAGCCCCTCGTCGGCTGGGCACTCCGTGGATCTGCGCGTACCGGTTCGAGCGCAAGCCGTCGAGGTGGTAGTCCCCTTCCGCGCCGAGCGAGATCGGCGTGCGAGGGACGAACAGGTACGCGAGGTCGAGCCGCTGCATCCACATCAGGAACAGCGAACCCGCAATCGCCACCAGCGCCACCGGAGCCTTCACCCCCACCGGGCTGCGCCGAGCGAGCCTGCGCTCCAGCGCGGCGATCTCGTCGTCACGGATCTGCTGTACCGGATCGACCGGCTCGAGGGGGGGGTTCGGTTCCATGAAAAAAGCCCCGGCTTCCACGACGGAAAGCCAGGGCTTCCAGAGCTTTGAGCCTGGGCTCAGCCGATGTTGAAGATCTTCTTCAAGTCAGACTCGATTTCCTCTTCGGTGCACTCCTTGGCGAGCGAGAGCTCCTTGATCAGCAGCGAACGGGCGGTGTCGAGCATCTTGCGCTCGCCGAAGGAGAGGTCCTTGTCTCCCTTGAGCAAATAGAGATCGCGGAGCACCTCGGCGATCTCGAACACCGAGCCGGTCTTGATCTTCTCCATGTATTCCCGGTAGCGCCGGTTCCAGGTGGTGGAGTCCACCGAGATGTCCTTCTCCTTGAGGATGGAATAGACCTGCTTCACGTCCTCCTCGCTGATGATCTCGCGGAGACCGACCGACCCGACCTTGTTGATCGGAATCATGATCCGCATCCCGTTTTCCAGGATCCGGAGCACGTAGAAGGACTGGCGCTGGCCGGCCACCTCCGTGTGCTCGATGCCCATCACCTCACCGACGCCCTGGCCGGGGTAGACCGCCTTGTCGCCCGTCTTGAAGCTGGTCTGCACCTTGGTGCCTCCTTGGAGTTCTACTTCTGCAACAAATATTGGGGATACCTACCACAACTTTGCCCTTCCTTCAATCTTGGGTCTTGACCCCCCGGCCGCCCCCGACTAGCGTTCGCTCCTTTTTTCAGCTTCGGCCTCGTCGCAGGCAGGGCTGAAGGTCGTGAATTCGGGCCGTTGGGTGGCGGGGTCGGGGGTGGGGATGGACGGGTTCTCGTGGTCGGATCTGGGCGCACGCCCGATGTTCTTTCCCGCAGTGGGCTTCGGGCTGGGTGCCTGGGTCGGTGGGGAAACGACTGTCCCAGCGGGGCTATTCCTCGCTGCCGCGGGGCTGCTGGCGCTCCTCGGACTCTGCTTTTCCACCCACACTGGAGCCCACCTCGCGTTGCTGGGCGCCCTCTTCTGCGCCGGCGCCGGGTTATCGACGCTGCAGCGAACGGTGGTGTTTCCGCCCGATTTATTTCTCCAGCCCTCGGTGCGGCTCGAAGGGGACCTGGAAGAGGTGATGGAGGCCCCCGGGTCGACCCGATTGTTGATGGCCGTGTCCCATCTGCCGGAGCGACCGGAAGCCCCGGTGCGGGTAAGGGTAGTGCTCTTCGCGCAGGGTGAACCCCACCGCTGGGAAGTGGGCCAACGGCTGCAGCTGCGCACCCATCTGAAGCCGCTCGGCGAAGCGGCCAACTGGGGAGAGTGGGACGGTTCGGTTCCCGCTCGCCGTCGCGGGGTGGCCTTCTCGGGCAGCTTCGATGGGGCCCGGGCGGTGGTGCTTCGACCCCCTTCGCCGGTGCGGCAATGGATTCGCCGGACCCGCGAGCGGCTGGAGCAGCGTGCCCATGCACTCGCCCCGTCACCCGAGGCCGCCGACCTCTACCTCACTCTCGCGGCGGGACTGCGCAGCGGGCTCCCCCCGGCGCTCGAAGCAGCGTTTGCCCGCAGTGGGTTGGCCCACGTTCTCTCGGTGAGCGGACTCCATGTCGCGGCGCTCGGGCTGGCTGCACTCAAGCTGCTGAGGGCGCTGTGGGTGAGGCTGCCAGGGGCAAGGCGCGTCGAAGCTCGCCGGGTCGCCGCGCCGCTGGCGGTTCCGCTGGTGTGGGCCTACGTGGTGTTCACCGGGAGCCAGCCGCCGGCGATCCGGTCTGCGGTGATGACCACGGTGCTGCTGCTCGGCCACGCGCTCTGGCGCCGCAGCGATGGCCTCAACGGCCTCGCGTTGGCGGCGCTGACGGTGGGCGTCCTCGACCCGGCCTGTGTGGCCGACCTCTCGATGCAGCTCTCGTTTCTGGCGGTGGGCAGCCTGGTGCTGCTCAGCCCTGCCCTTCGGGCCTGCCTTCCGTTTCCGAGCACGCTTCCGTCAGAGGTCGAAGGGTGGAGACGTCGGCTGCTCCAGGGTCGAGAGCTGGCGGCGGGGACCTTCTGCGCCAGCCTTGCGGTCACCCTCGCAGGGGCGCCCCTGATCGCGGCGAGCTTCCAGCGGCTCAGCCTGGCGGGACTGTTCAGCAACATCGTCTGCCTTCCTCTCTGCGCGGTGTTGACCTTGCTGGCGGCGGGCGGCGCTGCGCTGTTCGCCCTCTGGCCGCCCCTCTCGGTTCCGCTGCTCTTCGTGGGAGGCTGGGCCTCTCAGCTGCTGCTGCTCGCAGCACAGTTTTTTGCCTCGATGCCCGGGGCAGCGCTCGAGATGACGGCGCTCGGGACGCTCAGGACCGCCCTCTATGCCCTTGCCCTCGGCGTCTTCGCGCTCGGGGGACGGCGGCTGCGGCCACTCGGTTGGGTGGCACCGGGGCTGCTGCTTTTGCACGGGCTTTGGCCCCCGGGGGCGGTCGAAGGACTGGAGGTGACCTTCCTGTCGGTGGGCCATGGTGACGCCGTGGTGCTGCGTTCAGGCAGAGAGGCAGCGCTGGTCGATGGGGGCGGCGTTCCCGGGGGCAGCGATACCGGCCGGCGCTTCGTGCTCCCCTTCCTGCGCCAGTCGCGGGTGTCTCGGTTGGCTCTGGCTGTGCTCTCGCACCCCCACCCCGACCATGCACTCGGGTTGGCCTCGACGCTCGAGCAGCTGCCCACCGCCCGGTTGTGGCTGTCGGCCGGAAGCGCCGAGGGGCCGCTGTCGGATCGCGTTCGACAGGCGGCGGGGAAGGCGACGGTGGAAGAGGTAGAGCGGGGCCACCCGCCATTTGGCCTGGGGGAGGCGACGATCGACGTGCTGGGGCCGCCTCCGGACCGGCTGCTGCTGGAAGGGGTGAACGACCGGAGCATCGTGCTCAAGGTCACCCATCGCCAGGTCACCTTTCTCCTGGCGGGGGACCTGGAAGAGGCGGGCGAAGAGGCGTTGCTGGGCGAGGTAGGAGCGGTGACGGTGATGAAAGCGCCGCACCATGGCTCGGGAACGTCGTCGACCGCCGAGCTGCTCAGCCGAACCCGACCGAAGTTCGTGGTGTTCTGCGTCGGACGAAAGAACCGGTTCCACTTCCCTGCCGAGGAAGTGGTGGCCCGATACCAGGCCCTGGGCAGCCGCTGTTTCCGCACCGACCTCGACGGAGCCGTCCGCTTTCGCAGCGACGGCTCGTCTGTCGAGGTGGAGACCTTTCTGCCGCAGCGTGTCGTGGAGGACACCCCGGTTGCAGCGAGCGAGAGTGAGACCCACTATTGAGGAATGAATCTCGACGAGATCGACCTTCAGAAGCTCACCGAAGAGCTGCGCGAGAAGCTGAAGCCGGGCGAGCCGAACGGATATTTGCGGGGCAAGTCGCTGATGCGCGACCTTCTGGTCCGGGACCGAGGTCTGTCCGAACTCGAGGCCGAGGAACTGGTCGACACCCTCGAGCTGCAAGGCTACCTGCACTTTCTCGGAGACCGGGCGGAGCGCTCCCATGCCGAGGCGCACTGGAAGATCGGCCTCCAGTGACCCTGGTCTGCGGCATCCGTCAGTCGAACACCAACCACCCGAAGCGCGGCAGATGGTGGAAGTCGCCCACGAACAGCGGCGAAAACGCCTGGCCTTCGACCTGGCGGCGGCCGAGGTGTTCGAGTCGATAGAGGTTGAACCGCCATCGGTCTCCCGGGAGCGGCGGAATCCGTGGGACCGCGGTGAGTGTACGCAGGGGGATTTTCATCTCTGCGCTCCAGCCCTGGTCCCGGTCAGAG
>JAYUUC010000503.1:0-11153 GCA_043755105.1 Myxococcales bacterium
TCGACCATCTGCTTCACCGCCGCGGCCGGATCGCTCAGATGCTCGAGAAGAAAGCGTGCATGAACGAGGTCGAAGCTTCCCCATTCCGCATCGGTCAGAGGCAGCGCGGTGGCCTCGCCGAGGCGGAACTCCACCGCCAGCGGCGCCAAGGGGCGCTCGACCTCGGTCGGGGCCGAAGTCATCAGGCGCTGTGCCTCCGCCAGCTGAGTCGGGCTGCGCTCGACCCCCACCACCTTGCCCGACGGCCCGGCGGCAATGGCCATCGCCCGTGAGAGCTGCCCGAGCCCGCTGCCGACGTCGAGGATCTTCTCCCCGCCGCGCAGGTTCAGCTCGCGCAGGCAACGGCCGTTGAGCTGCGCATTCAACTCCGACAGCCGACGTTGTTCCTCGGGCTCGGTTCCGTGCAGGTAGCTCGACATCGGCCCAACTGTACTGCGGTTCACCTTCTCGGGGGTCGGGGAGGCCGGGGGGGCGGTGGCTTTTCATGGAGCGGATCGTCGGGCCAGAAATGGCGCGGATACTTTCGACCCAGCTCCTTGCGGATGCCGGCGTAGTGCCGCGCCCAGAACCCGGGCAGATCCGAGGTGACTTGCACCGCACGCATGTTCGGCGCGAGCAGGTGAATCACCAGCGAGACGCGCCCATCGCAAATCTTCGGGGTGTCGGCCATTCCGAAGAAGTCCTGCAGCCGCGACTCGATCCAGGGCGGGCGGCCCCGCTCGTAGTGGACGGCGACCCCGCGACCGCCGGGAAGCGTCACCCTCTCGGGCAACCGGGTGGCGAGAAGTCTGGCCTGCTCGGGGCTCAGCGTCTGCTGCAGGGCTGCCGGATACGACGCTTCCCGAAGCTCGGCAAAGCTGCGCCGCCCCTCGCAGAGCTGACGCAGTACCCGGGCCTGAAAGTCCTCATCGACCTCGGGAAAGCCGGCCTCCGGAAAGGCCGACCGCAACAGCTCGAACCTGACCGCCAGCTGCTCCACCGCTTCCGGATCGGCGAATCGGGCCGCACCTCCAGCGATCGCCTTCTCCGCCAGCAGCGCGCTCGCCGCCTCCGAGGCCACTGCCGGCGCTCGGGCCTCTTCGAGCACCAGGTTGCCGTAGCTCAACCGGGTCGCCCGCTCCACCCGCTCGGCCTGTTCGTTCCACTCGAGGAGGTCGCTTTCGATCAGCGCCCCACCATCGAGCTCCAGCAACCATTCCGGCTCGATGGTGCTCGCCTGACGGACCCAGACGCCCTTGCTCCCGGTTCGCTCCTCTGCGTCCACCGCCACCAGCAGGCTTCCGGAGTGCACCACGCTGGTCTCGGAAAGCGTCGCCGAGCCACCGCCAAACAACAGCAACTCGGGAGCATTGGGCCGCTTCCGCCGCGCGACCCGGTCAGGGTAACCGGCGAGAATGCTCAGCAGGAGCGCTTGTTCCACCGCTTCCGCCCCTGCCGGGCGCGCGCCCTGGGCTCGGGTGAGTCGGCTTAGCTGCTTGCGCACCCGCTGGGCGGCATGGGTTGCGCCCGGCTCGAGTCCCTGCGCTTGCAGGGCCCCGTGCGAGAAGCCTCCTTGTTCCGCCCGCTCGAAGCGGTCCATTGTCTCCAGCAGGTCGGAAGCGCCGCTGCGCTCAGGTTGGGTCCGAGGGCGATTTCCGACCCGAGCCCGCGCCTCCTGGCGAAGGTCGCGCTCGCCGAGCAGGGCGGCCAGCAGTGCCCCCTCGGCAGGAACCCCGCGGCGCTCGGCCTCGATCATCAGCCGTCCCTGCCGGGGGTGGACGGGAAAGCGAAGCAGCCGCTGGCCAATCTCACTCAGCCCCAGCCCCTTCGAATCGAGCGCCCCCAGCCGGCGAAGCAAGGTGTCCGCAGCTTCCAACGACGCATCGGGCGGCGCTTCGAAGTAGGGAAAGGTCTTCGGGTCCTGCACCCCCGCGGCCCGCAGAGAGAGCACGGTTTCGGTCAGATCGACCCGGCGAATCTCCGCGGCGTCGTGATCCTGCCTGCCGTCATGGTCGGAGCGGGTGTAGAGGCGCACGCAGTGGCCTGCCCGGGTACGGCCAGCTCTGCCCGCGCGCTGGGTGGCAGAGGCCTTGCTCACCTTGGCGAGCTTGAGCGTGGGCAACCCGGACCAGGGAGAATGCGATGCGACTCGGGCCAGTCCGCTGTCGATCACCACTCCGACCCCTTCGATGGTGACCGACGTCTCGGCGACGTTGGTGGAGAAGATGATCTTCCGGCGTTTCGACGGCCGCACTGCGCGGTCCTGCTCCTCGCTGCCAAGGTCGCCGTGCAAGGCATGCAGCTCGATGCCGTGGCGCTGCGCCAGCTCGTCGCAGGCCTCGCGGGCACGACGAATCTCCGCCGCGCCGGGAAGAAAGACGAGCAGGTCTCCGGGATGTTCCGCGGCGAGCACCCGCTTCACCGCCGCCAGCACCTGCTGGTCGAGGTAGCGGTCGTCAGCCACCGGGAGGTACTCCACGCCCACCTCGAACCGGCGTCCTTCCGAGCGGAGCCGGGCGCAGTCCCCCAGATAAGCCGCCACCGGGGCCGCTTCCAGCGTCGCCGACATCACCACCAGCTTGAGCTCGGGGCGCTTCGTCTGCTGAAGCCGCCGGAGCAAGGCGAGCGCGAGATCTCCTGCAAGGTGACGCTCGTGAAACTCGTCGAGCACTACGCAGGCGACGCCTTTCAGGGTCGGATCAGAGAGCAGCCGGCGTCCGAGCACGCCCTCGGTGACGAAACGAAGCCGGGTGCGCGGGCCGCTCTGGTCTTCGAAGCGCACCTGGTAACCAACGGTCTGGCCTACCGCTTCACCCAGCTCTTCGGCCACCCGCGAAGCCGCCAGTCGGGTCGCGAGCCGCCGCGGTTGGAGCACCACGATCTCTCCCGCCCCGCACGCCCCGGATTCGAGCAGCGCGCGGGGGACGCGGGTGGTCTTGCCAGCGCCCGGAGGCGCCTCCAAGACGAGGGAACCTGCGCTCCGGACCGCGGCCACCACGTCGGGCAGCAGCGCATCGATCGGAAGCAGAGCGGTGGACATCGCTGAAACTTAAGCCCGGGTCACAGGGCTCGCTGCGTCCTCGAGCAGAACGGCATGGGCAGCGACCTCGACAGCCTCGAGAATGGACTCCGCTGAGCCCGGGAGGGTCTCCGCGGGCGGGGGAGGGGTGCCAGCATCTTCCGTGGCCAACGCTTTTCGACCGCGGCGGGCCGCCTTCTTCGGGCGGTCTTCGCTGGGCGCCAGTGACACCGCATCAACTTCGGACGCAGGGCTGGGCACGGACTCCGTCGCCAATTTCTCCTTCGCTGACTTTCGCTTCGGAGGCAACGCTTCCACCGTCGAATCGTCTTCGACGGGGGACGATTCGACTTCCTGAACCTCGGAGGCGTCGTCGAACGAGGCAACGTCGAGGTCGCCCTCGCTTCGGCCCGTGCGCTTGCGAAGCTTCGCGTTGATCCCCGAAGCATCGTACGCCCCTTGAAGTGGAAGGAGCGCCGCCTCGGCCAGCAACTTCGCCTGCATCGTCGGTTGGACCAGCGCGTCGGCAACCTCGATCAACTCGGCGCGCAGCTGTCGCGCTTCCTCGTCCGAGGCCGATTCCCCCGAGAACGACAGCTCCCACTGCGCGAAGGCGGCGCTGATCTGTTCGATCACCGGTGGAGCGAAGGCGAAGGTGTCGGTAACGAGCATCCGCTTGACGTAAGTCCCATTGAGCCGACGATCGAGGTCGGCCTGGAACTGCTGAACCGCTTCGCGCTTGGCGCGCCGGAGGATCGGGAGCTTGGCCTTGGGAAAGAGCGCCTCGATGATCGGCGCGCGGCTGCCCGCATGAAAGGTGATGCCCGCCAGCAGCCGTTCCAGGGAATCGACCCACTGGCCCTGCAACACCCCCGCGTGGTCTTCGCGGACCTCACGCAATTCGGGAAGTCGGATCACCCTCTCCAGCAGCACGGAGTGGCCTCCCTGGGCCTCGGGGAGCATCTCGGCAGCGGCGAGCAGCCAGCCCTTCTCGCGCTTCAGGCCCGAGCGTTTTTCCAGGTCTCCGAGGGCAATCCAGAGTCGCTCCTGGAGCTGGTCGGCATGGACGATCAGGTCATACGCCTCGAGCGATGTCATCGAAAGGCTCCTGCTGCGAAGGGAAGCCCGGCTTACCACATGCGCCGGACATGCTCCTCAATCGCAGAGCAGGGCCTCGAGCGCGCCCGCAGCCGCGAGATGGTCAAAGGCGCGATGGGCCCCCGCCTCCAGCAACTGGGCGCAAGAGAAGGCCCCGGTGGCAACCCCGATGCACTCCGCGCCGATTCCTTTCGCCGCCGCCACGTCCTTGGGGGTGTCGCCGATCACCACCACCCGGCAGCGCTGCAGGGAAATTCCGAGGTGCGCCGCACCCCGGGAGGCGCCCCGGCGGATCAACTCGACCCGGTCTTCATGGTCGCAGCCGAACCCGCCGAACGCGAACCGGTCGAACAGCTTCACCCGCTCGAGCTTCAGCCGGGCCCCCTCCTTGACGTTCCCGGTACCGAGCCCCACCGCCATCCCTCGCGCGTGCGCCTCGTCGACGGCGCGCTCCATTCCAACGTGGACCCGGTAGGTGCTGGGTTCGGCGTCCGCGACCTCCTGCTCGAGCAAGGCCAGGTACCGCTCCAGCACCGCTTCGATCGCCTCGTCACTTGAGGGGAGTCCCACGGCAGCCAGCCCGGAACGGACGATCGCGCGATCGGTCATTCCGTCCATTCTCAACGTGGCAAAAGCGCCGCGATGGCCATGCAAACCCTCGAAGGCGCGGTTGAGCGCGCGCCGCCCCACCCCGCCGGTGGCGAGCAGCGTCCCATCGATGTCGAACAGCAAGACGGTCGGAGTCATCGCAGAAGACCTGCCTCGCTCAAGGCCGCAATGCAACCCGCCGACGGCGGCAGAGCACGCAGGCGCCCAGTCCGGCCCCCAGACCATACATCCCGAGGTTGCCCCCGCCTCCCTGGCAGCCACACCCACTTGCCGTGGGCGCGGGTTTCTCGGCGCCTGCATCCGCTGAGAACCCTGCGTCGACGGAAGGCGTCCCTCCGTCGACCCCCCCCACCGTTCCTGGCGGAAGGCAGAAGGGCGTGGCATTGAGCACCTGACACTCCGTTCCTGCCTGACAGGTGCCGGAAGCTGCAGGGTTGCACTCCTCGCGACAGTTTCGGTTGATGCAGGTGAGACCGGCCTGGCACGAATAGAGGTCGGTGTCGCTGAGGTATCCGCAGGTCTGGTTCGCTCCGGCGAGCTGGTCGCTGCAGGCGCACACTCCCGTGGAAGCCGAGTCGGCGACGCAGCTGGTGCAGCTCGGCGCCGAGGGATCGCAGGCCGCGTAGCAACGGCCTCCGACGCAGCGCAGGCCCGCGCTGCAGGCGCCATTGGTACAGGTGGAGCAGGCGTTGCCCGGAGTGGTCTGGGCGACGCACACCGCATGTCCCTGCACTTGCTGGCAGAGCGCGCCGGCCCCGCAAGTGCCGGAAGCGCCCAGGGCGCAGATCCGGTGACATGTGCTGGCCGCGCCCGTTTCAGCGACGCAAATCTGGCTGTTGATGCAGGCGAGGAACGTGCCGTCGGGGCCCGCCCCGCAGGGCTGGCCGGTCGCCGCGATCTCACTGCTGCAGGCACAGATGTGTGTGCCCGTGCCGGCGTCGTAGCAGGCCTGACAAGCGCCCGGAGCCGCCGGATTGCACGAGGCGTGGCACTTGCCGCCGACACAGCTCAGCCCCGAAGCGCAGGGCGTGTTCGCATTGCAGGCCTGGCAGGTGCTCGCGGTGGTGGGGACGCAGACCTTGTCGTTCGAGCTCGTCAGTCCCTGGCAAGACGCGCCCGCTCCACAGCTCGCGGCAGCGCAGCTGGTGCATGCACCGCCCGAACCCTGTCCTCCGCAACACGAGCGGCAATACGCAGCAGTCGACGTGCCGATGCACAGCCCGCAAGGCTTGCAGTAGGTCGAGACCTCGCAATGATCGCCGAGGTTGCCGGTGGCTTCGCAGGCGCCATTGGTGCAGCCGTACCCCAGCGGACATTGACCGCTGGTGGTGCACTGGGCGCTGCAGACCCCGCTGGGAACGCAGACGTTGCCGCTCGACCCGTTCTGGACACAGGTGTAGCCGTTGCCGCACGAGGCATTGCTGGTGCACGAGGTGGTGCACCAGTTGTGGGGCCCGTCAGAGACGCAATTCCCGGTCGAGCAATCGCTCCCGTTCGTGCAGAACTTGCAAAGATCCGGAGCGCCGATCGGAAACAGGCACGCCTGGCCGCCCGCGCTGGTCTGCTGACAGACGTAACCTGAAGGGCAGGTCGCGCCCGAGCAGGCCACGGTGCAGATCTTCGAGGTGCTCCCCACCGCGCCCAGACAGCTCAAGCCTCCGGTGGTCGCGCAATTGCTGGTCTGCAGGCAGGTCGAGCCCTGGCTGCCGGGGACGCCGTTTCCGGGATAGACGGTGCAGACATCGGTGATGTCCGCCTGAGCGAGGGTCCTCTTGATATCCCCCGCGGCCACCGACGGGTACATCACGGCGGAAGCGTCGTTGGGGGTGTGACCCAGCCCGAGGAAGTGGCCAGCTTCGTGAAGCACCACGCTCTCGAAATCGTAGGTGTTCGCAGCGCCGGTCGACGACCAGTTGATGTTGTCATTGAGCTCCATGTCGGCGTCGAGGATCTCGCCGTTGGTGGCGTTGTACGACGTGCCGGTTAATCCGAGGGTCGCGGCGCCGTAGCGCCAGCTGTTCCCACCGAGCCACAGCACGTTGTTCTGATGGTCGCTGGCGCTGACGGCAGCGATACCGGTGGGGGTCGAGAACGAAGTCCCGTTCTGGACGTCGTAGCTGGTGCAGCTCACCTTCGTCTTGGTCCAGGTGAGAAACGCGTTCTGAACCCGGGGGAGGACGTTGGTGGAGAAGCCAGACACTCCGTTGATCGAGGAGTGGTTGAATACATGGTAGGTCGGCGTCACCAGCCACTTCGAGCCGGTGGGAGTGGCGGTCGCCACCAGGCCGGTCAACAACACTGCGCCCACTGCCCATCGGGAAGCTGCGGCCTTCATCGCTTGCCCCCGCTCACCGCGCGGCGAACCCGGCCCAGGAATTCCTCCGAGCTGCCGAGGTCGTCCCGGTTCAAGGAGTAGATGCGCGGCGAAGCTCCGGAGCCCGGAGGGGCATAGAACGCCAGGTCTTCGAGATGGCGGACCGCACGGAGCTCGCCCAGTCGAGACCGCTCGAGAGACACCTTGCCGGCGCCCAGGGAATAGACGCTGAAGACCGAAGGCTCATCGGGAGCATGCTCGAGAAAGATCACCACCTCTTCGCCGCGCTTGAACCGCGCCACGCCTTCGAAGCGCTGGCCGACGGGCCCGACCTCTCCCCCCGGCTGGCGAACGACCAGTGTCGACGGAGGTTTGCCTTTCAAGGCAGAGGTGACCTTGAGCTCGGTATAGGTGTTGATCCGTCGGTGGGCGTCGTCCCAGCGGGTCTGCTCGGGGCCCACGGTTGCATGGACGATCACCTGTGCCGAAGCCGTCATCTCTTCGAGGCTCTGGGCGACCACCACTGTGGCCAGCGCGGGAAGAGGGAGGGTCAACAGCGCTGCAACCGCGAAGATGCCGCGTGAAGTCATGAATGTGCTCCTGAGATCCGGCCGGAAAGCGGCCAGGGCAAACGGCTCAGGGTGGAGGCTTCAAAGCGCGCGCCCGGCCGCGGGTCTTGCCCGTTTCCGGGCGACAGCTCAAGCGATTTTCTGTCCGCTTCAAGGCTCCATCTTGGTGATGCTGCGCTCGATCGCCTCACGAACGGTCGAGTTCTCTTCCTTGCCGAGGCGATCTTCGAGCAGCTTGCGGGCATCGGGTGAGCCGACCTTCCCCAGCCCCTGGGCTGCGGAATCGCGAATCGCCGGATGGGGGTCTTCGAGCAAGGCGCCCAGGCTCGCCGAGGCGGCCGGGCCACCGCGCCGGGTGAGGCCTAGTATCGCCGCCGATCGCAGCGGGTCATCGAGGCGGCGGTCCGCAGCGATCTGTTCCAGTCGCGCCGAGGCATCCGGAGAATCGACGAATCCCATCGCCCTCACCGCCCGTGTCCGCAGCTCCGGGGTGGCCGTCGCATCGGCGAGCACCGACTCCAGTTCCTGAAGCGCTCCGGGGCCAAGCTGCCTCCAGTCGTCGCCGCGGGAAGCGCTGGCATCACTCTGGAGCAGCTTCTGAACGCGAGGGCGCAACTCGGCGGGGGAAGGGGAGTCGGGAGCGCGGGTGGTTTTGGGAGAGGGCACCTGTTTCGAGGGAGCCTGCGCGCAGCCGACCGAAGCGAGCATCGCCGTCGAGAGAATCGTCCACGTCCAGCGGGTCGGGGTCGGCATCGGCTCCTCGGGTTCACGCGCAGCCTGCCAGAACCCATTCAACTTCGCTGAGTTCTTGGCCGCTTGGGCCCACAGCGAGCCAGGGGTAAGTTGCGGCCATGGCAGGGCGAGCCGTCATCTTCGTGCAATCCGGAGGCTTCGGGGCCGCCTTTCAGGCGACGTCGCTGGGAGTCACCGCCGCGGCGATGGGAGACGAGCTCTGGTTCGTGTTCGCTTTCGATGCTCTGCGAGCGCTCTGTTCGGGAACTTTTGGCCAACCGGCCAGCGCCCAGGAACAGCTCGAACATCAACGAGGATTGGACCTCAAGGCCGCCAGCCCCTCTCGCATGCTCGGCGAGGCACGGAAGCTGGGAGCGAGGGTCGTGGCCTGCGACACCACCGTGAAACTCTGCGGTCTGGACCCCGCGCAAGTGGCCGGAATCATCGATGAAGTGAAGGGCCTCGCGTCGATCTGGAGACTGACCGAAAACGCCCGGGTGCTAACTTTCTGAGCGGCTAAAGCAACTTCCTCCCGGCCTGGGCCGACGATGAAAGAAGGCCAGGCTTGTCCAGATCGACCTCCGATTGCGACCGGCACGCCCAAAGGTGGAAGACCCATGAGTCCCAGGATCCTCTTTGCCCTCGGCTTGGGCGCGGCGGCAGGTCTGGCGGCGGGTTGTCAGACCTACGATTTTCAACCTGTCGAGCCGGTGGCAATTGCACAGACCACTCAGACTACCCGCGTGGTCTCGCGTCAGCTGAAGCCGAACTTGATGCTGCTGGTGGACCGGTCAGGGTCGATGAACCAAGCCGCCAACCCCAGCCTTTGCGCCGACCCTCTCTGCGGCAGTGATAACGGCCACCTGAAGTGCGACTGCCCGACCCGCATGTCCGAGCTGAGGCTGGCGATGTCCGACTTCCTCACCAAGCATGGCACGGTCGCCCGGATGGGGTTGGTGCCGTTCGCCACCGACCGCCTGACTGCGAACAAGTATGTCTGTGTCGCTCCTGACTTGTCCGACGTCGAAAAGCTCGGCGTCCCGCTCTCCCAGTCAGAGGACGTCAACGCTGAGCTGCAGGCGACTGCCGATTCCATCCAGGCGCGGATCCAGTCGCTCATCCCTAAGGGAGGGACCCCCACGGGAGCGAGCCTGCGCATGCTCAGCAACTACGAGCCTCTGGGCAGAGAGGATCGGCAGGATTTCGTCCTCCTGCTCACCGACGGACTCCCGAACTGCAATGCCGGCAACACCTGCGCCTGCAAATCAGGCACCTGCCACGAGGATTGCGATGACGCTTCGAACACGGTGAAGGCGGTCCAGGAGCTTGCCGCGAAATCCATCCGGACGATCGTGGTCGGCTTCGGCGCAGAAACCGGCAGCGCTTTGGGTGCCGGGCCTCTGAACGCGATGGCGGAAGCCGGCGGCTTTGCCCGTGCCTGTCCCGATGGAGACAGTGCCACCTGTGGCGCCAATAACTTCTGCACGCCCGCGAAGGTTTGCAGCAAGCAGTTCTACCAGGCGGCCAACGGGGCCGAGTTGGCCGCTGTCCTCGCGGATATCGCCCGGGACGTGGGACCGACCACCGCGTGCGAGTACACGCTTTCCGCGACTCCCTCCGACCCGCGATTCCTGTCCGTTCTGATGGGACCGAGCGAGTCCGAGCTGAAACCCGTGCCTCCTGACCAGTGGACACTCCAAGGACCCAAGCTGAGCTTCCACACGGAGGGGGACGCCTGCCGCCGCCTGCTGGCCGCGTCGCCCACGCATCCACTCCAGCTCGAGTTCCGGATTCTCGAGGGCCTTTGATCATTGGCCGCTGCGAGGTTGGAGGTTGAAGGATGCCCGCTGGAGATGAATTGCAGACGGGAGTATCCTTCCGGGGCATCCTGAACGGGAATGAAGGGGAAGGTATGCCCTTCACACACAGGCGGAGAGCTCGATGACCTGGTCCTTCAAAGTGGCTTCAGCGCTGGCGATCGGCGTCGCAGCAGGATTCGCAGCCGGGTGCCAGACCTACGATTTCCAACCGGTACAGCCGCTCGCGATCGCTCAGACGACACAAAGCATTCCTGTGGTGGCGCGCCAGTTGAAGCCGAACCTGATGCTGCTGGTCGACCGCTCAGGGTCGATGAACTTTCCCGCCAAGGCCAGCGCCTGCTCTGACCCTACCTGCGGTCAGACGCCCTCCAACCCTTGTAACTGCCCGACGCGCATGTCGGAGCTCAAGCTAGCGATGACGGACTTCCTCACCCAGCACGGCAAGGTCGCTCGCATGGGGTTGGTGCCGTTCGCCAACGACGCCGTCTGCGCCTCGCCAGGGCTGGCCGATATCTCCACCAAAGGTGAGCAACTGAACCAGTCGGCTGACGTGGACAGCGAGTTGCAGGCCGCTGCCACTGCGATCAACACCAAGATTCAGGCACTGACTTCAAGTGGAGGTACCCCGACTGCTTCCAGTCTGCGGATGCTCTCCGGGTATGAGCCGCTCACCCGCGATGATCGCCAGGACTTCGTCCTCCTGCTCACCGACGGCTTGCCGAACTGCAACTCCTCGAACCCCTGCCCCTGCAGCGGCAGCAACTGCAAGATTCAATGTCTGGACACGGACAACACCGTGAAGGCGGTTCAGGAACTGAGTGCGAAGAAGATCCGCACCATCGTCGTCGGCTTCGGCGCCGATACAGCAGCCGGCGATGGACCGATGACCCTCAATGCGATGGCAGAAGCGGGTGGCTTTCCTCGCTCCTGTCCCAATGGCACCGATGCGGAATGTGGGGCCGGCAATTCATGCACGAACTCGCTGGTCTGCTTGAAGAAGTTCTACCAGGCTA
>JAYUUC010000504.1:0-11149 GCA_043755105.1 Myxococcales bacterium
GTCGAAACCACGCCGCCCGACAGACAAATCAAGTTATTGAAGAGCGCGGGTCCTTTGTCAAGGCGCGTCGAGGAGACTTTCGGTGGAACAGGCCAGCGCGGCGCGGGTCCGCGAGCTTCGGGAGCAGCTCGCCCGGCACGACTACCGCTACTACACACTCGATGACCCCGACGTCAGCGATGCTACCTACGACGCGCTGATGCGCGAGTTGCAAGGCCTCGAGGAGCAATTTCCCGAGCTCGCGACCGAAGACTCTCCTACCCGCCGGGTAGCCGGAGCGCCAACCGAAAAGTTCGAGAAGTTCGTTCATCGGCTGCCGATGCTCTCGCTCGCCAACGCCTTCGACGACGAGTCTCTGGTCGAGTTCGATGAACGCGTTCGCAAGCTGCTGGGCCTCGACCCCGTGCGCTACATCTGCGAGCCGAAGATGGACGGCCTCGCTGTCGAGCTCATCTACGAGGGCGGCAAGCTGGTCAAGGGCGCCACCCGCGGAGACGGAACCGTCGGCGAAGACGTCACCCCCAACCTCCGCACCCTGCGGAACTTGCCCTGGAACCTGAAGGCGCCGCGCACCGGGACAGTGCCTGCCCGGCTCGAAGTTCGAGGAGAAGTCTTCATTCGCAAGGCCGACTTCGTTCGCCTCAACCAGCGGCGCGAAGAGGCGGGTGAGCCCACCTTCGTCAACCCCCGCAACAGCGCTGCCGGGTCGCTTCGCCAGCTCGACCCTGCGGTCACCGCTTCCCGCCCGCTCTCTCTCTTCCTTTATGAGGTAGGTGAAGTCGATGGGGTGTCGTTCTCGGCCCACCAGCAGAAGCTCGACTTCCTCGCCGAGGTCGGGCTGCCGGTGAATCCCCGGCGCTTCGTCGCCGAGAGCCTCGACGGGGTCCGCCTCGCCTACGCCTCACTCCTCGGCGAACGGCACCAGCTTCCCTATGAAGTCGATGGCCTGGTCGTGAAGGTCGACGACGAAGACCAGAGGCTGCGCCTCGGTCAGGTGTCGAAGAGCCCGCGCTGGGCGGTGGCCTACAAGTTTCCACCCGAGGAAGTGGAGACCGTGGTGGAAAACATCGGCGTTCAGGTCGGCCGCACCGGCGCACTCACTCCGGTTGCCTTCCTCCGACCCGCTCAGGTCGGCGGCGTGACCGTGTCCCGGGCCACGCTCCATAATGAAGACGAGCTTCGGCGCAAGGACGTCCGCATCGGCGACCACGTCTTCCTCCGCCGCGCCGGGGACGTGATTCCCGAGATCGTCAAGGTGATCGAATCGCGCCGCAACGGCTGCGAACGGCCGTACTCCTTTCCCTCCCACTGCCCGGTATGTGGGGCCGAGGTGCTCCGCCTCGAGGGCGAGGCAGTCACCCGCTGCACCGGCGCCTCTTGCCCCGCCCAGCTCGCCGGCAACCTCCGTCACTTTGCCAGCCGGGCGGCGATGGACATCGACGGGCTCGGGGACAAGCTTTGCGAGCAGCTGATCTCCTCGGGGACAGTGAAGAGCTACGCCGACCTCTACCGGCTCGACTTGCCCGCGTTGCTCCAGCTGGAGCGTATGGGCGAGAAGAGCGCCACCAACTTGCTCGAGGCGATCGAGCGCTCGAAGAAGACGCTGCTGCGCCGCTTTCTCTATGCCCTTGGGGTCCGCCATGTGGGCGAGGCGACGGCACGACAGCTGGCGCTTCACTTTCGAAGTCTGCCCGCCTTGCTCGACGCCACCGAGGACCAGCTGAGCGGGGTGAAGGACGTGGGGGAGCAGATGGCGAAGGAAATTCACACCTTCTTTCAAGGGCCGCAGAACCGCGAGCTGATGTCTGCCCTGCTCGAGCGCGGCGTCGAACCCCAGCCCCCCGAGGCTCCCAGCGAAGGCGGCTTTTCGGGCAAGACGGTGGTGCTGACCGGGACGATGGTCCGGTTGACGCGCGAGCAAGCAAAGGAGGAAATCGAGCGCAGGGGCGGAAAGGTGTCCGGGAGCGTTTCGCGGAAGACCCACTGGGTGGTGGCGGGGGCGGATGCCGGCTCGAAGTTGAAGAAGGCCACCGAGCTGGGAGTGGCCGTGGTGGACGAAGAAGCTTTCCTGGCGATGCTCCAGGACTAGGGTGCAAGGGCCGCGTGGGCGCGAAACGGGCAAGCATGCGGATTTCAGGGCTGGTTCAAGGGGTGTTCTACCGGCAGAGTGCCTGTGCCGAAGCGTGCCGGTTGGCGCTCACCGGCTGGGTGGCCAACCGCCCCGATGGGGACGTCGATGTGGTCGTCGAAGGGAGCGAGGAAGCGATGAATGACTTCATAGCCTGGTGCCGGCGCGGCCCTCCTGCAGCCCGAGTGGCCTCGGTGACGGTCGCCGAAGTAGCCCCCACCGGAGAATTTTCCCGCTTCGAGGTGCGCCGGTGAGCGGCTTCAACCTGGCTCCACTCAACCACACGCTCGGGATTCGGATCGGGTCCAAGGTCTCGTTGATCAATCCCCCCTCGGGGTTCGTCACCCGGCTCAATCCGCTCCCGGACGGCGTCGAGTTCTTGATCACCGCCCAGACCGGACTGGACGTCATTCTCTTTTTCACCGAGAGCGAGCTCGAGCTGGTCGAGCGGCTGCCCGCCCTGTCCCGGGCGATGGCTCTCACCGGCGGCATCTGGGTCTTCTGGTCGCGCGGGCCCAAGGTGAAGCATCTGGTGACCGAGGAGTTCGTCCGCCACGCCGCCCTCGACTTTGGGCTGGTCGACAACAAGCTCTGCGTGCTCGACGAGACCTGGACGGCGCTCCGGCTGGTCTGGCGGCCGCGCGCCCCCCGGCCTGAAAAACCGACCCAACGCGAGAAGCCCCCCGAGGCCCAGGCGTGAAAGCGAAGCCCCGCTCCCTTTTGCGCAAGGCTTCCTTTGCATCGCCTGCGGGTTCGTGAAAAGCTCAGACGATAGGTTGGAAGGCTTGCGCCACGGGGCGCCGACCCAACGGCCGGATTTTTGACGGAAAACCTTCTTTTTCCTGTTTCACGCACGACCACCTTCTGCCGGCACGTCCACCCCAAGGTCCTTGCGAGGCACCGACCGGGACCGGAAACCAACAGGGAGTGGGACGCGGGCAGGCTGAAGAGGCGCAGGGCTC
Organism: Myxococcales bacterium; assembly: GCA_043755105.1. Classification (GTDB taxonomy): domain Bacteria; phylum Myxococcota; class Myxococcia; order Myxococcales; family Myxococcaceae; genus JAYUUC01. Next base: position 3,091 of record JAYUUC010000504.1, read on the forward strand.
CACCGGCAAGGTGCCGGCGTTGGTCGCAGGGGCCTTTGGTTGAAGACACATTCGGTGGGGTTTTCGTGGCGACCCTCGGCAGCTTCGGGAAGTGTGCAGCGCGTCAGAGCCGAAACCCGGCCCTGTCAGCCGTGGCCCACTCGCCGCCCCCCACCTCAGCGCTTCGAAACAGTCGCGACACCGTTCTCCGTCCGGTGAAGCTGGCTCGTTCCGGGGCGCAGTCGGGGCTCAGTCATGAGCAGCATCCTGGTCATCAATGCCGCGGGTCGAGAGACCCGGGTCGCGCTGGTCGAGAGCGGTCACATCGCCGAGTTCTATCTCGAGCGCAAAAAAGACAAGGGAATCGTCGGTAACATCTACAAGGGTCGCGTCGTCCGGGTGCTCCCCGGCATGCAAGCGGCCTTTGTCGACGTCGGCCTCGACAAAGCGGCGTTCCTGTACGTCAGCGACGTCTTCTACGACCCCGAGCTGTCTCGGTCGCAGTTCGAGCTCACCGAAGGAGAGCACGACGACGCGCCCGAGGTTCCCGAAGAGCTGGGCGAAGATCCGCTGGCCCACGCGGCCGCTTCGGGCCACGACCTCGAGCTCGACGTGCAAGAGCTCCCGCCCGGTGAACTCGCGCCGCCTGAAGGCCACCCTGCACGCACCATCACCGGCGAGTTTCCGGCCGTGGCTGATTTGGCCAGAGATCCTGCCGCTCCGTTCGACGGCGCGGGAGGATTGGACTCTGTCCCCGCATCCCTGTCGGGCGTGGCAGCGACCCCTGTCCTCGACGACCGTGCTGGAGGGCTGGGCTCGGAGCACGCAGGCCCGAGCGCAGAGCACGCACGCTCGCCCGCCGGGTCAGCCCCGTCTGGCCTGACGGCCTCCTCGGGGATCAGCCCGTCCGAGGGTATGGCGGGTGACATCTCCCCTCATTCGTCCGCGGAGGCGACCCCTTTCGAAGGGGGCGCAGATACTGATTCTTCCGAGAGGGCTCCGGATGAAGCTCGGGGGACGTCGGTGGCACTCGAAGGAGCCCAAGCGCAAGCGGATGTTGCCGAAACCGCTGAGCACGTCGACGGGGTGCAGGAGTTCCCTGACGCGGAGGCCTCCGGGTCGGGCGCCAGAGTCAACGGACAGTCCCCCAAGGCGGCTGCTGTCCCTGATGTGCGAGGAGAGCGACGAGGGCCTCGCGACCAACGTCCGCGGGACAAACATGGGCGCAACCGCGAGGAGCGCCGGCCGCGGGAAGAGGAAAAGCCGAAGCTGCAGCGGAAGAGCGCGAAGATCGAAGATCTGCTCAAGGTCGGCCAGGAAGTCCTGGTGCAGATCTCCAAGGACCCGATCGGCACCAAGGGGGCACGGCTCACCTCACACATCTCGATTCCGGGACGCCACCTGGTGTTCATGCCCACGGTGGACCACGTCGGCATCAGTCGCCGAATCGGCAACGAGAAGGAACGGCGAAGGCTGCGGGACATCGTGGACCGGCTGCGGCCCCCTGGCACCGGCTTCATCGTCCGCACGGTCGCGGAGAATGTTCCCCAGGAGAAGCTCGAAGCCGACATCCGGTTTCTGATCGAAGTCTGGAACGAAACGGTTCGCCGCAACGAGAAGCGCGGGGGAGCCGGGCTGATGCACCCAGACCTCGACCTGATCTTGCGGGCCACCCGCGATCTCTTCGCGCAGGACGTCGAGAAGTTGATCATCGACGACCGCGATGAGTACGAGCGGGTAATGGCGTTCGTCACCGCCCAGGATCCGGCCTTGAAGGACCGGGTCATTCTCCACGACGACGAAGAGCCGGTGTTCGACGCCTACGGCATCGAGCAGGAGATCCAGCGCGCGGTCCAGCGCAAGGTCTGGCTGAAGAGCGGCGGTTATTTGATCATCGATCAGGCGGAAGCGCTCACTGCCATCGACGTCAACTCGGGCCGCTACGTCGGCAAGAAGAGCCTCGAAGAGACGATCACCAAGATCAACATGGAGGCCGCCAAGGAGATCGTCTACCAGCTGCGGCTGAGAAACATCGGCGGCATCATCATCTGCGACTTCATCGACATGGAGAAGTCGCAGAACCGGGACAAGGTCTTCAAGACGCTCCAGGAAGCGCTCGGTCGCGACAAGGCGAAGACCAACGTGCTCAAGATTTCCGAACTCGGCCTGGTGGAGATGACCCGCAAGCGGGTGCGCGAGTCGATCGGTCGCGTACTTCACGAGGACTGCTCTTACTGCGACGGCCAAGGCTTCGTGAAGACGGCGACCACCGTCTGCTATGAGATCTTCCGGGAAGTCCGCCGCGAAGCGCCCGGGTACAAGGACCCCACCCTGGTCATCAACTGCAACGGGGAAGTGGCCAAGCTGCTGCAGGGTGATGAGCGCACCGAGCTGCGCCACCTGATGGACCGCTACAACAAGTCGATTCAGGTGAAGGCCCAGCAGAACTATCACCGCGAGCAGTACGACATCTACGGTCGCTCGGTTCAGGGCAGCGAGCACAAGCTCGCCTCTTCGAGCGAAGTCTTCGACAACGTGGCCTACGGCGCGCCGAAGCGTCCGGCAGCCGAAGACCGCGGGGGAGGCCGCAGCGATCGGCCCGGCGGCGGCCGCGACCGGGGTCGAGGCAACGACCGGAGCCGAGGTGCAAAGGATGGCGGTACCAGCAGTCGGGACGGTCGCGGTGAAGGCCCCAATCGTGAGCCCAGGGAAAGCCGCGGTGACGGCGGCAATGGGAACCGCGATTCAAAGGAAGGGCGTGGGAACACCACCGGCGCTCCCAAGGAGAGCGGCGGCAATCGCGAGGGCCGAGGCGAAGCCCGAGGTCCCCGCGAAGGCGGGAATCGCGAGGGTGGCGGCAATCGTGGTAACCGGGAAGCTAGAGGTGGCGGAGGCAACCGCGACGGAGCCCGGCGGGACCGCAATGACCGTCAGCCCGCTTCGGACCCGGAAGTCAGCTCTTCGTCGAGGGAGCCGGACAACGCGCAGGAAGGTTCCGGGCCTCCGACGGCAACAGATGCTACGGGCGAGCGAACGGGTTCGAGCGAAGCCGTGAGCATCAAGCCCCCTCCTCTGCCCGTTGAAGGAAAATAGCCTCTCCCCGAGGTCACCCACATGGCTGTACCTCCTCTACTTCCAGGAGATCGACGGCTCGGCGTACGCTGCGAGGTCAATCGGGACTTCGCCTCGGTCGAGGAGTTCATCACCGAGTACGTCAGCAACCTCAGCAGGAGCGGGGTTTTCATCCGCTCCGACGACCCGCTTCCCCTCGGCACGCGGGTGTCCCTGCGGTTCACGGTCATCCTCGACGAGCTCGAAACCATCGAAGGCATCGGCGAAGTCGTTCGCCAGGTCGAAGCCAGCAGCGAGGGACCTGCCGGCATGGGCGTGGTCTTTACCGAGCTGACCAACTATTCCCGCCACTTGATCGAGCGCATCCTCGTCCGTCGGTAGTCCGGATGGGTCCTACAAAAACTTCAGGATTATTCGGACCTTGGCCCGTTCAGAGTCTTGCGTGAGAAGAGCGTTCTGGTATCGTTGAGCCATAAAGTGACCTGATTTCGCGGGGTCACGGGCTTTCTGGAGATCCCATGCTCAAGTCCGACTTGATCAACATCCTGGTCGCCAAGCGCGGAGTGACGCAGAAGCAGGCGGAAGCCACGATCGAGACGATTTTTGAATCGATGAAGGACGCGCTCTGCCGAGGCGAAAACATCGAGATCCGTGGGCTGGGTGCCTTTCACGTCAAGAATTACCAGGGATATCAAGGCCGTAACCCCAAGACGGGCCAGGTCATCCCGGTCAAGCCGAAGCGGGGTCTGCTTTTCCGGACCGGCAAGGAACTGCGCGATCGCGTCAATCGCCCCGCTCCTCAGCAGTCCGTCGCCCCGGGAGGCTCGGGACAGGATCCGGGCAGCAGCAGCGCCCTCCCCTGACCTGCGCCTTCAAGCAGTCAGGCGGCCCAGCGGACGAACCTGTAGCTGGGCGTCCAGCTCTCCATAGGCCAACACGGCAACTTCGGGAAAAGCGCTTTCGCAGAGGCGCTTGAGGGGCCGGCGAACGTCTGCGGAAGTAAGCAGCACGGCCTTGCCTTCGGCTGCAATCCGCCCCACCGCCTCGAGCAGGGCGTTGACCCGCGCGGGCTCCAGACTTACGCCCGCGGGGTCGGCGCGAAATAACTCTTCGACCGCCGGGTCGACGAGGTGCGCGTAGAGCGGGCCGTGCGGCGCGAACTTATGGCTGAGGTAGCTCTGCAGCGCCTGACGGCAGATGTCCGCCAGGGCATGTGCATTTCCCTCCGCCCGAGGAGCCGCGAGCGCCTCGAGCACCCCGCGGACGTCGCGGACGCTGACCTCTTCTGCCACCAGGGCACGAAACACCTCGGAGAGAAGCGGGAGAGGAATCTTCGCCGTGACTTCCCGCACCAGCGCAGGGGCCACTTCTTCGTAGGACGTCAACAGCGCCTGAACTTCCTGGACCCCGACGAAGGCAGCGGCCCGTCGGCGGAGCAGCCATTTCAAATGAGAACAGACCATCTGCCCTGGGGTTTGCACCTCGATCTTCGCTGCCTCGAGGCGCCCTCTCGCCGAGGGGTCCACCCTGGAAATAAGCCTTCCGGTCGAGGGGTCATTGACCGGATCAGCAGCGACACCCAGGTAAAGCAATTCAGGAGGGCTGAGCAGCGCGTAGAGGGCCTTCGAATCGACCTCGCCGCGCCCGCACGGCACTTCGTCGAGCAGCAGGCAGTAGCTGTTGGCTCGAAGGTACGAAGCGCCCGTCCGAACGCGGATGCTCGGAATTCGCACCCCCAGTTCCTGAAAGAGCTGCTCGCGGACACCTGCCAGCCCCTCCGAGACCCAGCGACCCTGCTCCAGGTGCGTCAGGGCCGAGACCTCCGCAGAGAGGTCGAGGGTGAGCCGTGAAACCCCGGCGGGCGCTGCCTCGGGCACTCCTTCTGCCGGGGGGCCGGCTTCCGTCTCGACGCGCCCACCCGTGCCCTTCTCGATGGCGAGGTGGCGTAGGCCCAGCCCCAACAGGACCATCCCCAGGGAGAGTGCCGCGAAGATCAGGTGCGGCATTCCGGGCATCAGCCCGAGGCAAAAACAAAGCACCGCGACGACCAGCAGCGGCTTCCACTCTCCGAAAAGCTGGGCCCCGATGTCCGACCCGAGCGAACCGTCGTCACTCTCCGAGCTGACCCGGGTCACCATCAGGCCCGCGGCAATCGCGATGCAAAGGGATGGCAGCTGCGAAACCAGGCCATCGCCGACCGCAATCAAGGCGTAGGTGCTCGCGGCGTCGCTCCAGGTCATTCCGTGTTGAAGCGCGCCGATTGCGGTGCCGCCGAGAAGGTTGATGAGGACGATCACCAGCCCGGCAACCACGTCGCCCTTGACGAACTTCATCGCCCCGTCCATCGCTCCGAACAGCTGCGATTCTCTCTCCAGTGCGCGCCGCCTTGTCCGCGCCTGCGCCTGATCGATGGCACCCGCCCGCAGGTCAGCGTCGATCGACATCTGCTTCCCCGGCATCGCGTCGAGGGTGAACCGGGCAGACACTTCAGCGACCCGCTCCGCGCCCTTCGCCACCACCAGAAACTGGACCAGAGTGAGAATCGCGAAGAGCACCGTGCCGACCACGTAGTCGCCGCGAACCACGAACTCGCCGAAGGCCTCGATCACCTTTCCCGCGTGCCCTTCGGAGAGAGCCAGCCGCGTCGAAGAGACGTTGAGTGCGACCCGAAACAAGGTCGTCAGCAACAACAAGGTAGGAAACGACGCCAGCCGAAGCGCCTCTCGGGCGTGCAGCGCAGCGACCAACAAGGCAAGCGCCGCAGCGAGATTGAGGGCGATGCCGAGATCGAGCAGCCAGTCGGGCAGTGGCACCACCAGCGCCCCGATGATCACGGCCACCCCCGCTGCCAGCACCACGTCCGAAGATTCCTTCGCCCGAAGCAGCACCTGCGCGAAACGCTTCATCGATCCACTCCTCCGTGCACCACCGCCTGCTTTTGCAACGCGACCTGAATCACCGCAGCTGCCGCGGCGTAGAGTTCTTCAGGCAACGGCTCACCGACGTCGAAATGAATCAGGCTTCGGGCAAAGGGGATGTCCTTCACAATTTCGATCCCCAACTTCCGGGCGCGGAATCTCATCTGCAGTGCCTCGGACTCCCGCGCCCGCGCAACGATGTAGGGCACCTCGCATTCCTTCGGGTCGTAGCGGAGAGCCACCGCGATGTGGGTGGGGTTGACCACGACGGCCGTGGCCCGCTCCACGCCCCGGGCTGGCCCGCCCAACGCCAACTGCCGATGCAGCGCCTTCCGTTTCCCTTTCTGAAGCGGGTCTCCCTCGGCGCTTCGATGCTCTTCCTTGCACTCCTGCCGCGTCATCATCAGGTCGCGGCGGTGGCGGCGAAGGGCCCACAGGTAATCCCCCACCCCCCAGAACAGACAGAGCGCGACGCAGCGCTTCAACACCGCCACCGTCTCGGCGTAGAGAGCCACCAGGCCCGTCGTTCCAGGGGCGTCGATGGCGCGCAGTGCCAGTGGAGCGGTCGCCCGTATCCCGGCAGCAATCGCAGCAATCAGAGGCAACAGAAAGAGCAGCCCTTTGAGAGCATCGGTCGCTCGCTGCAGCGTGAAGAGCTGAGCAAATCCTTTGAACGGATCAACGCGGGAGAAGTCCGGGATCACGGCCGACGGACGGAAGCGCAAGCCACCCGAGCCGGCAATGACCGCGATCGACGCGATCAACGCTCCTCCCAGCGCGGGCGCGACGAAGGTGCCCGCGACCCACAAGGCGTCCATCGATGCCGCCGCCGGCGCGCGTGTCTGTTCGAGCATCAGCGTCGCCGTCCACCCGGTCAGCTTCCGTGCGGCCGGGTAAACGAACCCAAGGCCAACCAGCAATGCGCCCCCGGTCGAGGCCGCCGCACTCAAGGCCTTGCTTCGCGCAAATTGACCCTTCTCTCGCGCCTTCGCGAGTCGCCGCGAGGTGGGCTGTTCAGTCTTGCTACTCATCTCCCCGCCCCAAACAGCAGACGAAAGGTGGCCTCGACTGCTTCCGCGCCTCCGAGCAAGCGGTGGGCAAACAGCCCGAGCGCTCCGAAGATCACCGCTCCACCCCCGAGTATCTTCAGCGGCGCGTTCAACTCCTGCAGCCCGACCTGGGGAGCGAACCGCGAGCCAAAACCGATCGCAATGTCGACGGCCAGTGCCAATCCCACCACCGGTACGCTGATCGCCAGCCCCGTCGCCAGCGAGGCCCCGGCCAACGTCGCCACCTGGAGGGTGACGGACTCGGTCGGCACGTAGGCCCCCAGCTTGACCCAGGCGAAGCTGCGCCACAGCGAGGAGAGCAGCAGCGGGAAGGCCACTCCCGTCACCGCCAGGGACACCAGCAGCTGGTAGAGGCCGTCACCGGTCGCTGACTCACGCGTCCCCGAGACCGGGAGAGACGCCTCGGCCGAGGAGCCGCGAACCAGGTCCACGATTCGGCCTCCGGTCCTTGCGGCGTCGAAGGGCAACGCCGCTACCAGGCCGAGCGTGGTGCCAAAAGCCAATTCCCGGGCCACCCAGGTGAGCAACTGCCAAGAGGACGGGTGCGAACCCGACATCAACACCGCACCCGAGAGGTGAATCGACACCCCCAGACTCAGCACCAGACCCAGCTTCACCGCCGTGGGAGCAAGGCTGCCTCCCAGCACTGGGCAAAGAAAGGCGACCGGCAACAGTCGCCCGCAACAAAGCGCTACTGCCCAGACGTGAGTCAACATCTCTGACCACAGCGCTCCCCAGTGCGCGCCATTCACGAGGCGATCTCCGGAAGGACCATCAACAACCGGGTGGTGAAGCGAATCAGCTGCGCGGAGATCCACGGGCCGGCAAGCACCAGTGCCAGCACCGCCGCACAGAGCTTGGGGACCACCGAGAGCGTGCTTTCCTGAATCTGCGAGGTGGCCTGAAACAGGCTCATCAGGAAACCCACCACCAGGCTGGCCCCGACCGGTGGAAGCGACGCCATCACCATCAACAGCAGCGCTTCTCGACTGACTGCCAGCATCATCTCCTGGGTCATCG
>JAYUUC010000505.1:0-11149 GCA_043755105.1 Myxococcales bacterium
CTCAAGTGACGCGTTTGATTGCGGGCGCTCGGTTGCAGGATGAGTCTGTGCGTATTCATGTGCGCCGTGATACCAGCGTGCGTCATAAAAGGTTTGCCGAATTAGCGCAATCGCACCCATCAACGAGCTAGGATAGACCGAATCCGGTGAACGTTCATACTCCATCGCCAGATGTTGCGCCGCGCGCGGGATCAATACCTGTGATTTTGCATCCGGCCCATCGCTCAAATTCAGGAGCGCACTTTGGCCGCGAAATATGCCGGTAGCCGGCGCGGCCAGCACGCTGGTAAAGCCCAGCTCACGTGCCGCTTTAATCTCATCGGGTTTTAATTCGAGCTGTTGCGCCACATCAATCTCGGCTCGAATAAAGCGGTTGCGTGCGGCTAGTGACCGACCAGCCAAGAGTTTTGATTCTGTTTGCATATTCGCGCCAGGCATAGCACCTCGCGCCCAGGGCATCGAGGCCGGGGTCGGTGCGCGCAAGGCCGCGGGCAAACCCACGGTGCTGGATAAATCGACAAACCCCGCATACACAGTATGTCCATCCCTCTTCCATATGCGTGCCCCGGCCGGGATCGCTACATCCGCACCCACCGCAACGATGACACCATCGCGCATCACCAGTGTGCCTTTTTCAATCACCTTGCCAGGGGCTAACATCAGCCGAGCACCCGTGATGGCAAAGGTCTCGTCAACCGAGCCGTTGCAGTTGTCGTCGCGCCCGTTGCAGACCTCGACCGCGTTGGGGTTGACCGCGGCGAGGCTGTCGTCGCAGTCGCCCGCCTGGCGCACCTTCCCGGGAAGCGAGAGCTGACAGCTCACCGTCGCCGGCCCCGCCCCGAAGCCGTCGCCATCGTTGTCGGCGTAGAAGTTGCGGTTCTGCACGTTCTCGTCGACCTGGTTGTTGCAGTTGTCGTCCCGCTGGTTGCATGCCTCGGGCGCGCCGGGGAAGACATCGGCATTGGCGTCGTTGCAGTCCCCCGCCTGACTCACCTTCCCCGGAAGCGCGGCCAGGCAGGAGCGCTCGGGCGCACCGGCGCCGAAGCCGTCATGGTCCTGGTCGGCGTAGAAGTCGGTGAACTTCAGCCCTTCGTCCACCTGGCCATTGCAGTTGTTGTCCCGCCCATCGCAGAGCTCGGCACCGCCGGGATAAACCGCCGGATCGTTGTCGTTGCAATCGACCAGAGGGGCCCCGGAACAATCCCCGGTACCGGGAACTCCGTCGCCGTCATTGTCGAGGCACGTGGCAGGAGGCGACGCCACCGGGGTGGTCACCACTGCCCCTGCATCAGGCTTCTGTCGTTCCGCCGGGGCGCACCCGGCGCCCCCCGTTAACAGAGAGACAACCAAACAAAAAACATCGACACGGCCCGGAAACGACAAGCGCTTCATCGTAGCCTTTCGGTAGCTCTGCCCTGCGAGACCTGAAGGCTAGTCAGGTCGCAGCGGGTGAGCAACTTCGTCTCCGGTCGTGGGTTATTTCTGTGCTCCCCGAGGAGAGAAGGCGTATTCAACTGGAAGCTATTCAAGGAGACCCATGAGACACTCGGCCTCAGCGTTCGGCACCCTGGTCTGTACCCTGATGTTCTCCATCGGCTGCCAGCCGGGCCCATCGACTCCCCTCCCCGATGGCGGCCCCATGCCGGTGGTGGACGCGGGTTCAGAGGATGGGGGACCCATCGCAGAAGCAGACGGGGGCGTCGTCCCCGATGCCGGCCCCCTCCCCGATGCCGGCGCCACGGACGGAGGCAGCCCCGACGGCGGAAACACCGGAGCCACCTCCCTGGCCCTCAGTGACGGCCCGGCGTTCAGCTTCGGCGCGGTCGCGGTGAACGCCCACCTCGAGCACCTCTTCTTCCTCACCAATACCGGCACCATCGCCGCCACAGGGCTGGGCCTCACCGGCCCGGCTGCCCCGTTCAGCCTCAAGGGCAGCTCCGGCCTCTGCGCAGGGTCCCTCGCCCCCGGGGTCACCTGCGCCTTCGTGATCTCCTTCGCGCCCACCGTCACCGGTACCTACGGGCCCTCGGTGTTCACGGTTACCGACGACCAGAGCGGCGGCGCATCCGCGGCCCAGGGCGCGGTCAGCGGAAGCGCTACCCAGCTCGCCATCGTTCAACTGCTGGAGTGCCCCAGTTGCGCACCCGGTACCGCTCCCATCGACTATGGAACCGCGGGGACCCCGGTTGACCGCACCTTCACCCTTTCCAACGTCGGCGCGACTTCCGCCACCTCGCTCGCGGACCTGGGCACCCTCGGCAATCAATTCGCCTACGCGGGCGGCAGTTATCCCGGCACCGGCGGCACTTGCGGCACCTCGCTCGCTGCCGGCGCGCAGTGCAAGGTGGTAGTGACCTTCATCCCCAGTGGAGACGGTGCCCGCTCCAGCACCCTGTCGCTGGGCTACTTCGATGGGTCGAGCGCCGTGAGCGTTTCTCGTGCGCTGTCCGGGGTGGCGGTGTCGGCAGCGAAGGTGTCGCTGGCCGACTGTGCCTCGTGTCTGGCGAGCACCGGCCCGACCGACTTCGGGGTATCCGGCTTTCCGGTCGACAAGGGCTTCTACGTCAACAACCTCGGCGGCCAGAGCGCTACCTCGCTCGCGGCCACCCTCGCCACCCCCACCGACTTCACCTTCAAGGGCGGCAGCTACCCCGGCCAGGGGGGCACCTGCGGCAGCACGCTCGCTGCCGGGGCGCAGTGCGTGGTGGTGGTGACGTTTGATCCCACTGGTTCGGGAGTGCGCAGCGATACCTTCACCGTGGGCTACTTCGACGGCGCCAATGCCCAGACCGTGAGCCGGGCGCTGACCGGCACCGCCACCCAGCGCGCCCAGCTCTCCATTTCCGAGTTCAGTGGACCTCCGGGCTGTGGCAATGCCTGCGGTCCCTTCGAATTTCCGAACACTGATGTCGGCAGCTCGCAGCACCGTACCTTCGTGGTCACCAACTCGGGCGCCGCGGCCGTCACCCAGCTGGGCGACAGCGCGACCCTGACTCCGCCGTTCGGCTACGAAGGAGGCAGCTACCCGGGAAGCAACGCCACTTGCGCCTCCACTCTCGCGGTGGGCGCCACCTGCCAGCTGGTGTTGCGATTTGCTCCCACCCAGCCAGTGGTCAGCACCGGCAAGGTCACCCTGCACTACGAAGACGGGCTCGGCCCCACCCTGCAAGCAGAGCGGCTGCTGAAGGGCACCGGCGTTCCCCCTCCGTGAAGAGGGGGTTGGCTTCGACGGAGCGGGATTGATGAACTTTCCGCTGCGGACCTTCACCGTGGCCGGCCGCGCCCTGGCGCGGTCGCGGCTGGGCGTGCTCGGGGAGTCGGTGCTGCCGATGCGGGTCTGGCCGAGCGACCTCGACTTCAACGGCCACATGAACAACGGCCGCTACCTCACCTTGATGGACCTCGGCCGCGCCGACCTGGTGATTCGCTTCGGGCTCGCCCGGGTGGCGCTGGCCCAGCGCTGGCAACCCCTGGTCGGCGGCGCCACCATTCGCTTTCGGCGCTCGCTGCTCCCCTTCCAGCGCTACCGGCTGCACAGCCAGGTGCGGAGCTGGAACGCGAAGTGGTTCTTCATCGAGCAGCGGTTCGAGGCAGGCGACGTCGAGGGCTCTCGCGTTCATGCTCTTGCGCAGGTGAAGGTTTTGCTGCGCGGGCGGGAGGGGAATATTCCCTCCAGCGCCGTGCTGGGGGCGCTGGGTTCGTCCGGGCCTTCGCCCGAGCCTTCCCGGGAGCTCGCGGCTTGGATGGCATTAGAGGAAAGAGGGTGAACTGAAGGTCGGTCCTCAGGTGCGTTGAGGATGCGAATGCTTACCTTATCAGCGTTCCAATCACCCTTTCCCACGGAGTAGACCCATGGTCGACACCAGCAAGATTCAACCCAACATGCCCGTCGTCTGTTCGGACAACATGCCCTTCGCCAAGGTGGACCACCTTGAAGGGAAAGATGCCTTGAAGCTGAACAAGGACGACAAGGGCCAGCATCATTACATCCCTTTGAGCTGGGTGAAGTCAGTGGACGCGTCGGGCGTGCATATTGACCGGCCGGGCCAGCAGGCGATGAAGGAATGGTCGAATACGCCGATGAAGCACTAGGTCAATCAGGGTGGTCGGCCCCGTGCACGGCCACCCCGTTGGTCCAGTACATCAGTACACCGTTCATCCCGAGCGTGGCGCCGAAGGCGAAGAGTCGAGGGAGCCCGTCCGCCCTAGACTCCAGCCTCAAGGCCTATGCTCGGGCTGGCCAGAGGGATGCCAGTCTCTCAAACTCCCTCAGGCCGCCTCGGCTGAGCCGTGGCACTTCTTGAACTTTTTTCCGCTGCCGCAAGGACAGGGGTCGTTGCGTCCTACCCTGGGGCCCTGGCGAACGGCGGCCTGCTTCGGGGTCGCCGCTTCATCCAACTTTCCTTCGGCGTTGGCTCGCCCTTCGACTGCTGACCGGCGCTGCTGCTCATGCTGCCGGAGGAGCCGGTTGGCATCCTCTTCCGCGTTGCGCGGCTGGGCCCGCATCAGCTGGCTGACGAACTGATGCTTGATGTTGCCGAGCATCTGGATGAACCCCTCGTAGCCTTCCTTCTTGTACTCCTGCTTCGGGTCCTTCTGGCCGTAGCCTCGCAGGCCGATGCCCTGGCGAAGGTGGTCCATTGCCAGCAAGTGGTCTTTCCAGAGCTGATCGATGGTGGCGAGGTAGCGGGCCTGCGCGAAACGGTGCCAGCGCTCGCCGTGCTCCTGCTCCCGGGTGGAGTAGATCTTCTCCGCCACCTGGTAGATCTGTTCCTGAAGCCCGGCGGTGTTGCCGTTGGGCGCGAAGGTCATCTCCACGTTGAAGGTGTCGCGCACCGCCTGGGAGAGCGCCGGCAGGTCCCAGGCGTTGGGGTTGGAGGCGCCCGCGAAGGTCCCGGTGATGGAGACGATCGCGTCTTCGATCGCATCGAGCACCATCTCCCGGAAATCGGCCCAGGAAATGGTCCGCTCCGAGCGGGTCTTCACCTTGGTCTTCACATTCTCGTCGAACTCCACCAGCGGAAGACCCGCTCCGGCGGCGAGCACCTGCCGGCGCAGCTTGTAGATGGTCCTCCGCTGCTGGTTCATCACGTCGTCGTACTCGAGCAGGTTCTTGCGGATGTCGAAGTTGTGGCCCTCGACCCGCTTCTGCGCGCTCTCGATCGCTCGCGAGAGAAACTTGTGTTCGATGACTTCGCCCTCCTCCATCCCCATTCGTTCCATCAGCCCGGAGATCCGCTCCGAGCCGAAGATCCGCATCAGGTCGTCTTCGAGCGAGAGGTAGAACTTCGACGCACCGGGGTCACCTTGGCGGGCAGCGCGGCCGCGGAGCTGGTTGTCGATTCGCCGCGACTCGTGGCGCTCGGTGCCGAGAATGAAGAGTCCTCCGAGTTCGATCACCTCTTTGCGCTCGGCGGCGATCTCTGCCTTGAACCGGGCCAGGGCCTGCTGGTAGCCCTCGCGGTGGGCGACGAGCGCCACCTGGTGGCCGGACAGATCTACTGGCTCACCGTTGATCGACTCGGGAGGAAGCGGCTCAGGGCCGACCGAGTTTCGGGCGAGCACCTCGGCATTGCCTCCGAGCAGAATGTCGGTGCCGCGACCGGCCATGTTGGTGGAGATGGTGACCGCGCCCTTGCGGCCGGCCTGGGCGACGATGTCCGCCTCGCGCTGGTGATGCTTGGCGTTGAGCACGTTGTGGGCGATGCCGCGCTTCTTGAGGAAGTTGGACACCACCTCGCTCTTGTTGATCGACACCGTGCCCACCAGCACCGGCTGACCCTTCTTGGTGAGCGCTTCGATCTCCGTCGCCGCCGCCTCGAACTTCTCCCGCTCGGACTTGTAGACGGTGTCCTCGACGTCGTTGCGGACCATCGGCCGGTTGGTGGGCACGACGCGGACATCGAGGCTGTAGATCGACGCGAACTCCTCGGCCTCGGTGTCGGCGGTGCCGGTCATCCCCGAGAGCTTGGAGTACATCCGGAAGTAGTTCTGGAACGAAATGGTGGCCAGGGTCTGGTTCTCGTTTTCGATCTTCACCCCCTCCTTGGCCTCGATCGCCTGGTGGAGCCCGTCCGACCAGCGACGGCCCGGCATCAAGCGGCCGGTGAATTCGTCGACAATCAGCACCTCGCCGTCCTTGACCACGTACTCGCGGTCGCGCTTGTAGAGCGAGTGGGCCCGCATCGCCTGCTCGACGTGGTGTAGCGTCTCGATCTCCTCCGGCGCATAGAGGTTGGCAATGTTCAGCCGCTTCTGCAGCTTCTCGATCCCCTCGTCGGTGAGGCTGACCGAGCGGTTCTTCTCGTCGAGAGCGTAGTCCTGGTCGGGCACCAGCCCGGGAATCACCTGGTCCACCCGGTAGTACTTGTCGGTGGTGTCCTCAGTGGGCCCGGAGATGATCAGCGGGGTGCGAGCCTCGTCGATCAAGATCGAGTCCACCTCGTCGACGATCGCGAAGTTGAGCTCGCGCTGAACGTACGAGCTCAGGTCGAACTTCATGTTGTCGCGCAGGTAGTCGAAGCCGAACTCGTTGTTCTGGCCGTAGGTGATGTCCGAGCGGTAGGCCTCCTGGCGCTGCTTGTCGGACAGATCATGAAGCACGCACCCCACCGACATCCCGAGGAAGCGGTGGACCCGGCCCATCCACTCCGCGTCGCGGCGGGCGAGGTAATCGTTCACCGTGACCACGTGCACCCCTCGGCCGGAGAGCGCGTTGAGGTAGCTGGGGAGCGTCGCGGTGAGGGTCTTTCCTTCGCCGGTGCGCATCTCGGCGATGCAGCCCTGGTGAAGGAACATGCCGCCGATCATCTGGACGTCGAAGTGCCGCTGCCCAATCGCCCGCTTTCCGGCCTCGCGGACCAGCGCGAAGGCCTCGAAGAGCAGGTCATCGAGCGGGCGGCCGTTCTGGACCTCTTGCTTCAACCGAGCCGTCTGGACCGGAAAATCCTCGTCCCGGAGCGCCTGCATCTTCGGCTCCAGCTCATTGATGCGGGCAATCTTCGGCCACGCCTTTTTCAGCTCGCGGTCGTTCTTGGTGCCGATCAGCTTCTTGAGGGTCCACTGGATCATAAGCTCTTCTTTTGACGGTCAGGAAAGGGCTTCGGTTTCGCGTGTCAGGGCCGGAAAGCCAAGGAAATTCCTTTACGGCGCGGGTCGTTGAGCGCCACCCTATACCTTGTCGCCAATCGTCAGGTCTCGCCGGGGCAACCCCTTGAACAAGCCGCGAAAAATGAAGCGCGGCCCCAGGCCCGCCACCCCCCACCGCAAGCCCGGGCGCCCCTCGGCGACGCCGCCGGCGCACGGCTCTCGCTCCGCCCCGCCTCTCGCTCCAGCGCCCCCGATGCCTGCTCGGGTGTCGGTGCCTGCGCTGCCGACCGTGGCACGGGCGCCTCGGCTGGGAAGTTGGGTGTGGACGTGCCGGGCGGGCTTCGAAGGTCAGCTGTTCGAGGAACTGGCGTGGGCAGGCGCTCGCCCTACCCTGCTCGGCGCCGGGCTGGTGGAGTCGGCCCTTCGCCCTTCGCAGGCGCCCGCATTCGGCCGGTTCGTCTTTCGGGTGACCGAGGTGTGGGCCCGGCCCCTGGGCGAATGGTCAGGCGCAGCGCTGGCCGAGGCGGCTGTTCGTGCGGTCGGCCAGGGGCCCTTCCACCTTCAAGGATGGACCCCCGACACCGATGCGGCCAACGCCTTCTCGGGCCAAGCGCTGACGCTGGTCGCGGCAGCGCGAGCGGCGCTTCCTTCGGAGCGGCAACTGGCCACGGCAGCGCAGGCCCAGGAGCAGAACGCGCCTCTGGGTCAGCTGTGCGTGGTCAACGGCAGCTTGGCGCTGGTGGGAACCGTGGGAGCCAGGGAAGCCGTGTGCCTCTCGGCCGGAGGACGAACCCGCATGCGCCGCGACGCCGAGGCGCCTTCCCGCGCGGCGATGAAGCTCGACGAGGCGCTCGAGGGGCTCACCGTGGCCCCTTCTCGAGGAGAGGTGTGCGTCGACCTCGGCGCCGCCCCGGGGGGGTGGACCCAGCGGCTGGTGGCCCGGGGAGCGAAGGTGATCGCGGTCGACCCCGCCAACCTCACCCCGGCTCTGGCTGCTTCGCCTCGGGTCGAGCACCTGAAGGCCAGCGCCTTCACCTACGAACCCGATGGCCCGGTGGACTGGCTCTTCTGTGACATGGCCTGGCGGCCCCTGGAAGTGGCGCAGCTGCTCGCGAAGTGGGGACGAAAGGGCTGGGCACTGCACCTGGTCGCCAACATCAAGTTGCCGATGAAGGACAAGAACCCCCTGCTCCACCGCGTGCGCCACACCCTGGTCGTGCTCGGAGGGTGGAATCACCTGACGATGCGTCAGCTCTACCACGACCGCGACGAGGTCACCGTCACCGCCCGGCGCGGTTGAGGCTGGGGTTCGCCGCGAATGGACCCGCTCGAGAGCGTCCGGCAGCAGGGAGAACTTTCCGAGGCCCTTGAACTCCGGGTCCTTGCCCGGTAGTTCCCCCCCTTACTCGTCGAGGATGAACTTGCGCGGATTTTCCGGCAGGCCGTTGACCCGGACCTCGTAGTGCAGATGAGGGCCGGTGGACCTTCCGGTGTTGCCCAGGGTGGCAATGAGAGCGCCTCGCTTGACCCGGTCCCCCGGCTTGACCAGGATACGAGCGAGGTGGCCGTACCGGGTCTTGATGCCAAACCCGTGGTCGATCACCAGCACGTTGCCGTAGCCCCCTTCCAACCCCGCGAAGACCACCTTGCCGTCGGAAGGAGCGCTCACTTCCTTTCCGTGTGGGCCCGCGATGTCCAACCCCGCATGCATCACCCGGTCGGCGGTGTAGGGGTCGAGACGCGTGCCGAAATCCGAAGTGACCCAGCCCCGCGTGGGCCACGTCGACGGCATCGAATCGAGCTGAGAGCGCTGGTCCTGAAAGTAGGCCTGAAGCTCTTGGAGGCTCTGCTCCTGGCGGGTCGCCTCGGCCGAGAGGCGGTCGAGCAGGAAACCCAGCACCCGGGGGTTGTCGGAGCTGAGGGCCGCAGATGACATCGGAAGCTCGGCGAGAGCGGACGGAGCTGAGGCCAGCGGAAGAGAGAAAGAACCGGGGGAACCCGACGATGCAGGGGAGCCGGGAGGGGAAGAGCCGAGCCCATCAAACGGAGACCCGGGCAGCCCCGAAGGGCCGAGCGAACCGGACGGTGCCGACGGCACCGGCTCGGAGGAACCTGGCGGACGGGGTGGAGCCCCCGCAGCGGTGCCCGTTCCGGCCGGGGTCGGCTCGAGGGGAAGCGGCTGAGGGGGGGCGGGGAGCACGGTGAGGGAGCGCAGCTTCTGGTCGAAGCGCTCCACCCGGTCCAGGGTCGAACCGATGTGGTCCACCCGCTCGCGAATCGACTTCAGCTGGCTACGAAGCGTGAGGTTCTCATCTCGAAGAATTCGGTTCTCGGCGGCGTCGCGGGCCACGCGGAGGTAGCGGAAGGTCGCGACCGCGAGCACCCCCACCAGGACCAGGACCGCCGCCCCCAGCTGAAACAGGAACCGGCGTTGAATCCGGTACCGCTTCACCGGTTGATGGTGATCCGGAACGACGATCAGCGTGAAGGATTCGTTTCCCACTTCCCGGTTCCCCTTCCCACCCCGTGGGTGTCGTTGGTGCGCCCTGCCCTGGCTCCTCCTTGAGTGAAAAAGAGCGCTCGCAGCTACCATCCGGGTTGAAAAGGAGTCAAGGCCGTCACCCCCCGCCCCGCCGGGACGGTTGGGGACGAACACTTTGATTTCCTGGGGTTTTTAGCCCTGCATCTGCACCACGATCACGGTGACGTTGTCGTCGCCCCCGCGTTCGTTGGCGCTGTCGACCAGCTTCTTCGGCAGGTCGTCGATCGTATGGCCACGGGTGAGCTCGAGGAGTTCCTTGTCCTCGAGCATGTTGGCCAATCCGTCGGAGCAGAGAATGAAGGTGTCCCCGGGCTCGGCGAGCAGCCCCATCACATCGACCTGGACCTCTTCTTCGAAGCCCACCGAGCGGGTGATGATGTTCTTGTAGCGGGAGTGTTTGGCCTCTTCCGGCGTGAGGATGCCCGCCTTGATCTGCTCGTTGACGAAGGAGTGGTCCTCGGAGATCTGCTGAATGAGGTCGCCGCGAATCAGGTAGGCCCTGCTGTCCCCGACGTGGCCGAAGAAGACGTGGTCGTCCTTGACCAGCAGGGCGATCACCGTGGTTCCCATCCCAGCGAGCCGAGGGTCTTCCTGAGCGGCCCGAAAAATCGCGTTGCAGGCCCGCTCCACAGCGCCGCGCATCACCTCGGGCAGAGGAGACTCCTGAAGCGTGGTGGTGCCCCGAAAAGGCGTGTCGGAGTTTTCCCAGACCTTGCGCATCTCTTTGTCGATGGTCTCGACAGCAATGCGGGAAGCGGTGCCTCCGCCGGCATGGCCACCCATACCGTCCGCAACCACATAGAGGTGGACTTCCTCGTCGATGAGGAAGCTGTCCTCGTTGTGGCTGCGCTTGCGGCCGACATCCGTCAGACCGGCAGACACCACCCTGAGTTTCGAGCGGGCGGCCTGACCGCCAGGACTAGACACGGAGGGAATGCTAGGCGAGCGATTCTGCGAGGGCAAGGTATCCGAGCATCAGGCGCTCCTTCTTGCGCGGGTCCTTCCTGGCACTTGCATTTTCTGAAGCGATGTCGGGGCGGGACCCGAGCGGGCGGCGCGACCCGCGGAGCGAATCAACGCGTTGGCCGCCGCCAGCGCCTCGTGGGTGACCTCGACGCCCGAGAGCATGCGGGCCAGCTCGTGGCTGCGGGCATCTCCCGCGGGCAGCGGGACGACCTTGGACTGGGTTCGGCCCCGGCGCTGCTCCTTCTCAATCCGCAGGTGCACATCGGCGAAGGCCGCCACCTGGGGTAGGTGGGTGATGCACAGCACCTGCCGATGAAGGCTGACGTCCTTCATCATCCTCCCCACCACCTCGGCCACCGCCCCGCCCACGCCGGCATCGGCCTCGTCGAGCACATAGCAACGGCAGTCGTCGGACCCGGCCAGTGCCCGCTTCAAGGCGAGGAACAGCCGCGAAACCTCGCCCCCAGAGGCCACCTTGGCCAGAGGCCGCTGCGGTTCACCCGGGTTGGCGCTGAAGGTGAACTCGAGGTCGTCCGCCCCCTCAGGGCCGAG
>JAYUUC010000506.1:0-3857 GCA_043755105.1 Myxococcales bacterium
TGCCCGCATTGCTTCGACGCAGCTTTTCCAGCTGGGCGCTCAACTTCGAAGGGGCGCCGGCATCGAGCCCTGCGGCCGGGTCGAGCGCGAGCAGCGTCTGCAGCCGCACCTTCGTCTCCGCACTTCGGCCTCGTGCAAACGCCAGGGTTGCAGAGCAGGCCCACCAGCGCAGCAACAGCGGCCGGGAAAGGTCGCCGCTCTGGGCCGTCTTTTCGAGCAGCGCTTCGGCGCGATCGAGCTGGTGTTCCTGGATCAGCGCTTCCACTCGGGGCAACGCGGTGGCGGCGGTCTCTGCCCCTGCTCCTCCGGCCGCGGTCAAGGTCAGGCTCAAGACCAGCGCGCGCAGGCAGGGCAACATCTACCCGATAGTATCGGCCAACGACGGGCGCGACCAAGGCGAGCTCGGTGCCCACGTCGGCCTGCCTTTCCCCACTTCCAGCGGCGACGTGTGCCTAGGGGGTGACTTTGATCACTTCCGAAGCCTCGGCGTTGCTTGCCTTCAGGTACCCGGCAATCTGCTCTGGATCAACGTCGATGGGGCCGGCAGCGACAGGATCCAGCACCTGGAAGGTTCCGGTAATCGGGTCGAAGCCCGCGACAGTGACGAAGTGACCTCCGTTGTAGGGAGACAGGTTGGGCCACCCCATCGCGGGATTGCCGGCAATAACGAACGCGGTCGGCGTCATCGAGTTCAGGAATACGTCTTCCATCGCCTTCGCCGCGGCGAGCTTGTCCGCTCCCCAGGTGTTGGTGACGATTTCCGCCTGGGCCCCCGCGGCGGTGAGGGCGCTGACCACGTTCGGGCTGGTACCCCAGGTGGAATCGTTGCTGCCCGCTCCCCCGAGCGCCCGCAGGTTCATCGCCTTCTGGTAGTTGTCGTCGCCGCCCACCGAGGTCAAGGGGTTGGGGTCGGGAAGGTCCAGCACCCGCAGCGCCATCAGCGAAGAGACGAACCCGCAGTTGGTGTTGCGGTGGTCCGGGTCTCCAGCAAGCTGATTCACGAACGACTTCTGGAGCTTCGCGATGTCTGTCATGGTGGGAATCTCCGATCTTCGAGCAGGGGATTATCTGCACCGGCCCCACAAGGTTTCTTCGGCCGAAGGCGATTGATTCCAACCCCTTGGATTGTCTTTCGCCAACAGGAGGACCCAACGTGGCACCACTGCCCTCCGGCGACTCCACTCCGGTGAGGTCCGCGCTGCGATTTGGGGTGCCCCGGGCGCTCGGGTTGGCGGTGCTCTGCTGCGCCGTGGGGACGGTATCGCTGCGGATGTTCGGGGTTCGTGGCCCGGGCCAGACCACCCCACAGTTCGACCGCTGGCCGTTCCTCGACATGTGGATCCGCTGGGACGCCGGCTGGTACCAAGGCATCGCCACCGACGGCTATTACTTCTCCCCGGTGCAGCAGAGCTCGGTGGCCTACTTCCCGCTCTACCCGATGCTGATGCGGGCCTTCACTTGGTTGGGGGTGAGTCCGTTCCTGGCCGGAATTGCGATCAGCCTCGTTTGCGGCGGGGTGGCCGCCTCGCTCTTTTACGCCTGGGCCGCCGAACGGTTGGGCCCGGCCACCGCGGCGCTGGGCACCTGGTTGCTGTTGCTGTGGCCGTTCGCGTTCTTCCTCTATGGAGCGGTCTACTCCGATGGGCTCTTCCTCGCGCTGACGGTCGGCGCCTTTCTCTTCCTCGAACGGGGACAGCTCACCGGCGCCGCGCTGCTGGGGGCGCTGGCCACCGCGACCCGGCCGATCGCTCCTGCGGTGGTACTGGGGCTGTGCGTGCGCCACTACGAGCTGCGGCGCGCGACCGGCAAGCCGCTCCGTCTGCGCGATGGCCTTCCGGCACTCTCGGCGTTGGGGGCGGCGGCGTATCTTTGCTTCCTCTGGTTTCGCTTCGGAGACCCGCTCGCCTTTCTTCACACCCAGGCCGGTTGGGGTCAGCTCACCGGCTGGCAGTCGTTTCTGAAGCTGGAGTTCTTCCGTCGCAGCGGGCCCCCCTCCTCGTTCCTGCTCCCGCTGTTCCACGCCGTGCTCTGCCTGGGCTTCCTGGCCCTGCTGGTACCGATGCGCCGGGTGCTCGGGTGGGGCTACGTCGTCTACGGAGCGACCGCGCTGCTGATGCCGCTGCTCTCCTCGCGAGACTTCATCGGCCTCGGCCGGTATTCGATCGCCGCCTTCCCCTGTTTTCTGATGCTCGCCCGGCTGCTCGAGCGCCGACCCCGCTGGCTGCGCCTTCACCTCGCTGCCAGTGCGCTGCTGCTGGGGGTGATGTGCTCCAAGTTCGCGGTCGGTCGCTACATCTCATGACTGAACTTCCGACTCACAGGTGCCGTTGATGCCTTCTCTTCCTTCGACCGCCGCGGGCGCCGAATTCCTCCGGCTCTACGCCGAGACCCGTCGCTTCACCTCGGGCCGCCCGGTGGGGGCCAAGCTCACGCCCGATGGCAAGTCGGTGCTCTTTCTGAGGGCACAGCCGAAGGGGCCGGAGCAGACCTTGTTCCTGTTCGACGTCGCCCGCGGAGAGTGTCGCGAGCTGCTCACCCCTGCGCAGCTGTTGCAGGGTGCGGCGGAGACGCTCACGCCCGAAGAGAAGGCCCGGTTGGAGCGCCAGCGGGTGAGCGCGCGGGGGTTCACTTCGTTCGTGCTCGCCGCCGACGGCGCCACGGCGATCGTGGTCCTCTCCGGTCGGCTCCATGCGCTGAGCCTCGGCACCGGGAAAGTGAGCGCCCTCGCCACCGGAGAAGGCCCTGCACTGGACCCGCAGCTGTCTCCCGACGGCACTCGGGTGGCTTACGTCCGGGCCCACGAGCTTCGGGTGCTCGCGCTCGCGGAGAACCGGGAACGGACCCTCACCGAGGGCGGCAGCGAGCGGCTCACCCACGGCCTGGCAGAGTTCGTCGCCGAGGAAGAGATGGGCCGATTCACCGGCTTCTGGTGGGCCCCCGACTCGCAGTCGCTCGCCTACGAGGAGGTGGACCTGTCGGCGGTGGAACAGCTGACGATCTCCGACCCGCTTCATCCCGAGGCCGGCGCGCATCCGTTCTTCTATCCTCGCGCCGGACGCGCCAATGCCCGGGTGCGGCTGGGGGTGGTGCCGGTGGGAGGGGGCACCACCCGCTGGGTGCCGTGGGACGCCGAGCGCTACCCGTATCTGGCGACGGTGGTGTGGAAGGCCCCGGGGCCGTTGACCCTGCTGGTGCAGAACCGTGCGCAGACCGAGCAGCGGTTGCTCGCCGCGGATGCGGTGGACGGGAGCACGCGAACCTTGCTGGTGGAGACCGATGCCGCCTGGCTCAACCTCGAGCAGCGGTTTCCGCTCTGGCTCGACGATGGCTCTGGATTTCTTTGGTGGACCGAACGCAACGGCGGTGCCGAGGTCGAGCTGCGGGGCCCCGAAGGTGGGTGGAAGTGCAGCTGGGTTCCACCGGCGGCGGGGTTTGCCGCGCTCGTTGGCGTCGACCTCGGAAGAGACGCGCTCTATTTCGTCGGCGGTTCGGATCCCACCCGGGGGCAGCTGTTCCGGGTGCTCCGAGGGGAGGCGCCGGAAGCCCTGGCCGTGGGCCCCCCGCTTCCTGCGGTGCAGGAGGCGAACCTGTCCGGTGACGGAACGATGCTGCTGCTGAGCGCGGCCACGCTGGAGCAGCTGCCGAGCACTGCCCTGTTCCGGCTCGACGGCACCCCGGTGGGTGCGCTGCCGTCGGTGGCGCTCGACCCTCCCTGGAAACCGACCGCGGAGATCCGAAGGGTCGGGGAGGGTGAGGGCTACTACGCCACGGTGATTCGCCCCCGCGATTTTGAGGCCGGTCGAAAATACCCGGTGATTGTCGAGATGTATGGCGGCCCCCATCATCTTCAAGTCGCC
>JAYUUC010000507.1:0-3856 GCA_043755105.1 Myxococcales bacterium
GCAGAGACCTACTTCAAGTACGCGGAATCACTTCAGGACGCAACCCGGGGGAGCCAAGCCCGACAATCCCTATGACCCCCCGCTGTTTGCGCCGGGGTCGACACCAGGAGATCTGCGATGGCGATTCGAATTACCCCAAAGCTCCCAACCTCGGTGAAGCGTGCTCCCTCTCAGAGCCAGGTGAAAGTTGGCGGCCGGTACGAGATTCGACAAGGCGACACCCTCACGAACATCGCCAAGCAGCTTCAGGCGCAGGGCATGAAGGGCCGAATCTCGGAGATCATCGACCACATCATGATGCTCAATCCGGGAATCAAGGACGAGGATTTGATCATCACGGGCAACAACCTCGTCCTTCCCTCCGCCGCGCAGGCCAGCCAGAGCACCTTCGCCGCCGGCAGCGGGACCTCAGCCTCAGCCGCAGGCATCGGGGCAGGGACCGACGTCTTTACCAAGCTCAATCGCGGCTTCCTCTCAGCGCTTGTCCCGATCGTGGTCACCGGGAGTCATCAACCGGTGCCCTTCATCAGCCAGTATCGCCCTGATGGGGCTGAGCACGGTTACTCCAACGCAGCGGCGAACTGCGGCCCCACCTCAGTGGCAATGCTCGCGCGCGGCTTTGGCGCAGGGAAAGGAATGACCGACGCTCAGTTGATCCACACCCTGGGCCAGATGGGCGGCACCAGTGCCGCGGGCACCGGGCTCAATGGCATCGTCAAGATGGCCCGCTTTGTCGGCGCCCGCGCCGAACCCATGACCGGAGGCGCGAATCTCGCCTGGATCGATTCCAAGCTCAGGTGCGGCCAGACGGTGGTGGCCAACGGCGACTACTTCGCGATGCCGCCCCACCAGAACGAACAGAGGACCTCGGGCCACTTCATCGCGGTGATCGGCAAGGACGTACACGGCAACTACATCCTCCGCGACCCCGCCGATCGCGCTGCCCAGGTGGCCACTCCCGAGCAGCTCGCCCACTTCATCAATTCCAACACCAACACCGGCGGGTATCAGGTTGCGATCCAGCCTCCGGCCCTGAACAATGCGGCGTGAACCGACAGCGACGCAGAGGTGATTGATGGCCGGGAAGAGCAAAGAAGGACAGGAAAACCAATGCCTCGCTTGCAAGACGAGCGAGGGCCCCGCCACGCCTGGGGCAACTTTCACCTCCAACGGCGACAACGGAATGATCGTCACCTTCTGGCTGTGTGACCCCTGCGCGCTTCCGCTCGGCCCGGGTCAAGGGCCGATCACCCTGGAGGACCCCTCGACCCGGATCTAGGCCTTGAGGTGGTAGCCGCGGCGAAGCAATTGCCAGGCGAGCACGGTGGCCCCGAACGCCAGCGTGGCGAGAATGCTGGCGCCAATCTGCGGGGAAATCACGCTCTGCCCGAGCATGCCGTAGCGCAGCCCTTCGACCATGTAGACCATCGGGTTGAAGAGCGAGGCCGTGCGCCACGGCTGCGGCAACCCGTGGACCGAGTAGAAGACCCCTCCGAGGAAGGTCAACGGCAGCATCACGAAGGTGGGGAAGAAGTTGATCTGCTCGAACTTCTCGGCCCAGAGCCCGGCGAGCAGCCCGAGCATCGAGAACACGTAGGACACCAGCAGCAGGAAGAGCACCGCCGCCGCGGCGTGGACCAGGCTGAACCCGGTGAACAGGGTGGCCACTCCCCAGGTGAGCAACCCCACCGCAAGGCCTCGCACCATGCCTCCGCCGATGAACCCCATCAGCAGCTCGGGCGGACCGAGCGGCGCCACCAGCAGGTCCACCACCGTGCCCTGAATCTTGGTGATGAACAGCGAGGAGCTGGAGTTCAGGAATGCGTTGTTGGCGATGCCCAGGAACACCAGCCCGGGGACGATGAAGTGGATGTAGGGAACGCCCTCCACCTCGTGCTGGCGGCCTCCGAGGGAATAGCCGAAGACGAGGAAATACAAAGAGGTCGAGATCAACGGCGAGAGTACCGTCTGCCCGGGGACACGGAGGAAGCGCCGGACTTCTTTGGCGAGGAGGGTCTTGGCACCGACGCTGTTCATGGGTTGGTCGGACCGTATGCGCGAAGCCGCCCGCTTGGAAGCATGAGAAACTCGCGACTGATGAGCCAAGCCAATCGACGCCGCCACCCCCGCTCCGCCGTCCAGGGAATCGCCGCGCACCTGCAGACTCAGGAAGGGCTGAGCACCTGCGTGGTGGAGAACATCTCCTCCGGTGGGTTGTTCATTCGCACCGGACTGCTGCTCCCCAAGGGCATGCACGTGGTCTTGAACCTGGCCCGCCCGGGGATGCGAACGCCCCTGCGGCTGACCGGGAAAATCACCAATGCCATCACTCCGCGCGCCGCCACCCAGCAGGGAATTCACCCGGGGATGGGCATCGAGCTCGAGGCGATGGCTGCGGCGGACGAAGAGCGCTTCGCCAAGCTTCTGGAGCAGCTCGGCGCCGCTTCGGCCCTCGAACTCGAGGAGCTGCCGGAGGACGCGCCGGTACTCAGTGGCACCACCTTCGAGAGCGCCAAGCTGATGGTGCAGGTGAAGGGTCTGCTGATCGAGCTCAGCGGCGTCCAGGCCGAGCTCAACCAGAAGGACCGGGAGCTTCAGCGTCTGCGCGAAGAGAATGACCGGCTGCGGGTGGCCTTGGAGACGAGGGCCGATCCGCAGCGATGACTCAATGGAAGCCGCGCAAAGGCGGTGTGCTGCCGCCCGACCTCAGCTCGCACGAACGCCGGCTGCTCGCCGCGCTCGAGGGGGATGCCACCGTCGAAGCACTCGCCGCCAAGCTCTCGTATCCGGTCACCCGCGTCGAGGTGCTGCTCCGCAGTCTGGTCCTTCGGGGAGCGCTCGAAGTGGTGGAGGCCAGGCCCGCAGACCTGGGCATCGAGTTGAATTTCCGGCAGGCCGACCCCTCGAGCGATGACGGCGAAGCGGAAGTCGATGCCGACAACAGCTTCTCGAGCCAAAACTTTATCAACGAGGATGTCGATGGCCTCGATGCGTCGGCCCTACCCTCCGACGCGGAAGGTGCGGGAGATCTCGAACACGCCGAAGCCGGCAGCCCCGACGGAGCCGGCGTCCCATCCACTCGGTCAACGTCCTCGTCGCAGGGAGTCAACCTTCGTCAGCTCTACCAGGAGCGGCTCGCCGGAGCGCCGGTTCCGATTCGGGCGGGGTGGGCGGCCACGGCGTCGGAGCCGGAGCTTTCTGCGCTGTGCCTAGACCCGGTCCCGGCGGTGATCAAGCCCCTGTTCGACAACCCTCGCGCCACCGCCCGACACGCTCGGCTGGTCGCTTTCCATCACCGCACGCCACAAGGTCTGGAAACTGTCGCGGCGCGCACGACCTTGCTCCGCGACCCTCAGGTTGAGCGGTTGCTGCTCGGCAATCCCCAGCTGCCCGCCTCCTTGCTGCGTCGAATTCTGACCGGCCGGCGACTGCTCGACATCTACAAGGTGATCGTCAATCGCGAGGTTCCCGAGCAAAGCCGGCGGGGCGCGGGGGCGTTGCTGCGGCAACGCTTTGCCACCGGTGCTCCCGAGGAACGGCTGGAGCTGATCCTCAACACCGAGGGCCGAGCGCTGAGCGCACTGGCGGGCCTTCCGGTGGATGGAAGAACCGCAGCGCTGCTCTGTCAGCGGCAATTCACCTCGTCGCTGCTCGTCCAGAACATCGCCCGCTGGAGCGCGGCGCCTCCGCAGGTGCTTGTCTATCTGATGAAGCAGCCATTCGTCCGTCGCCAACCCGTACTGCGCAACTTGCTGCTCCGTCACCCCAACCTTCCCCCGTCGGCTCGCGGAGGAAGTTGAGCGGTCGAAGTGAGGTCAGGAACCGGTCGGAACCGTGACTGCCGGCAGAGCCTGAG
>JAYUUC010000508.1:0-11135 GCA_043755105.1 Myxococcales bacterium
CTGATGTGCGTGCCGGGTCTGGAAGATCCTTCCCTGCTCGATCGCCTCGGAGAATCTCAGCGAGCCGTGATGATGGCCGCCAACCGGCCCACCCTCGCGGGTCGCTACCAGACCCGCACTTAGGCAACGGTCGCCACCCTGTTCATCGCGAAGGCCCTCAACCTCCATCTGGGGCTGGGAGAAGAGCTCGCCCTTCTCGCGGTGCTGCTGTTGACCTCGAAGGGCGCAGCGGCAGTCACCGGAGGAGGATTCATCACCCTCGCCGCGACGCTTTCCGCCACCGGCCGCATTCCCGTCGCGGGGCTGGTGCTGCTGCTCGGCGTCGATCGCTTCATGTCCGAGGCCCGGGCGATCACCAATCTGATTGGAAACGGGGTCGCCACCCTGGCGCTGTCGAAGTGGGAGAACGAGCTCGACCTCGAGCGCGCGAAGAAAGTCATCTGCGCAACACCCGCATCGAAGCGGGTCTGAACCGTACCCCCTTTCCCTCTGGGCAAATCTGCTTCCGGGTGCGAAGGAGGGTGGGCGCCCAAGGGAGAATCGCCCCATGTTAACTTTCGACTGTCGGGATTACCTGGAGACGGTGCTTCCGGCGCTGCTCCAGCAATCCGATGCCCCGCGGCTGGGTAAGGAAGTGGTGGTGCAGTTCGTGGTCAGCGATCGCGCCGACTGCGACCGCTACTACGCCATCTCCGACGAGCGCCTGCAGGTCGGAGCGGGAATCTCCGATCGCGTCGACTTGACCTTGGGCATCTGTGCCGAAGACCTGCTCGCGCTCGGCAGCAACTCGCTCGATGTGGCCCGCGCCCTCCGCACCGATCGCTTGAAGGTGATGGGCGACGACTCGCTGCTGTTGTGGCTTGCCGATCGCCTTGCCGCCCAACCCCGAGCCTGAGGGTCACACCGATGAAGAAGGTCGATGATGGCACTGCCAGCCGCGCCGAGCTGACCCGGTTCCGCAAGTTGATGCGCGAACAGCAGCTCAAGCAGACCCGGAACGTGCCGGTCGAAAGTCGGCCGAACGCTCGGGCTGTTCTGTCCGATGGCTTCGAACCGAGCCAGGCCGCAGCAGCCCCCACCCACGACGCCGCCGAGTCACCGGTCTGGGGGCAACAGAGCGCGATCGACTTTCACGAGCCCGATCCCCAGTCGCGCCCCGCGGCGCTCAAGCGGCTGTCTCAGTTGATCCGCGAGAAGGGCGGAGTGGTCAGCGAGCGCGACATCCAGAGTGAAACGCGGAAGCTGGCCGACGACGCCGCCAGCGGCCTCCGGGCGGTCTATCTCGAGCTTCAAGCGCTGAAGCAGCGCGGCAAGCTCGACCCGGTGCGAAAGGGCGAGACCGTCACCGAAGGCCTGGTGGTGCGCCTCGCCGCCCAGGACCTGCAGGCCCAGGACGAACGCCGGATCAACCAGGTCGCGTGTATCGAGCTGCTCCGGTTGTTCCAGACCCCGGGCAAGGACGACATCTTTCACCGGCTGGTCGGAAGGCAGCTGACCCGGGTTCACCACGTCGACGCAGATGCCCTGAGCGCCGCCGAGACCAAGCCGAAGCTGAAGGTCCTCGAGGAGGACCGCCGACGCGCCCATGCCCTGGCAGCGGTGCTTCTCAGTGGGGAAGGCAAGCTCAAGGAAGAGCTGGGCCTGAACCTGTCGTTCAAGCTGGCCTGCATCCAGCGGCTCGGACAGTGTGGCGACAAGGGCTCGCTGGCCGTGCTGGAAAAAGTCGCCGCCGCAGAACCGGGCTCGAAGGTGGCTGTGGCCGCAGAGCAGAGCGCAGCCGCGATCCGCCAGGCGTTGAAGATGACCATTGTCATCGCTGCCCTCGAAGCCGACCCCTTCTGCCGGGTGGCAGGGCTGGGGATGGTGATGGGCCGCGAGCCCCAGGCGCTGAGTCGGCTGGGTCACGACGTCAGCGCGATCATCCCTGGCCATGGCTTCATTGACAACGCGAAGTACGGCTTCGTCGACAGCAGGCTCGGTCCCGAAGCAGACGGTTCGTTCTCGATGGAAACCCCCGACGGGGTGCGCGGCTTCCGCTTGCTGGCGGCCGAGTACAAGGGCGTCACTTATTACCAGGTGCACGATTTCGTCGAATTGCCCCGGGAGCCCCTCTTCAGCAACCGCCGAGGTGTCTACAAGGACCCCGAGACCGGCCCTTTCGGCGATGACCTGCAGCGCTTCGACTTCTTCAGTCGAGCGGTGGTGATGGCGACCAAGGCGCTGGAGAAACAAAAGGGCGGCGTCGATGTTCTGGTGTGCAGTGACTCGCACACTGGCCTGGTTCCCCAGTACCTCAAGCTCGAAGGGCCAACCCGGACCAAGACCCTGTCGGTGATCCACAATCTCGCCCATCAGAACACCTTCGAAATGAGCGCGCGCGACCAGCTGTGGTTGGGAAGGGAGCCCTCCCTCGACGCGCTCTTTGGTCCAATGGGCAACCTGGAGTTCTTCGGAAAGATCAACCTCTTCAAGGCTGGCCTCACTGCGGCCGATGGGGTGAGTACCGTGAGTGAGGTTTACCGCGACGAGACCCTGCAGCATCAAATGCAGGGAGCGGGCCTCGGGGGCGTGCTCGCGCAGAAGGCCGCGCTCGGCACCTACTGGGGCGCGATGAACGGCTTCGACATCGACGAGTGGGATCCGTCCACCGACGTTCACCTCGTCAAGTGGGGCAAGGTGGCGGGGGAGGACCTCACCTACGAGGCCGGCGATCTCGCCGGGAAGCATCGCTGCAAGAAGCAGCTGCTTCAGGAGTACGCGCTTGCGTCTGAAGGCGGCCAGAAGGGGCACCATGGAGGCTTCGATTCCCGCGAGTCTCTGCCGCTGGTCAGCTTCAGCGGGCGCATCGACCACCAGAAGGGCATCGACGCGGTGATCGAGCTGATCGAGCACTCGATGACCCAGGGACCGAGGGCGCAGTTCATCATCTGTGGCGACGCGGCCAACGGCGACCCCGAACTGGTGGAGAAGCTGATCGCGCTGGCTTCAGCGAAGGAGAACGCTGGCTTCGTCGTCTACGACCCGCACTTCAAGCCGGTGAAGGAGCACAAGCTGCTCGCCGCGAGCGACTTCTTCTTGATGCCCTCCACCTTCGAGCCCTGTGGTCAGCCCCAGTTGTATGCGATGGCGATGGGAACGGTCCCGCTGGTGCGCGCCACCGGAGGCCTCGACGAGAGCGTCGTCTCGTACGATCCCACGCTGAAGACCGGGAACGGCGGCAAGTTCCGCGATGACCCACGCCCGATGTTCGACGAGCTGATCGGCTACTACCAGCAGGGCGGGGCGGTCTTCAGACAGCTGGTCCGCAACAACTTCCTGGCAGTGCGGGAGCACAGCTGGGACAGCGCCGCCGAGGAGCGGGCAGCAGCGTTTCGGCGGTTGACCCACACCGAACCTCGCAGCTGACGGACCCGCGCCTCTGACTGGGCGTGTGGAGAAGGTCCGCCTGCTATACGCACGATCACGATTCTCGAACGGACGCCGCCCCCGTTCTTCCCGAGCGTAACGTCAGCAGATTCGAGGGAGTCGCCCGTGCGCCCCCTCGACTCCGGGCCGTCGGCCCTACGCTCGGGGTGACCGGGGCAGGCCGCCGGTGATCGAGATTCACGAACCCTGGTTTAGCGCTGACGCTGCTCGTCCTGGCGACGCTGTTCGTCTCGGCGGCGTTGATCGTCCTCCATCCTGCGGCGCACATCGGCCTGCCTGCGATTCTGCTCTTCGAGTTGCCTCTGTTCCAGGCGCCGCCGCTCATCGCTCCGTCGAACCTCGTTGCGATTCTGTTGCTCGCGATTCTCGGTCCGTCGCAGCTCGTCGCGTTCGCGCTCCCGATTGAACTCGTCGCTGCGATCGAAGTTGCGCTGGCGCTCTTGCTCGTACCGCTCGCGCTCTTCTTCGAGCCGCTCTTGTTCGACGCGCTCGTAGTCTCGCGATTCCGCCTGCTGCCCGCGCAGTATCTCCTCAAAGGCACCGTTCTGCGCCCCATTGAGAATGTCATCGTAAGCCTCATCGAGGCTCTGGGCCGCAGCGGGCGTGGCCACCATCACCGCCGCCAGCAGAAGACTTGTTCGACGCCAGAAGCCTTTGCCGAAAAGCGCCCACCGATGGGTTCTCGGTTCGCTCGTGCCGGAATGGGCATCCATCATTCGGCTCCTTGAGTCGAGGGTCGTCATCAATTAGCCGAGTTGCTCGGTGAGCGCCTTTCTGACCGCGGCGGCATCGGCCGCGCCCTGGGTTTCGCGCATCACCGCTCCGAGCAGCACGCCGAACAACTTCTTCTCTCCAGCCCGGTAGCGCGACACTTCACCTTCCTGGGCTTGCAACACCCGCGCGATCGCTGCCGTCAGGGCTCCACCGTCTTCGACCTTCTCGAGCTTCAGCTCCGCCAGCAGCGCTTCGGGGTCGCCGCCCCGTTCCGCGAGGACGCCGAGCAAGGTCTTGGCCGCGCCGGGTGTGACTCGACCGGCATCGACCAGCGCGACGAACTGACCAAACTGGGCGGCGCTGACCGGCAGCTGCGACAGGGGGAGGTCCTTGGTGAGCCCGAGCAGATCATTGAGCAGCCAGCGGGCCACCGACCCCGGGCTGGAATGCACGGACACCGCCTGGTCGAAGAAGGTCGCCAGGTCGAGATCGCTGCAAAGAAGGTCCGCCTCATCGAGAGGGAGCATCAGCTGCTTCTGATAGCGCTCGAAGCGCTCCGCCAACGCCGGCGTGCTCGCCCGCAGCTCGGCGCGGTGCTCGCCCCGGCTCTTCCGGGAAGCGGTCTTCTTCGATTGGCCCCCCTTCGGCTCTGCTCTTCGAACCTCGGGGGCCGCCGCTGGGGCCGGCCGGGCCCAGGTATCGCGCAGGCCAATCACCCGGTTGAACACCGGAGCCCCGGGCTTCGAGTCCACCGGGTCGCGGAAGAAATAGCCGATGCGGAGGAACTGGAAGCGGGCGCCGCTCGACTCATCGGCCAGAGCGGGTTCGCCGCGGGCTTCCGGCACCACCACCAGCGAATGGGGGTTGAGGTGTTGAAGAAAGTCACCGTCGGCATCGGGTAGTTCGACCCGAAACAGCCGATCGTAAATCCGGGCCTGGAGGGAGACAGACTTCGTCGCGTGCACCCAGTGCAGCGTGGAGGCAATCTTCCGACGGTCAGCGGGCTCGCCCCCCCGCGACTGCGGGTCGTGGCTGCAGTGGACTTCGGTGACTTCTCCGGAAGCGTCGCGAACCACCTTCTCGCAGCGAACGACATAAGCGCCGACCAGCCGGACCTCGCGCCCGGGCGCCAGCCGCCGCCAGTCTGCCGGAGGGTTCTCGCTGAAGTCCTCGCGCTCGATCAACAGCTCGCGCCCAAACGGAACGGCGCGTGTTCCCGCGCGCGCGGGCTCCCCCGGCCACCAGGGAATCTCGAGCGAGTCGATCTTCTCCTCCGGCCAATCGGTGATCACCACCTTGAGCGGATGGAGCACGGCCAGCGCCCGGGGGGCCCGCCCCTCGAGGTCCTGGCGAATCGCGAACTCCAGCTTCCCGAAGTCGACCAGGCTGTTG
This sequence comes from Myxococcales bacterium, assembly GCA_043755105.1. Classification (GTDB taxonomy): domain Bacteria; phylum Myxococcota; class Myxococcia; order Myxococcales; family Myxococcaceae; genus JAYUUC01. The sequence continues at coordinate 5,533 of JAYUUC010000508.1, forward strand.
TGCTTGGCGACGCCGATCAGCTCGGCAAAAGCCGTCAACGCTTCGGGGCTCACCCCCCTGCGCCGCATTCCTGCCAGCGTTGGCATCCGCGGATCGTCCCAGCCGTCGACGTGCTTCTCTTTCACCAGCTGGAGCAGCTTCCGCTTCGACATCACCGTGTAGCCGAGGGCAAGGCGCGCGAATTCGTACTGACGCGGCCGCGGGTCCCAGGGGCCGAGATTGTCGAGCACCCAGTCGTAGAGCTCGCGGTTGGACTCGAACTCGAGGGTGCAGATCGAGTGGGTCACGCCTTCGAACGCGTCCTCGAGAGGGTTGGCGAAGTCGTACATCGGGTAGATGCACCACTGGGTGCCGGTGCGGTGATGGGCCGCATGGCGGATCCGGTAGAGCAGGGGGTCGCGCATCAACACGTTGGGGTGGGCCATGTCGATCTTGGCCCGGAGCACGCACGCTCCTTCTTCGAACTTGCCGGCGCGCATCTGCTGGAAGAGCGCAAGGTTCTCCTCCACGGTGCGTTGGCGGTGAGGGCCTTCCACCCCGGGGCGTTCGAAACTTCCCCGCTGCTCGCGGATCGCCTCCACCGACTGGCTGTCGACGTAGGCCTTGCCGTCGCGGATCAGCCGCACCGCCTGGTCGTGCATTCGATCGAAGAAATCCGACGCGTAGAACAGGTTATTGCCCCAATCGAAACCCAGCCAGCGCACGTCTGCCTGGATGGCGTCGACGTAGGACGATTCCTCGGTGGTGGGGTTGGTGTCGTCGAAGCGAAGGTGGGTCCGGCCACCGAACTGCCGGGAGAGGCCGAAGTTGAGGATGATCGACTTCGAATGGCCGATGTGAAGAAAGCCGTTCGGCTCAGGGGGGAAGCGGGTCACCACCCGGCCGCCGTGCTTCCCGGCCGCGAGGTCCGCCTCGATGATCTCGGCGAGAAAATGGTGGGGTCGGGACGGTTCGCTCATTCACTTCAATTAAGGGGATCTGCGGCCCCGCGACAAGGGCCGAGTGACCACGAAAGAGGCCTAGCGCCGGGCATGGGCCAGCTCGCGCGCGAAGTAGGGCGAGCCCTGGGCCAGGGTTTCCATGTAGCCCTCGACGTCCTTCCTCGCTTGGGCCGAGAGCTGCGCGAAGCGGACCACGTGCTCGCCGGGGACGTAGCGGAAAGTCAGATTCACCCGGCGGACCTCGAAGTCCGGCAGGTCCAGGGGAAACAGGTGTCCCGCCCGATGATCGACCCTCTGCACCCGATGAAGGGTCTGTTTCTTCCAGCGGTCGCCACCGAAGATTTGAAGCGATCCATCATCGAGCCATTGCTGAGCGGCGATGCCTTCGCGTTGTCCGGGCCGGATGCTGGTGACGAACTGAAACAGGGCCCGCTCTCCGATGGAAAGCGAGGCCACCGGCCCCGGCTCGAAGTCGCGGTGCTCGCCCACCCGGGCGGTGTCCACCCAGCGGCCTCCCTCCTTGCGGCGGCCGTAGAAGTTGACGAGACAGGTGTTGAGCGACCATCGCGGGGGAAGATCCGGGGCGACGAACATCTTCCGGGTGATCGCCTCGATCTCGTCCACCAGCGCCGCGAGAAAGGCCGGAAAAGGCTCTGCGCGGACGCATCGGTCGCGGACCCCCGCCGGCGGACGGTAATAGTCCAGGCAAGCGAACTGCCAGTTCCCCAGCCAGTAGACCGGCCGCAGCAGCGGTCGCTGGACTTGCCCTTCGGAGAGGGGTCGGTGGTCCGAGAATCGATTTTCCCACAGCGGGTGCAGCGTGGTCAGCCAGCGCTGAAGCTCTTCGCGATCGGCAGCGGTGAGAAACGTCGGGTCGTAGTGTGTGCCCGAGGCCCGCGTCGGGCCCTTGCGAGCAGGCCGCAGGCCTCCCTTCCACGACGTCACTCTTCGCCACTTGGGCTCAGGCTTGGGCAACATCACTCCACTGCGGTGCATCGACTTCATAACCGACCCTGTCTGCCCTGGGTAGCGCCTCTCAGGAGTTGCCCCCTTGATAGGCCAGTGACATGAACCGCGGTGCCATCGGGCTGAAACGAGCAGGGTCCGGGCCGCGTTCTGGTAGGGTCACCGCGTGAAAAATGGACCGGCTCGTGCGTTCGATCTCGTCGTCTGGGGAGCCACTGGGTTCACCGGTCAGTTGGTGGCCGAATACCTCGTTCGAAGGAATTCAGCCCGGCCGGGCCTGCGCTGGGCGCTCGGAGGCCGCAGCCGCGAAAAGCTGGAAGCCCTTCGTCACCGACTCGCCGCCATCGCTCCCGAAGCCGCCGCACTGCCTCTGGTGGTGGCCGATGCGAAAGATTCCCATTCTCTCGACGCTTTCGTTCCCAATGCCCGGGCCATCGCATCGACCGTGGGGCCGTTCTCACTTTACGGTCGCGAGCTGGTAGCCGCCTGCGCCCGCCACGGCACTCACTACGTCGACCTCGCTGGAGAGGTGCCCTTCGTCCGACAGATGATCGACGCCCACCATGACGAGGCGGTGCAGAGCGGCGCGAAGATCGTCCCCTGCTGCGGCTTCGACTCGGTCCCGTCCGACCTCGGGGTGTTCATGCTTCAGCAGGAGATGAAGGCGCTGCACGGAAGGCCTTGCTCCGAAGTCCACACCTTCGCCGGCGAGAGCCGGGGTGGCATCAGTGGGGGCACCATCGCCAGCGGGCTGCTGCTGCTCGAAGAGATGGGGCGCGATCGCGAAGTGCGACGACTGCTCGCGGACCCCTATGCCCTGGACCCCGGCCATGGGCCTGCGTCTGACGACGAAAAGGACTTTCAAGGGGTTCGCTTCGACCCTCGGCTGGGACGCTGGACCGGGCCCTTCGTGATGGCCGGTATCAATGCCCGGGTGGTGCGCCGTTCCAACGCGTTGCAGGGATACGCCTACGGCCGCGACTTCAAATACACCGAGGTGATGAGCTTCCCCGCGGGCCTCAAGGGGGCCGTCGCAGCGAGCGCGGTGGCCACAGGGGTCGCTGCCTTCTTCGGCCTCGGGGCCACCCGCCCCGGGCGTGCGGTGCTGCGCCGGGTGTTGCCTTCACCGGGACAGGGGCCGTCACTTCGAACCCGAGAGCGGGGCTACTTCGTCTTCCGCTTGGTCGGGGAGGGGACCGACGCCCAGGGCGCCAAGGTTCGCCTTCGGGGAGAAGTTCGCGGCACCAGCGACCCCGGCTACGGCGAGACGGCAAAGATGATCTCCGAAGCGGCGATCTGCCTCGTCGAGGACGACGCCCAGCTTCCGGCCACCGGCGGCGTGCTCACGCCCGCAGCAGCGATGGGGATAAGCCTGATTGAACGTCTGCGCACGGCCGGAATGACCTTTTCGGTTCAGCCCGGGGAGTCGCGGCGAAAAATCGAAGCGGATGCTATGCCAGCACCATGAATCCTCTCCTCACCATCCGCGTTTACTCCGACTACATTTGACCCTGGTGCTACGTCGGCCTGGTCGAGGTCGAGAAGCTTCGGAAGGAATACCCCGTCGCAGTCGAGTGGCGTCCGTACTTCCTTCGTGAAGACATTCCACCCGAGGGAATGGCGCTCCCGGCCTACGTGCGTGAGAAGATGCAGGACCCTGCCAGTCCGCTGCGGGCCCGCTTCGCCCAGGCCGGCCTGAAGCTGGTGGAACGCGAGCGCATTCCTTCCACCCGTCGCGCCCACGAGGCCACCGAATTTGCACGGGATCAAGGCCTGATCGAGCCGTTCCATCACGCGCTGATGCGACGCTACTGGGAAGAGGGAGAGGATATCTCTGCCCCCCAGATTCTCGCGGCGGCCGCGGTGGAAGCAGGACTCGACCCGGTGGCACTGCAGCGGGCAGTGGATTCGGGCGACTACCGCGAGCGGGTCGAGACTTCCGCGGCGCAGGCGCGCTCGATGGGCGTCACCGGCATTCCGACCTTCGTCCTCGGAGAACGGCTCGCGATCGTCGGCGCGCAGGAATACGTTTCGTTCCAGCGGGCGATGGCTCAGCTGGGGGTGCCGCCCTCGACGTAGCGCGCGGCGGCCTCAGCCCGGGTTTGCTCCCGGTGCGAGGACGTAGAGCGTGGTGACCTCGCGCGAGCGAGCCGCGTGGAGCGGGTCAGATTGATCTTTCGCCTTGGCGTGATGGGCCGTCACCGACCGCGTCGAGACAACGTGCAGCCCGGCGCGGGCGAGTTGCTCCGGAAGCCAGTCAGCGGAACGTAGGCCGAGAAGCACGGCGAGATCCGACAACAACAGCAGACCCCTCCCACCGTCCTCGAGGTGATGCGGAAGCTCCTCGAGAAAGCGCTTGAGGAACTGGCTTTCAGGGTCGAATACCGCGCGATCGACCCGATTCTTGGGAGGCTCGGGAATCCAGGGCGGGTTGCAAACGACGAGGTCGGCCTTTCCTTCGGGAAAGAGGTCTCGCTCGATGGCCTCGAAGCGCTCCGCGAGCCCGAGCCGTTCTGCGTTGTCCTTCGCACAGGTGACTGCGCGGGCATCGACATCGGTGGCGAGGGCCGTCGACGCTCCCTGCTGCAGAAGCAGGAATGCGAGCACTCCGGTGCCTGTCCCAACATCGAAGACCCGACGGGCCGTTACCGGGCCCATCGTGCGGAGCAATTCGATGTAATCGGTGCGGGTGGGGAGGTAGACCCCGTAGTGCGGGTGAAGTCTCCCCTTCAACCCGGGAACGGTCAGCCCTTTCCGGCGCCACTCGGCGGACCCGAGCATTCCGAGCAGCGTCTTCAAAGACACCACGGTGGCATCGAGCGTGGCCTCGCCCCAGACCCATCGGCAGGCCTCGGCCACGTCGGGCGCTCGCGCGAGTGCCAGCCGATAGCCACGGTCCAGCGAGACCACCACCCGTGAGAGGATGTCGTGCTCGAGTTGCCGGGTCTGGCGTTCCGCACGAAAGGCGTCGAGCGGGGTGCGGGAAGTCGAACCCCTGGCCAAACGTCGACTCAGTGCGGCGAGCAGTTGCTTGGCGTTGTGAAAGTCCCCCGTGTAGAGCAGGTATTCGCCCCGTCGCAGCCGCTTCAGGGCCGCGTCGGCGGTGAGGCGATCGTCCACCGGGGTCAGTCGTTCGGGGGTCGGCTCGTCGCTTTCGGAATGCCAGGCATAGGGGTGCACCGGCGGACCATACTTTGCTGGCCCCTGGACCGCAGCCCCGATGTCCCTGTGGAACGCTTCTTTGCTCGTCTACACTGCGCCGATGCTTCCCGCCTTCGTCACCGTCGGAACGATGAACTTCGGCGCCCGAACGCCTGCCGCGGAAGCGCAGAAGATCGTCGACTGCGCGATCGAGCACGGGGACGCGTTCTTCGACACCGCCAATGTCTACCAGAAGGGTGAGGCAGAGCGGATTCTCGGCCAGGCGCTGCGGGGCAGGCGGGAACGTGCCGGCATCGCCACAAAGGTGGGGCTGCTTCAGAGAGGAAAGCCCGAAGGCCTCTCGGCGGCGAGGGTCATCGGTGCGCTCGACGAGAGCCTCGAACGGCTCGGCACTGACCATGTCGACCTCTATTACCTTCACGCGCCCGACCCCGAGACGCCGATCGCCGAGACGCTCGATGCGATGCAGGCCGTGCTCGCGTCGGGCAAGGCCAAGGCCTGGGGAGTGTCGACCTTCGCTTCCTGGCAGATCCT
>JAYUUC010000509.1:0-11134 GCA_043755105.1 Myxococcales bacterium
GCCCTCTGCTCGACGCCATTTTTCAGCGTTTTTGCATTGGGAAATGAGCCTGTGAATTCGAGCGGGAATCCGGGCCGGACTTCCGCTCCGTTCGCGCTCGGGCTAGGTGTCGGCGCTGATGCTTGAATCGTTCGACGTCATCGTGGTGGGACTGGGACATGCGGGCTGCGAGGCGGCGCTGGCCGCTGCCCGCATCGGCGTCTCCACCCTCGCCGTGACCTTGAGCCGCGATTCCATCGCGCGGATGAGCTGCAATCCCGCCATCGGAGGCACCGCCAAGGGGCACCTGGTTCGAGAACTGGATGCGCTGGGAGGAGAGATGGGACGGGCTGCGGACGGCGCTGGAACCCATTTCAAGACCCTCAACGCGTCAAAGGGTCCGGCGGTGAGGGCCAGTCGGGTTCTCTGTGACAGAGAGGCCTATGCCCGGGCGATGCAGCGCGCGGTGTTCGGGCAGTCAGGGTTGACCCTCGTGGAGGGCGAGGTGTCAGGGCTGGTGCTCGAGGATGGCCAGCGCCTGGGTCTTCGGCTCTCGGACGGTCGGACGTTCCGGTCGACGAAGGTGGTGGTCACCACCGGGACCTTTCTCGAAGCCCTGATGCACGTCGGAACACAGAAGCAAGCCGGTGGGCGAATCGGTGAGCCTGCGGCCTCTGGGTTATCGCAATCGCTTCGAGCGCTGGGGCTTACCCTGGCCCGGTTCAAGACGGGTACCCCTCCTCGGCTGGCGCGGGGGACGATCGATTTTTCGCGCTGTGAGGCTCAACCCGGAGACCGCGAGCCGAGGCCACTTTCCCTGCGAACCTGTTTGCCGTTTCCGACCTTGCCTCAGCTGGAATGTCACCTCACCTATACCAACGATGCCACCCACCGGTGCGTCCGCCGCAACCTGGAACGCTCGCCTCTGTATCGAGGGGAAATCGTCGGCCGGGGTCCGCGTTACTGCCCCTCGCTCGAAGACAAGGTGCAGCGCTTCTCCGCGCGGCCCCGCCACGCGATCTTCCTCGAACCTGAAGGCGTAGACAGCGAGGTCGTCTACCCCGCGGGGCTCTCCACCAGCTTGCCCGAGGATGTGCAGCAGGAGCTGTTGAGGACCATTCCAGGACTGGAACAGGTGGAACTGGTGCGTGCCGGCTACGCAGTGGAATACGACTACGCTCCGCCCACTCAGCTGCGGCCGACGCTGGAGACGCGGGGGGTGCCCGGGCTGTTTCTTGCGGGCCAGTTGAACGGGACGTCGGGGTACGAAGAAGCGGCTTTTCAGGGGTTGGTTGCGGGGATCAACGCGGCTCTCTCGGTGAAGGGCGAGCCGGCACTGGTTCTGGGGCGTGAGGAAGCGCACGGCGGCGTGTTGTTGGACGATCTGGTCACCCGGGGCGTGGACGAACCGTTCCGGATGTTCACCTCACGATCCGAGTACCGGCTGCAGCTCCGCGAAGGAAATGCTGACCGGCGGCTGCGGGGGCACGGACATCGGGTGGGGCTGGTGAGTGCCGAGGAGCATCAGCTCACTCTCTCGAAGACCGCGGCGATAAAGGCAGAAATTGCGCGCCTCAAGTCAGGACGGTGGGCAGCGTTGCTCCGGCGTCCGGAGGTGACCTACGAGGGGATGCGGGGGGACGATCCGCTTCGTCCGCCCCTCTCGGAGGCGGTTTGCTCTGAAGTGGAAACCGAGCTCAAGTACGAAGGCTACGTGCGTCAGGTCGCGAAATCTGCAGCGCGCGAACTCGGGGGAATGGATGGGTGGGACATTCCCCCTGATTTCCCTTACGCAGACGTTCGGGGACTGTCTTCTGAGTCGAAGGAAAGGTTGGCCGAGGCGCGGCCGCTCACCGTGGCCCAAGCCAGGCGGATTCCCGGCCTGGGGCCGGCCGACCTCTCGCTCCTGTTGATTCATTTGCGCCGATTGCGAAGGGATCCGGCACAGTCTCAAAGTCGATGAAAATCGAAGAGATTTTTTCTTGTGGGAAAAGTGTTGGCAACTATGGCGATCCGCCGTTGCTCAATGATTCCGAGTGCTTAGCCCAGGTCACAGAAGGAGCGGTTGTGGATAACACGGGAGGTATGTCGCGGCTCGAAGCCGGAGGATCTGCACTCGGGCTGACGCTTCCGACCCTGGTACGGACCCATCTGGAACGGCTGGGCGGGGAGCTTCTCAAATGGAATCGAAAGGTCAATTTGACGGCGATCATCGACGAGGACGAGGTGCTCGAAAAGCACTTTCTCGATTCGCTGGCGGTGCTTCCGGAGTTGGTGGGGGTGAGCTCGGTGCTCGATCTGGGCTCGGGGGCGGGCTTTCCTGGCCTTCCACTGAAGATCGTCCGCAGGGAACTGGAAGTCACGATGGTGGACTCGGTGGCTAAAAAGGTGGGCTTCATCAAGCACGCGATCGCGATGCTCGGGCTGACCGGGGCGCGCGGGGTCCATCAGCGCGCGAAAGGAAACCCGGACGCAGAGAAGTTGCCGCGGGTAGATGCGGTGATTTCCCGGGCACTGGTCGACCTGAAAGGTTGGCTGGCTCTGGCGCCTGGCTATGCACCCGCAGGAAAAGTCGTGGCAATGCTGGGCCGCGCGCCCGCGCAGGAGGAGCTCGAAAGGCTCGCGCAAGAAGCGGGGATGAGAATCGTGTCGATGCGGGAGTACACGCTGCCGTTCAGCGGCGATCCTCGAGCCGTTGCCGTATTTGAACACGATCGGCGGTAGGTAACGTCGGGCTAACGGGAGGCAGCGAAGCCTTCGAAATGGGTAGTGGCCCGCGTCAGGAACGATCGGGCACCCTGGGGCTTTGTAGATGACGCCAATCACAGGCCGAAAGAGCTCGCGCCTCGGTTCAGCGATCTGAAGCCGCTCGCTGGAGCCAGTCCGCTCGCTGGTTGCGTCAGTAGGGGCTACCTAGGACCAAGGTCCCGTGGGGGAAGTTGGAGCTTCAAGATTTGTTCCAGTTGGGATGTCGGGTGATCTGATGGAACCGGAAGGGACAGTTCGGGCCTTACGGATTTCAGGACCGCCCCACCCGTCTGCCCCTCCCGCTTCTTCAAGTTATGCGATCGCTGGCCGACCGGCCCTCGTTTCGCATCAAGCGGATCCACGCGTGGGACATGTGTAAATCCTGGGCTCTCCGAAGGAGCTCAGTCGCTGCCGCAGGCCGGTCGCAGCAACAGGCCAGCGGTTGAGCAGAGCTCGCTTTCGACCCGGATCGCAGGTGAGTTCGACTCCAATCTTTTTTAACACGACTTGCCGTTTCACGTGGAACATCAGAGTCCGCGAGGTGAGCGTGCCTTGTCGTGGTAGAGTTTGCTGTGACGCGCATGAAACGCGCTTTCCGGGCGTGAGATGTTCCACGTGAAACGCGAGCCTTTCAGCCGGTAAGGTTAGAATCGCGGCGGCAAGTTCGAGTGCCCTCCAGTGAGGGAGCCGTCTGCAAGCTTTCGCGGTCACCGCGCATCCGCCCAGGCCCGTTCGGCACGGAAATTCGCTTTTGATCCCCGTAGGACCCCTCGGCTTGTCAGTGGGGCTGTCGTTCGAGCAGCAACCGGGGCCTCTGACGTGTCCCCGTCGTCCAACTTCCCGTGAGCCGAGTCTCAACACGTTTCACGTGGAACAGGTTCGGGCCTGCCCTTCACCCGGCGGGGGCATTCGTCAGACTTTCTGCGCCGTCGGGTACGTAAGCATGCGTACCCCGGGCTTTTTCCTGGTCCAGCGGGCCGTGACAGTCGACGACCCAGCATGTAGTGTCACGCAGCGTTGTCAGGCTGAAGTGCGAAGGTTCACGCCTATCAACCGGGGGTATCTGTGGCACGAGTCATCTGCATCTCCAACCAAAAAGGCGGCGTCGGGAAGACCACCACGGCGGTCAATCTCGCGGCCAGCCTCGCTTCCGCGGAACGGAAAACCTTGCTGGTAGACCTCGACCCGCAGGGCAACGCGGGAAGCGGACTCGGCCTGCGGCGCGATGACCTCAAGGGCACCATTTATGATGCCCTTGTTGACGGGAGGCCACTGGCAGAACTGGTCCATCCGACCGAACTCCGCTTCCTGGAGGTCGTTCCCGCCACTCCCGACCTCACGGGTGCGGAGATCGAGCTGGTGTCGATCGAGCGGAGGGAGTTCTGTCTGCGTGAGGCACTCGCCCCGCTGGCGCCCGCCTACGAGTACGTGATCATCGATTGTCCGCCTTCTCTCGGCTTGCTCACTCTAAACGCGCTCACTGCGGCCGACTCCGTCCTCATCCCCCTCCAGTGCGAGTACTACGCGCTCGAGGGCCTCTCGCAGCTGATGCACACCATTGATCTGGTGAAAGGTGGGCTCAATCCGGGCCTGCAAGTGGAAGGGATTTTGCTCACCATGTTCGACGTCCGCGCCAACATCGCCCATCAGGTCTCCGAGGAAGTGAGGACGCACTTCCCCGACCTCGTGTTCGACGCCGTGGTGCCCCGCAACGTCCGGTTGTCGGAGTGTCCCAGCTTCGGCAAGCCCATCATCCTCTACGACATCAAATCCAAGGGCTGTGAAAGCTACCTCGCGCTCGGGAAGGAAATCCTCCGCCGGGAAAAGCGACGCAGCGCCGAAACGTCGCATCCAGCAAAGGGACAACACGTCAGGGTCGTGGCATAACCGCAGAGCCGCGTCGTTCCACCGCAACCACTGAAGTCCGGGGATCCGCATCCAGCTCATGGCAGGGAGTGAAAAAAAGCGGGCGTTGGGCCGTGGGCTCTCAGCCCTGATTCCCAAGCCTGTGCCCGTGGTGCCGGTTCCCGACGCGCATGGCACCGGCCTGACCTACCTCCCCATTGAAGAGGTGCGTCGCGACGCAGACCAGCCCCGCAAGGTGTTTGATCAAGAAAAGCTCGCCGAACTGGCGGAGTCGATCAAGGCGCAAGGCATCATCCAGCCCATCATCGTCCGCAAGTCGGGCAAGGGCTACCGACTGATCGCAGGCGAACGACGGTGGCGCGCCGCCCAGCTCGCGGGGCTGAAGGAGATCCCGGCGGTCGTCCGCGAGGTTTCTGACGAAGAAGCTTTCGAGCTCGCCCTGGTCGAGAACCTTCAACGTGCCGACCTCAATCCGATCGAAGAAGCGGCCGGGTACAAACAGCTGATCGACACCCGGTCCTTGACCCAGGAGCAGATCGCTCAGCGGGTCGGCAAGGACCGTTCCTCGATCGCCAACGCCCTGCGGCTGCTGGCCCTGCCGGACGAAGTCAAAGAGATGCTCTCTCGCGGTGAGCTCGACATGGGGCACGCTCGGGCCCTGCTCGGTCTACCCCGACCTGCCGACATGCTCGCCCTCGCGCGCCGGGTCTCGTTCGAGAAACTCTCGGTCCGCGAGACCGAACGACGCGTCAAGCAGGGCAGGGCGCAGAGCAGTGGAACGAAGGAAAAAGAGTCACGCCCAACTCCTCAGGCCCGTCAGCTGGTTGAGGAGCTGCAGCGTAAATTGGGAACGAAAGTTCGATTGGTTGATCGCGGCGGCAAGGGCACCATCGAGGTTGATTTCTTCTCCTATGATGACCTTGACCGACTGCTGATGCATTTTCGAAAGTAGGAACCTGCGATGGCATTGTTCAGCGAAAAGAGAGACGAAAAGCAGCCGGCGGCCCCCACCCCCGTCCGGCGAGAGGAGCCCACCGTGTCGCAACCCCCGCCGCGCGCAGCAGGAGAAGTCCACACCCTTCTGGGAAAGGGCAGTGAGTTCGAGGGCAAGCTCACTTTCGAGGGCCAGGTCCGGATCGACGGGAAGTTCACCGGCCAGATCCACACCAAGGACACTCTGGTGATTGGCGAGGGGGCCCGGGTCTCTGCCGAGATCACTGCAGGCACCGTGATCGTCAACGGCATCGTCGAAGGCAACATCCGCGCGACCCAGACCGTCGAACTCCATCAGCCTGGCAGGGTGAAAGGCAGCGTCGAGACTCCGTCGCTTGCGATGGACCGCGGCGTTATTTTCGAAGGCACCCTGAAGATGGAAAATCTTGGAAAGGGGGGGGCTGCCTCGCCGCAGACTTCCGCTCCCGTGACCACGGCCGCAAAGTAGATTCCGCGCCGAGCCCTCCGTCCCCCGGGGGGCTCCTGAGATTTCGAGTCGTTTCTGGGCCAGGTTCCCGCGACCACCTGGCTGGAGGCGTTGGCGGAAGTTGCCCGTTCTTCGCTTTCCGAAGACCGGCAACAGCGCGACCGCGTCGGGACTGAATGCGCAGTCGTCAAGACTCGATGGGAGGCGCGCCTCTGGCCTTGCTACTCTTCGTAGCGAAAGCCCCATTGGCCCCGGGTTCGCGGGCCAACGGGACGGTTGACCGTCACTGCGCCCAGTTCAGTTGGGCGCGCTTCCCAACCGACTAGAGAACCTTCAGGTACTCCACCAGGTCGTCCACTTCCTGATCCGACAGGGAAGCGGTCGTTCCATGGAGATTGTTCGCCTTGCCGCGGAGCAACCTCGCCTTCAGGGTGGGCGCACTGCCGTCGTGCAGGTACGGCGCCGAACGGGCCAACCCCAGCAGGGAAGGGGTGTTCAACCCGGAGCGAAGCTCGAGGCCCAGGTCCGGATGGGGGCCTCCCATCACCCGCGTTCCCACGTCTGCAAATCCATTGTTCGTCAGCGCGTCTCCCGCATGGCAGCTGTTGCACTGCGCCTTCTGAAAGACATGGGCACCGCGAACCTGGGCATCGTTGGGGGTGGACAACCGATTGGCATTCTCGGCAGCGGGAATCGAGGAAATGTAGGCTTTCAGCTGCCCGAGCATCTCAGGGGTCGTGCCCGTCCCCCCCATGCGCTGCTGCACGGTGTGGGTCATGAACTCACCCAGATCGGGAAATTCTCCACTCCAGTGGAACGGCGCCGTCTGCTCGGTCATGCGACCTGCGAGCGAGGGGGTCTGACGTGGGCCATCGCCGAAAATCCAGACGTGTCCGTCCTCGCGGCCCTCGAGGTGACAGCTCGCACATGCGATGCCCGTGCTTGGGTCGTTCATTCGCGGGTCGCTCGCCGAAAAGAACAGCTTCCGCCCGGCGACCACGTCAGGGCTCAACACGTCGTCTGCCAGCCGGAGCGAGCGGCCGGAAGACACCACAGTGCCCGACTCGCCGCCGATCAGCACCGTGAGGGTATGGTCGAAGGAACTGTAGACATAGGCCTTCCGGTCGTCCGAGGTCAGCGCAATGCCAGTCGGCCCCGCTCCCACCTGCACCAGCGAGCGCAGGTTGGACGGAACGACGAACCTGGAGCGGTGATCGTCGGTGGACGCGTTCCGTATTTCGTCGCTCCCGGTGGCGACGACCGCGACGTTGTTGCTCTGCTGATTGACCACGAACAGCCAGGTCCCGGTGGTGTTGACCACCACGGCCGAGGGCCCCTGTACCGTTCCCCCCTTCGTCCCCGCCTGGAGCACCGTCGGAGGCCGGTCCGATGCGACCTCCATTTGACAGCCGGACAGGTCGTCGACCCGCGGCGTCCCGTCGCTGTCAAAAGTCACCAGGCTGGGGGCGGTCACCGCGCCGGGGCGGCAGCCGCCGCCGCCATAAGAGGCGTCTCCGCTCCCTGAAGGATTCGCCGGTTCTGTGGTTCCGCTGGGCCCGGGGGTACCGCGCGGCCCGGTGCTGGTCAGCGAGCTCTCGCTGTCCATCAACGCGGTGGCGTAGATCCGCTTGCCGTCGGGGCTGAGCACCAGGCCCGCCATCGCTCGCGGGTGAACGGTGCTCGCTTCAAAACTGTTCGGAGACACAGCCTTCTTGCCATTCGAAGCGGTATTGCCCAGCGCGGAACGATACAGCTGGGCATAGAGGGAGGATCCGCTGTGAGTCACCGAGGGCTGGGTGAGGTCGATCTCGACCAGGTCCCCAGATTTGAACAGCGAGACGAAGGCCCGCCGGTCGTCAATCACTGCCACCGAGCGGGGCTCTTCTCCCACCGGCAAAACCCACTTGGCTTGCAAGGTTGCGACGTCGATCGCGGTCAACGTTCCGAAGTCGCTGGTGCCGGCAGCGGTGCTGCTGACCACCAACAAGGTCTTGCCATCGGTCGACAACGCCATCCCCACCGGCTCGACCCCCACCTCGATCCGCGCCGCTTCGCTCCAGTCGCCCTTGTGAATCACCGAGACACTGCGACCCAGCCGATTGGTGACGTAAATCGTATCGTCCGAGCCGACCAGCACCTGCTCCGGCAGCCGTCCCACCGCCACCTCTGCAAGTTTCTGCTCGCGGGCTGTGTCGACCACCAGCAGTCGATCGGTGTCCCCATCGACCGCGTAGACCAGACCATCGTCTCGCGAAAGCGCAACCGAACCAGCCGATCGGTTCGGGCGTGACAGGGCAGGGCTCCCACAGCCCCATGCGCAGCCCACCGCCACCACCCCGGCAACCCATTTCAACGTTCGCATCAGAAATCCCCCTCGGTTCATGACAGCCGTGTCTCGAGCAACCCGCGCGTCCGGTCCCGCATCGGGCTTCAAACGCCTGAAAATATTGAGGTGTCACAGCCATTGGCTTCAACACCACACGCGGGGATTGCAGTGTTCGTGCCTGTTTGGCGGCCAGCGCCTACCCTTCTTCACTTTTGCGGAGTGGGTCGAGGGAACCGGGGTTCGACCCACCTTTGGCGCGGGGAGGACGACCCTCAAGGGAGAGGAGCGCGCCGCCCGAGTACTCGGTCGCCGGGAAAAGGTGGAGGCCTCCGCTCCGGGCTTAGCTGGTACGAAGGGCCTGGAAAAAGGCACGAAAAGCGACAAAGCAGACGCAGAGTGCACCCAACGCTAATCATTAGACATCAACTTGTCTCGACAAAGCCAATCGCGGCGAGTATAGGCACCCGCGAGCATCAACACCTTCTGATTCGGGAGTGCCATGTCTGTTGATCAAGCATTTCGTGAAATGATTCGTAAAGAGATTGAGTCCCAGCTGCGCCCGCTGCAAAACGCGGTGAGCCGGCTTCAGGAAGGCGCCTCGAACCTAGGCGAGCTCCGGGCTCTGGCCGAGCGTCTCAATCCCCTTTCGGCGCTGCTCGGTGGAGCCGTTCGCCGGGGTCCCGGTCGTCCTCCCGGCTCGGTGAACAGTGCGCGAGCAGGTGCACGTGGCAACAAGAAGGTCCGCGGCGCTGGTCGCCGTCGGGTCCGCGCCGAGGCGGGTGCGAATGACCGTCCCTGCGCACTGGTTGGCTGCAAGAACAAGGCACGGAGCAAGGGTTACTGCGCCGCGCACTACCAGAAGCTGCGCAACCTTTCGCGCACCGGTCGGCTGCCGGCCGATTGGAAGGAGTATGCGGAGCCGAACAGCGTCTCCGATATCGTACTCCCCCGGGGCCGTGCCGCCGCCAAGGCGCTGCGTGCCGCTCGAGAAAAGAAGTCCTAAAGCCACTCCGGCTGACGTCAAGGGGCCCGGCATCCTTCCTCTGGGTGCGGGGCCCTTTCGGTGAGCGGCGTTGCTGCCAGCTCCCGAAAAAATGTAAACAAAGCGCATGACCCAACGCGAGCTCGAGAAGGGCATTCACGTCGACCTGGCGCCTGGCAGTACCTACGCAGACTATCTGCGGCTCGACCGCATCCTGAACTCGCAGGAGCCCCGGTCCCGCCCCGCGCATCACGACGAGCTGCTCTTCATCATTCAGCACCAGACCTCGGAGCTGTGGATGAAGTTGATGATCCACGAGCTCAAGGCAGTGGTGAGGCAGATCCAGGCTGACCGGCTCGAAACTTCTTTCAAGAGCCTCGCCCGGGTGGGGCAGATCCAGCGCATTCTCTTCGAACAGTGGAGCGTGCTCGAGACGCTCACCCCGAACGAATATCTCGAATTCAGGGACGCGCTTGGCCGGGCGAGCGGCTTTCAAAGCCATCAATACCGGGCGATCGAATTTCTTCTCGGCAACAAGGACGCCCAGACCCTGGGACCCCATGCCCACGTGCCCGAGATCAAGGCCGAACTCGAGCAATTGCTCCGGCTGCCCTCGATCTACGACGAGTTCCTTCGCTACCTCGCGCGTCAGGGCATGCCGGTTCCCGCCGACCGGGTCGAGCGGGACTGGTCCTTGCCCTATCAACGCTCGGAGGCGGTGGTGGCAGTGTTCCGGACGATTTACGAAGATCCTGACCGATGCTGGGATGCTTACGAGATGTGCGAGAAGCTGGTGGATGTCGAGGAGCGCTTTCAGCTGTGGCGCTTTCGCCACATGAAGACGGTGCAGCGGATCATCGGCTTCAAGCCTGGCACCGGTGGAAGCTCGGGGGTGGGGTTCCTGCGTCAGGCACTCGAGCTGACCTTCTTCCCAGAGCTCTGGGATGTGCGCACCTACCTGAAGGCGCCCTCTTCCGGCCCTTCTTCCACGTGAGTCGGAGCTGGGTGTTCGAGAAGGCCGAGATCCTCTGCTACCGCATCTTCGACGTCGCCGACGAGATCGATCTCGAGCAGGCGCGCCAGCTGCTTGCCTTGGAAAGCCAGCGGCTGAAGCTGAGCCGGGAAGGCAGCGAGTACCTGCTGCTGCCCAATCCTCCGCTCACCGCTCAGCTCGCGCCGGGTCAGCTGACCCTCCGCGATGGGCGCGAGATCGCCGTCTCGGTGCGCGCCCGACTGTTTGATTACGGTGCAGTGTCGATCATCGTCGCTGTGCCGATTGAAAGGGGCACCACCCTCGAGCAGCTGATTCCCTTTGCCGATGAACTGTTCGACAGCCACAGCCTGGAAGAAATGGCGCTGTCTCGGGTGCGACAGATGCGGGAGACGCTGGCGCCCGCGCTCGAAGCCCCCCACCTCTGGGGCCAGAACGAAAGCTATACAGTCGTGATTGCGGAGAAGATCCAGGGCGACCCCACCGCTCACGAGCTGCTCGAGGCTGACGGGCTCTCGCGACTGCTGATCGGCGAAGTGGGGCCCACCCCCCTCTCGGACTACGAGCGCAACGACGTCGTCTCGCAGCACTTCAGCTACACCGAGCGAGATCTGGTGGTGGTCGACTGGAACAGCGCTTTCGTCTACGAGCCGTCCGGCAGTCGCGACATCCCCGACATCCTCGAGATCTGCAATGCGCAGCTGCTCGAGCTTCGCTACTACGACGACGTGCTCGACGGAGAGCTTCGGGGCATCAACCACCGGATTTCCAAGCAGAGACGCCGTTGGTATTCCATCATCCGCAGTCCCTACCGCAGCCTCA
>JAYUUC010000510.1:0-3852 GCA_043755105.1 Myxococcales bacterium
AGCGCGCTCGAGCTTCTCCGCGCCACCTTCCCCGGAGGCTCGATGACCGGCGCGCCAAAGATCGAAGCGATGAAGTTGATCTCCCGCCTCGAGCCGTACGCGCGCGGGGTCTACTCCGGTGCGATCGGCTACATCGACTTCGACGGCGCGCTGGACTTCAACATCGTCATCCGCACCTGGCTGAAGAAGGGGAGCCGCCTCAGCTTCCACGTCGGAGGAGCCATCGTCAGCGACTCTCTGCCCGAAGCCGAGTACCAGGAGACCCTCGACAAGGCTCAGGGCCTGGTCACCGCGCTGGAGCTGGCCCGCGATGGCCTCTGAGACGCCTCCGCCGCGGGTGGCGCTGATCGACAACTTCGATTCCTTCGTCTTCAACCTCTACCAGGCGATCGGCGCGCTCACCGGCGAGCCCCCTGAAGTGTTCCGCAACGACGCCCTCACCGTCGACCAGCTCGCTGCCTGGAAGCCCACCCATCTGGTGCTCTCGCCTGGACCGGGCAACCCGGAGCAACCGGAACGGGTGGGAATCTGCGTCGAAGCCGTCCAGCGCCTGGGGCCCGCGCTTCCGGTGCTCGGGGTCTGCCTTGGACACCAGGCGATCGGCGTCGCCTACGGGGCTGAAGCGGTCCGAGCCAAGGTGCCGATGCATGGCAAGCCCAGTGCCATCCATCACCGGGGTCACCCGCTCTTCGCCGGGCTCGCCCAGCCGTTCGAGGCGATGCGCTATCACTCGCTGGTGCTTCGGGAGGAGTCCTTGCCTCCCGCCCTCGAGATAATCGCGACCCTTGAGGACGGAACGGTGATGGCGGTTGCTCACCGCAAGCACCCGGTCCTGGGAGTCCAGTTCCACCCCGAGAGCATCGGCACGCCCGAAGGAAGTGCGTTGCTTCACAACTTTCTCGTTACTCCCTGGCCGGCGCAGAAGGGCTGAGCGTCTGGGCCTTCGACTCGAATCCGGCCGGGAGCGAGAGGCGGAAATGGTCCTCGGGTAAGGGAACTTTGAGCTCGATTCGATTGAACGTGGTGTGGGCCGTGCGGACCCCGTCCTCCCACTGTGCCAGCAGCTTGGGGACGCAGAAACCAAGCGCGGGCTCGCAATGTTCTTCCTCTACCCGTAGCTCGACCTGCTTGCCTCCGCTGGTGAAGGTGCGGGAGAGAAAATCGAGCGAAGGCCAGCGGAGCAGATAGCGGACCTCGAGCTCCGCTTTGGACTCACCCTCGACCGAAGGCTGCAGCGAGAGCTCGACTGCCTCGGGTCCGCGGGGATGGCGGAGGAGGCGGGCGTGCACTTTCCGGGTCAGCAGCGGCACCCGGAACCCCTCCGGCGCGAAGGGGGTGAAGGTTCGCGCGAGCAGCTCCGCGAGCGATGCCGGGGGCAACTTCAAGGTGTAGGTGGTGAGCTTCCGCGCGTCTGTGTCGAGCTCGAAGAGCTGCTGGCCATCGAAAGCGAAGCTCCGCTGCTGGGGAGACAGCAGCGTCCCCCGCATCCGGTTGGGAGAGCGATAGTCGAACTCGAAGCGGGCCTCGACCCCGTCCTGAGTCGCGGCCCCGGCGAGGCGGTAGCTGGTGAGCTTGAGGTCGCGGTCGTTCAGCCCCTGGCGCACCCGGGCCAGCAGCGCCTTCTCATCGGGCGGGGCCGAGTCTCCGAGGCGGCAGCCAACGAGGAGCAGGCCGACGCAGAAAAGCCCCCCTGTCTCCAGGAGGGCTCTTCGGCGCAGCACCCGACGGGGGGAGTTACTTGACTGCAACGCCCGTCGCGCTCGACTGGGTGATGCCGATGAGGGTGCCGGCCAGGGCGAAGATGCCGTGGCGGGGAGTGGTAGAGGCGGACTTGAGGTCGATCTTGGTGGCACCCATCGCCTTCGCCTCCGACACCAACAGCCGGTTGACGACCACGTCGAGGTCAGACTGAACCAGGTCAATGATGTGGAAGATGGCGGTCAGGCCGAGCGAGCTCGCCTGCACCACGGCGATCGCTTCACCGTTGGCGGCGATTTCCGAGCTCGCCACGGTAGCCGTCTCGACGCTGGTGCAGCCGGCGAGAGAAGCAGAGACGAGTGCAGCAAGAAAAAGCTTCTTCATCGAGAGACTCCAGTAGAAACAAGGGTTGGAAAGCAGACCTTGCGTATGGGAGGCTCCTGGCCAAGTCAAGGTTATTGCCTAAACGTTTCAGAGGGTTAGACAACGAAGGGCCCCGGCGGCGCGTTGAAAATGACGGGTGCGCCTGATACCAACAGAGGGTCCTCCATGGCCAAAGCGCTCTTCCGTCCCGGGGATCGGCCCCTGGTCAATCTCGGGTTGTTGCTGGCCACGCTCTGCACCACGTTCGGGACCTTCTTCTTCGTCTTCGGGGGTGGCGGCAGCTTCCAGGACCAGGCCGTCGGGGCGCTCACCTTCAGTCTCTCGCTGCTGGCCATCCTCGGATCGCACGAGATGGGGCACTACCTGCTGGCGCGGTACCATCAGGTGGACACCTCGCTGCCCTACTTCATCCCTCTTCCCCTGCTCGGGGTCGGAACTCTGGGGGCGGTGATACGAATTCGAGGCCCGATTCCCCACCGCAACGCGCTGGTGGACATCGGCGCCGCAGGACCGCTGGCAGGATTGGCGGTCGCGATTCCGCTGCTCTGGTTTGGCTTGACGCGTTCCACCGTGGGCGATGCGCCTCCGATGCCAGGGCCGCACTTTCCGGGACCCGGTTCGCTGTGGGTGCTGATGCCCCAATTGTGGGAGCTGCTCCGGGCGAAGTGGGCAGGGGTGGCGAGCGCTCCCGCCGGGGCGGAGCCGCTTCGCGCGAGCTATGTGTTCGGAGACAGCCTGCTGATGCTGGGGCTGCAGCGGCTGGTGTTTGGAGCGCTGCGGCCAGGGAAGGAAGTGTTCATCCACCCGATGGTGGTGGCGGGCTGGTTCGGGACCCTGGTGACGATGCTCAACCTGATTCCGATTGGACAGCTCGACGGCGGACACCTCACCCATGCGCTGCTGGGCGAGCGGGCCCGGGGGGTGGGAAAAGTGATGGCTCTGGGGATGGCCGGGCTGTGCGTCTTTTACAGCGCGGGCTGGCTCGTCTGGCTGGTGGTGACGTCGAAGGTGATCGGCTTTCGCCACCCGCCGGTAACGACCCCGGAGCAGCCGCTCGCCGCGAGTCGACGGTGGATCTGCGCGCTCTGTCTGCTCGCCTTGATCCTCTGCGTGATGCCGGTGCCACTGACCCAGGTGGCGATGCCGTGAAATACCTTTGCGAGGGTTGTGAGCAGCTGGTCGAGCTGGTTCAGTACCGGTTCGAGGCACGGACCGTGGTCGCCCGCTGTGAGGAATGCGATCAGGCCACCCGCTCGCAGCCCGCTGAGCGCGCCGTCGAGGTTCGGGTGTTTGCTTCCCCCTCGAGTGTTCGCGCCACCGCGCCGGTCCCGCTGCGTGCGGAGTTGCCGAAAGTGATTCCGCTTCGGCCGCTGCATGGGACGGGAATGAAGAGGGGCTTCGCGCTCGCGGACGGGGGAAGACTGCTGGCGGTGCCTCCGGGCTTTTGTCCGCGCTGCATTTCAGCCTGGCGGCCCAATGCCCGGGCGTGCGACTCCTGTGGCTTGATCGACCCTTCTTCCTTCGACGCCCGCGCCCTCGAGCTTTCGGCAGCGGTAATACCGCAGTGGTTGGCAACGCTGGAGGATTGGGAACAACCGTCGCGCCACGAAGCGATGCGCGTGCAGGCGGGGCACCTCGGTGAGCTGGCGGCACTCGGGCGCCAGTACCGGATCCGGCTCGCTCAGTGGCCCGAGGACGCGCCCGCGCAGCAGGGCCGGGACGAGGTGTTGCGGATGGCAAGCACCCTCCCGGCACTTCGCGCTCCGGTCA
>JAYUUC010000511.1:0-3848 GCA_043755105.1 Myxococcales bacterium
GTCCAGACGGTCTCCGACGCGACCTGCAAGACCTTCGTCCTCGGCGACAATGTCCGCGGCAAGATCTCGATCATCGGGCCCGAGAACGGGAAGGTCGAGGTCGACGCCGATCAGTTCTACGCGGCGTTCCTCTCTGCTCTCGATTCCAACAACCTGGCGGTCTATGGCACGGGCCGCTTCCTCAAGATTGTCGAGAAGCAGCGCGCGAAGCAGTCCCCGATTCCGCTGATCACCGACCCGAGTGAGCCCTACCCGCTCAACGAGCAGATGGTCACCAAGATGTACAAGTTGAAGTACGTGGAGATCGAGCCGATGCGTCAGCTGCTGTCTCAGCTGGTGACCAGCGGCGGCGGCGAGGCGACTATTTTTCAGCCGGACACGATCATCGTCCACGACCTCGGCTCGAACATGCACCGGCTCGACAAGATCGTGGAGCAGCTCGACACCCGGTCGTCATCCGACGAAGTCCGGGTGATTCAGGTCAACTATGCCACCGCCCAGGAAGTGGCGGACAAGATCACCAAGCTGTTCGAAAACAAGGGAAACAAGCCGGGTCAGCGCGGCGGCGGCGTCAGCGGAGCGATTCCGACACCTCCTCCGGGTTCGGGAGCCGCGCCCAACGGTGCTCCCGGCGGTGCAGGCGGCCCGTCCGAAGGCGGCGGTGGACCGGCGACGCTTTCGCAACTGATTCCCGATGAGCGCACCAACAAGCTGATCATCGTCGCCAGCCCGGCCGCGTTCGACCGGATCCAGAATCTGGTCCGCGAGATCGACATTCCGATCTCGGGCGAAGGGCGGATCAACGTCTATGCCCTCGAGAATGCCAACGCCGAGGACATCGCCAGTACCCTCCAGTCACTGGCTCAAGGCACCTCGAATCGTTCCCGTTCGGGCGGCGGACCTCCGGTGCCTCCACCGCCAGGGGCCGGCGCTGCGAAGGCCGGGGTGAGCGCCGCCGAGCTGTTCGCGGGCGAGGTGAAGATCTCCGCGGACAAGTCCACCAACTCCCTGGTGATCATCGCCAGTCAGAACGATTACCGCAGCCTCCTGCGGGTGATCGAGCGCCTCGACATTCCGCGCCGCCAGGTGTTCGTGGAAGCGGTGATCATGGAGGTCAACCTCGACCGAAACTCGGAGTTCGGCCTCAACCTCCACTCGGGTTATTCGCTCAAGACCGACAGCGGCAACCTGCCGGTGCTGTTTGGAACCAAGTACACCAAGCAGGGCCTGCCGCCGTCGTTCTCGCTCGCCTCCCTCGCCGGCTTCGGCGGCTTCCTTGCCGGGCTCCAGGGTCCAATCATCCCCGAGCTGAAAGCGCTCGGCCTCGACGTGCCGGCGTTCGGCGTCGTCCTCCATGCGCTGCAGCAGAGCTCGGACGTGAACGTGCTCTCGACCCCGCACATCCTCACCAGTGACAACGAAGAGGCAGAGATCAGCGTCGGTCAGAACGTGCCCTTCCAGGCCGGCTTCTCGCCCCAAAATTTGGGTAGCAGCCTCGGTGGCGCTGCCGGCGCGGCCGCCGGAGTCAACCCTTCGCTCGCCGCTGGCCTGGGAGGCCTCGGCAGCCTGTTCGCGCCGATCACCCGGCAGAATGTCGAGCTCAAGCTTTCGGTGAAGCCGCAGATCAACGAGAGCGACTTCATCCGCCTGGTGATCAACGAGCAGACCGAGGAGATCGCGTCGTCAGACCCCGTGCTCGGACCCACCACGTCGAAGCGCAGCGCGAAGACCACGGTGGTGGCGAAGGACCAGGAGACGGTGGTGCTGGGAGGCATCATGCAGGACCGTCAAATCGAGTCGACCTCGAAGGTGCCGCTGCTCGGCGACCTCCCACTTCTCGGGCACCTCTTCCGTGAGACCACCCGAAAGAAGGTGAAGACCAACCTGCTGCTCTTCCTCACCCCGTACATCATTCGAGATCAGGCCGATTTCCGTAAAATCTTCGAGCGGAAGATGAAGGAGCGGCAGCAGTTCGTGGAGCAGTTCTACGGCCAGGTGCCCGGCTACGACGTGGCGATCGACTTCACCCGCAAGCCCGGACCGATCGCCCGCATGAGCCGTACTCTTTCGCGCGAGCTCAACCGGGTCGAGAACGGTGGAATGGGGGGCCCGGGGGACAAGGTGATTCGCCCAATCGAGCCCGCTCCGGTGCGCCCAGCCGGAGCGAATGGGCCGGCCCCGTCCGGACCGGCGCCCAAAGCCTCGACCGGCGCTTCCACTGTCACCTCTCCAGCACCCGCGGCCGCAACGCCCGCTCCCGCGACTCCCGGTACGACCAGCCCGGGCGACGCCACCCAGGACCGGCCCGCGGTCGACCCCAATGGGCCGCCTCCGCCGAACCCTGAGCGGCTCCAGGTTCAACCGGGGGGTGAGGACCTCCAATGAGTGAAGCTTCGCCTCCTCCCCTTCCTCTGCGTCGCTCGGTCTCCGAGGAGATCGACGGTCTCGGCGGCGACCGCACCGAACCGACCCAGGTGGTCACCTCGGGTCCGGCATTTCTGTGCGGACGACCGCTGGGGGAGATCCTCCAGGTCTCGATGGGGTTGTCGGACGAGAAGCTGAACGAAGCCCTTTCGATGCAAGCAGAGAAGGGGCTGCGGTTGGGCGAGCTGCTGGTGAGCTTGAAGTCGGTCACCGAGGAAGACGTGGTCAAGGCGCTCTCGGCGCAGCTCGACTTACCCTACCTGGCTCGAATCATCCCCGAGGAGGTGGACCCCGAGCTGGTGAAGAAGATGCCGATCAACTTCGCCAAGCAGGCGCGAATTCTTCCCCTGCACATGGACGGGGACAGCGCGGCGCTGGCGGTGGCCGACCCGCTGGACACCGCGGTGCTGGACCACGCGCGGATGCTGCTGCAGATGAACGTCAGCCCGCGGCTGGCGCTGGCCTCGACAATCATGGACGCGATCAACGGCGTCTACGACCGCGCGGTCAACGAGGCCGAGCAGCTGGTCGAGGACATGGAAGCGCAGGACCTGGACACCGTCGGGCACGAGCTCGAAGAAACCCAGGACCTGCTCGACACCGGCGACGAAGCGCCGATTATCCGCCTGGTCAACTCGCTGCTGTTCCGCGCCGCGAAGGAGCGGGCGAGCGACATCCACATCGAGCCGATGGAGCGAGAGCTGATCGTCCGCTTCCGGATCGACGGCGTGCTTCAGGAGATCATCAAGCCGCCGAAGCGCTACCAGAACCCGATCGTCAGCCGGGTGAAGATCATGGGGCAGCTGAACATCGCCGAGAAGCGGCTGCCCCAGGACGGCCGGATTCGAATCAAGCTCGCCGGCAGGGACATCGACATCCGCCTCTCGACCATCCCCACCACCTATGGCGAGCGGATCGTGATGCGTCTGCTTGACAAGAGCACGACCCTGCTCGACCTCGCCGAAGTGGGCATGGGCAAAGAGATTCTGAAGTCGATCGACTCGATCATTCACCGTTCCCACGGGATCATTCTCGTCACCGGGCCCACCGGCAGCGGCAAGACCACCACGCTTTACGGTGCGCTCGCGCGGATCAACACCACCGACCTCAACATCCTCACCGTCGAGGACCCGGTCGAATACCAGCTCAAGGGCATCGGCCAGATGGCGATCAGCCCGAAGATCGGGCTCACCTTCGCCACCGGGCTGCGGTCGTTCCTGCGCCAGGACCCGGACGTGATCATGGTCGGCGAAATCCGCGACAAGGAGACCGCCGAGATCGCGATTCAGGCCTCGCTCACCGGCCACCTGGTGTTCTCCACCGTCCACACCAACGACTCCGCCGGTGCGGTCACCCGTCTGGTGGACATGGGCGTGGAGCCGTTCCTGGTCGCTTCCTCGCTCACCGCGATCATGGCGCAGCGG
>JAYUUC010000512.1:0-3848 GCA_043755105.1 Myxococcales bacterium
CCCGAAAACGCTAGCGGTGGCCTTCATCGACCCCAAGGTTGAAGCGGTGGACGAGGTGGCCTTCGCGGTCAGCGTTCGGGTGATGGCCACCATTGGTCCCGAGCTGCGGGTGCTCCACTACCTGGAGAAGCTCTACAGCATCCCCCGCAAGACCCGGTTCTTGCGGATCGAGACCTCGCCCACTCCCGCGCGCAAGCCTGCGGTAGCCGCTGTTCCGGCGGTAGAGCGTCGGCAGTTTCTCGATGCCAGCGCGCTCGACGCCGCCTACCAGAAGAACTTTTCGGGGTCAGGCCTGGAGCTTGGCCCGGCGCCGGTCAGTGCCGAGCCTTCCGCGCCCCGCCCGCCGTCGGCCACGGCCCGCTTGCCGCCGTCCCCGTGGATGAACGAGGGCGCGGCTCCCGCTCCCCAGGTCGCGGCGCCGCAGGCTCCAGTCTCGTCCGCCCCGGTGGCCGCGACTCCCGTGCCCACCAGCGAGCCTGGGCGTCCGGCGCTGGGGCTGAAGGAAGCCCTCGCCGCCATCAATGAGGCTGGCTCTCGCGACGAGATCGGCGATGCCCTGGTCGATTGCCTTCGCTCCACCTTCGGGTGTGGATTGGTGATGGTGGTCCGCGAGGGAATGGCGCTGGGTTGGAAGGGATTTGCCGACGGGGTCGATGCCCAGTCGCTCGAGACCCTCGCGGTTCCGCTGTCTGCTCCCTCGGTCCTGAAGGTGGCGCACGAGCGGAAGGCGATCTTCCGGGGCTCGCCCGCGGCCGAAGCGTCCGCGGTTCAGACTCGACTCTACAAGTTGCTCCGCTGCCCTCCGCCGCAAGAGGTCATCGTCTCCCCGGTGATGCTCAAGGACCGGGTGGTGTCGATTCTCTATGCCCACGCTGTCCAGGGGGCGGTGCTCGCTCCCTCGGCGCTCGCAGACGTGAGTGCGCTCTGCGCGGGCGCCACCACGGGCTTCGCTCGGCTGATTCAAAACGCCAAAGCCAAGCGATGACCCCGGAGTCCCGCACCCCTCGACCGGGGCGCCCAGCGCGCTGAACCCAGCCCGCCCGTTTCTGTCAGTCGGGTGCACCGGCGGCCACCCAGGCTCGGACCACGGAGATTTCGGGGTCGCTCAGCGAAAAGCCGACGGGCATTCGCCGAACCCCCTGCGCCCGGCCTTCGAGCGCCTGAATCAGGAGGCTCTGGTCCGGTTCGCCCGGCGCCACTCGAACGATGAGGGGGTTGGCGGTGCTCGGCTGCGACACCAGCGAGCCTCGAGAGTGGCCAGCGCTCAGATCCAGGCCCCCGGCCGGAGTGGCCCCCGCGTGACAGGACGACAGTGCGCACGACGGAGTGAAGAGGTCGGACTGCAGTGACGCGAGGTGCGGCTGAAGCGCTGGAGCGCCGGGACACCCTGCGGTCAACAACAGGAATCCGAGCCCCCAGCGGTTCGGTCGCCGCCTCGAGCGAGTTCCCGTCGCCGAGGGCGGTCGGGCCCTCAAGTTTCCGCTCTGACGTTCAACTTCCTTTGGCTGCCTCTGCTTGCAGTGTCCGACCACCAAACCTCCCTGAAACACACTGCCGGTTGCTCGCTGTACGAGCGGCCGACAAAGCCTTCGACTGTTCGTCACTCGGACGATTAGCAGCTTGATCTGTACCGTCCACAGCTCAACAAATGCCCGGAGCGTGGATGAAGCGTCTCACCCTGATTGTTGCGCACAGCGCTGCCACTTTTGCCCTCGTCGCCGGATGTGGCGGCGGACCCGACATGACGGAAGACGCTACTCTTCCTGTGGCTGCGGGGCTCAAGAGTGCAGCAGCACCGTTGGCTTCGGAAGCGGGCATCGGTGCGCAAGCTGTTCCCAACCTGGGATTTGCGGACAAGGTCCCGGCCGAAGAATTTCACGTCTCGATCAACGGCAGTGATTCCAATCCCGGCTCTGCCAGTGCTCCCTGGCGCACCTTGAACAAGGCGGTCGCCTCGCTCCACGCAGGCCAGGCGGCTTACGTGCATGCGGGCAACTACTACGAGCGGGTGAGCATCACTGACACCGCTGAGGACGGCACCGCCGAGGCGCCGATCCAGCTGCTGGCAGCACCTGGAGAGCATCCGGTGATCATGGGCGGAGACGGCAAGTCGGGCACCTTTCTCCGCATCGCCCACAACTACTGGGTGGTGGACGGCCTCACCATCAATGGAGCGGGATCCTTTGCAGCCGGGGTGTTCTTCGATGGCGCACGCTTCGCGGTCATCCGGGGAATGGAAATCTTCGGCGGCACCGGGCCCAACGCAGTGGTGATCGCCAACGGCTCTGAGGACATCGGGGTGCTCGGATCGAAGATGCACCACTTCACCTGGGGCACCCAGGACAGCCACGGCATTCTCGTGCTCCCCGACGTGGCGCGGGTGATGATTCGCGGCAACGAATCGTACGCCAATGGCGGAGACGCCTTTCAATGTCAGGGTCCGGACGTCACCGACGGCACCGCCGCCGCGGTGGACATCACGGTCGAGGGAAACCGCTTCCACGAGGATCAGGAAAACGCGGTGGACATCAAGACCTGCGACCGGGTCACCATCCGGAAGAACAAGTTCTTCGGGTACCGCGCCAAGGCCACCGCGCCGCAAGGGTCGGCGATGGTGGTGCACTACTCGGCGAGCAACATCCTGATCGAAGGCAACCGGCTCTGGAACAACGGTCGCGGACTCTCGCTCGGAGGCGTGCAGGTGGGCTCGCCGGTGACCAACGTGGTGGTTCGTCGCAACCTTCTCTTCGACCACAGCACCGAGCAGCAGGGTTCGGGAGACGGGCTGCGCTTTGGCACCAGCGTCAACGTGCGCGTCTACAACAACACTCTCGTTAACATGCCCAACGCTGGCATCCGGCTCGGCGATGGAGACAACGGCCCGGCGGTCAACCTCCAGGTGTTCAACAACATCCTGGTCGACACCGGGTCGGCTCTCGATGTTCATACCGCGGGCGTGTGGGGCCTGTTCAGCGACCGCAACCTCGCGTGGAACAGCGCCGGGCCGGTCGCCTTCCGGGTGAACTCGGCGATGACCGGGCTGTCGGGGTGGGTGAGCGCCCTCGGTCAGGACAAGACCTCGAGGCTGGAGAACCCTCGCTTCATCGGCAGCCCCCGCTCGCACGACTTCTACACCCAGGTCGCCTCTCCTGCCCGCGACGTCGCCCTGGTGGTGGCAGATGTGGCTTCGCCGATGTGTGGCGCCGGGCCGGATCTCGGGTTCCTCGAGTCCTGCAACTAGGGCTCGAGGCTCGGC
Source organism: Myxococcales bacterium (assembly GCA_043755105.1). Taxonomy (GTDB): domain Bacteria; phylum Myxococcota; class Myxococcia; order Myxococcales; family Myxococcaceae; genus JAYUUC01. Next base: position 3,257 of record JAYUUC010000512.1, read on the forward strand.
TCGGCTTCCCAGGCGCTCCAGCCAAGGACAGCGTCGCGAGCGGACTCGGAGCGGGCACCGAGAAAAGTGGCGGGCCAGAGCATCGCCTCGGGCTGGGCCGAAGCGAGGTGCAATGACGCCGCTGCGATGTTGATTCGCGACCGGTTCTGCGCAGGCCCCGTGACGGCAGCGGTCGGCGCCGGCTCCGTGAAGCGAACCGGGGCTGAAGGGCTCGAGACCGAGTTTCCGGGTGGAGGGGCTGACGAGGAAGTCCCCACCGGTTCGGCGAAGGAGAAGTCGAGACCGAACTCAGCCTCGCCCAGGCGCGGGGTCGCGCGAGCCAGCCTGGGTGCTGCGGCCTTCGAACGAGCGGGGCTTTGCTCCCCGAAGAAGAAGTCGATGCCGAAGTCGGCTGTGGACGGGGGTGACGCCGCTCCCTGCGGCACGGGCCTGGCCGGAGCAACCTCCTGCCCGAATCCGACGCTGGGTGTCGAAACACCCGAAGCGGCCGAGCTCGATTGATCATCGGTCGCCTGCGGCCATGAAAAGTCGAAGGTCGCGGGGTCCCTGTCGGTGGAGTCCCCGCCGCTTTTTTCCGGCCACGAGAAGTCCA
>JAYUUC010000513.1:0-3846 GCA_043755105.1 Myxococcales bacterium
CCTGCTGACGGACCACCGGAACCTCTGCCAGCAGCGCCCCGGCCAGGGCGCTCTGGTCGAGGAGCGACCTCGCCCGGGAGTAGGCCTTGAACAGATCCAGCTCGGCGCCCACCGGCAGCGGCCCCTTCGCCATTCTCTGCCGCAGCACCACGCCAGTGGAACGGACCAGGTATTCGAGCTGATCGGCGAGACCTTGCTGCTCGAGCGGAATGGGAATCTGGGTCAGGCCCGCCATCACCCGCGACAGCTGACGCAGCAGCTGCTGCTCCCGACTGGTATCGAAGCCCACCGCTGAAGCCTGCGCTTCGACCGCGGCATGTGCCCCTGCCCGCACCAGGATCGCTGCCTGGGCCGCCGCCAGCCGTGCCTTGGGCACCTGTCCCGGAGAGACCGAGAGGTAGTCGAGCCCGAGCCGTTCGACGGTTCGAATCGACTCCGGGTCGCTGCCCTGGGCCCCGCAGATACCGGTGGTCAAAGTTCCCTTCTGATCTCGGCCGAGAAACTCCGCGACCTTCATCATCTTCGCCACGCCTTCGCGATCGAGCGTCCCGGTGGGGTCAGACTCGAGAGCCCCGGCCTTGATCAACTGGGGAATGAACATCCCCGCCACGTTGCGCCCGTAGCCGAGGGTGGTCTGGGTGAGGTCGTTGGTCCCGTACGAAAAATACTCGCAGTGCTTGGCGATCTCGCCGGCGTCGAGGGCCCCTCTCGGGGTTTCGACCATTGCTCCGACCTGGACGGGAATCTCCTGTTTTGACTCCGCCGCCACCTCGGCAACCACGGTCCGGATTCTTCGCGAGGCGGCTTCCATCTCGGAGCCGGTTCCCACCTGGGGCACGGTCACCTGAAGGGGGTAAACTTCGATCCCCGACGCCTTGGCCGCCACATACGCGCGGGCCAGCGCCCTCACCTGCATCGCTTCGATCTCCGGCCGGGCCACCGCCAGTCGGACGCCCCGCATTCCGAGGAGCGAATCGACTTCCTGGGCCGCGCTGATGCGCCGGGCCACTTCGTCGGCCGGGAGCCCCATCGCCTTGGCCAGAACGACAATCTCTTCCGGACGCTGGGGCAGGTACTCGTAGAGCGGCGGGTCGAGCAGCCGCACCGCGACCTTTCGGCCCTTCGCGGCCTGGAACAGCCCGAGGAAGTCTGCGGTCTGCATCTGCTCGAGCTTCTCGAGCTGAACCTTGGCAGACGCGGGCTCGCCGAGAATGGTGGAGCGGAAGGCGAGAATCCGATCTGCGCCCGCAAACATGTGCTCGGTGCGCACCAGGCCGATGCCGGAAGCACCCTTGGCGAACGCCGCGATCGCCTCATCGGGGGTGTCCGCGTTGGCCATCACCGCCAGTCGACGGCTCTGGTCCGCCCACCCCAGCAAGACGTCGAAAGCGTCGGTGTCCGAGGGGTTGATCAGCGGAACCTTGCCCGCCAGCAGTTGACCCTTGGTTCCATCGAGCGTGATCCAGTCGCCCTCTGCGATGGTCTTTCCACCGACCACCAGGGTGCGCCGCTCGAGGTCGATCTGGGACTTCTCACTCATCACGCAAGGCACGCTGCTGTTCGCCGCAGTGACCGCTGCATGGCTGGTCTTGCCGCCGCGAATCGAGAGCAGGCCTTGTGACTTGCGGACCGCTTCGACCTCTTCGGCGTGAACCTCGTTGACCATCAACAGGTACGGCTCGCCCGCCTTCTCGAAGGCCTCAGCCTTCTCGCGCGAGAACGCCACCCTGCCCTGCCCGCACCCGGGAGCGGCCGCGATTCCCTTGGCGACGACCGTCACCTTGGCGGAAGGGTCGACCACCGGCTGCCCCAGGGTGTCGACCAGGTCCGTGGGAACCTGCATCAGCGCTTGATCCGACGTCAGCGCGCCGGAACGGACCTGGGTGATCAGGTCTTCGACGAACTCCAGACCGGTGACCCCCTCAGGAATCGAGCTCTTCGGAACGGCCACGCCCACGTCGCCGAAGGTCCGCTCGGAGAGAATCTCGAACACCTTCTGCTCTTCATCGCGGAGCGACGCCCGCGGCGCCGACAGCCCTGAAGCAAGGTCCAGCGCGTCTCTGAGCTGGGCGTGGCGAATGCGCGTGGTCACGCACGCTTCGACCGGCACGGTGAGCTCGGTGACGCCGCACTGCGCCGCCAGCATCAGCCCGTTGGCGGTGAGCAGCTGCCGACCGCGGAGCGCACCCGGAAAAGAATTGGGAGCGCTGCCCGCCAGGTACTGGCCCACCCGGACCATTTCGCCCAGGCCCTTGATGTCCGGATCGACGAACGGGTCGGAAGGGTAGATGTCCTGGTCGATCAGCGTCTGGAGATAGGGGTCAGCGTCGTCGCGCGAGATGCCGAACAGGCTCTCGGTCATCTCGCCGAGCCCGTACTCGATGAAGTCCGCATGCTCTGCGATCTCACCGGCACCCATCGCGCCTCGAGCGGTGTCCACTCCGGCCCCGTAGGCGACCGAGATCGACACCCCGAAGTCCTCTTCGACCGCCTTCCGCTCTGCTTCGAGCCGGCCGCGAATCAGAGCGATCTCGCCGCCCAGCCCCACCGAGGGAATCAGGAACCGCAACGGCCCCGCGGGTTCACCGGCCTCGAGCCGAGCGGCATACGCCTCGAACACCGCGCGGCCAATGCAGGCGAACAGGGCCGGGTCCTTGACCCCCCAGCGAGCGCCGCGCAACCCCAGCTTGGTGTTGCCGCCACCGAGCGCGCCGACCCGTTCCTGCAGCACGCCCGCGGGCAACCCCACCGACGGGGCCAGCGCCGCGAGCTTCTCCGGGCGGCTGGGAAAGAAGGAATGCGGGGCCCGGGTTCCGAGGGTGAAGGTGCTGCCCGCCGCGCCTGCCGATTCGAGCAGGGTTTCGGCTTCTGCCCGGCCATGGGTGAGTACCTGTTCGAGCGCCGCGCGACGCGGGACCGCCTCGTTCGCGACCAGGTAGCGGCGCAGGTAGGGCAGCACCCGCTTGCCCTGCATCAAGGTGTCGGCATCGATGCGAACCCCATCGGCGCCGAGCCCGATCGCCTTGGCGATGCTCGCGGGGGTATTCGCTTCCGCCACCACCGTCGCACCATAGCGCTGGCGCAGCTGGCCGAGGCCTTCCTGAAGCTCGGGGCGAACGGTACCGGGGTTGATCGCGATGTCTCCGATCAGCACCCGTCCAGACGTCGCGTCGAGAGTGATTGCCGCGCCGGCGGAGAGGCGGGCGAGGTCGGCAGGGTTGATCGCCAGGCTCGGTCGGCCCAGCGCCGCCACCGAGCGGAGCAGGCGGCCCTTGCGCTGGTCAGGGACGATCAACGCCGAGGCGCCATGGGCGAGCTCGAGGTTCGATTCGGTCAGCTCTTCCAGATAGAGGATGTAGGGCTTGCCGTCGGCGCGGAGCTCCTCGGCCTGCTCGAGGGTCGACGCAAAGACACCGCTGGCCGCTCCCGGGCGGACCGTTCGGCCTTCGACCCCGGCGACGTTTTCGGAGGCTGCACGATCGCAGGTCTCGGCAGCCCAGCTGTTCAGTCGGTCGAGTTGCTCGTGGGTGGCATCGGGGTGGGTGAGCGAGACCGTCTTGATCATCCGGTCTGCGAGTCCGCCCCAGGGGTCGATCTTCTGTCCCGGCTTCTGTCCCGGGATTCCCGACTTCGGCAGCGCAGTCGGGCTCGGTGTCGCGCCCGGCAACGACGGCACTGAAGGTCCGTTGACTTTCATCAGGCCACCTTCCGGATCAAGCAATCTGCGAGAGAGAGGTCGATCACCAGGTCCTTGAACTCATCGAGGTGCTGCGGCAAATCGCCTTTGCGGAAATCGCGGGGCGAGACATTGATGATCCGGAAGTTCTCGAAGGCCTGAACCGCGAA
>JAYUUC010000514.1:0-3844 GCA_043755105.1 Myxococcales bacterium
GGATAGCTGAGTTTCACCGTGGCCTGACCGTCGTCGAAGCAGGCGCGGGAGCGAGCGCGGTCGAGCGTCAACGACAGCGCCTGGCCCTGATGGCGGCCGACCAGCCGGTCCTCGTCCTGGGTGCGCTCCACCGCGAACCCGTCGAGGTGGGCAGGGTCTTTGGCGAGCTGCCCGGCGGAAGCGAAGAAGCGGGGCTTGATCAAATAGGGCCCCCCTTCCTCCGGGCAGAAGACGTCGCAGTTGCCGCACTCGTTGCAGAACGGAGCGTAGTTGCCGAGCTGGTGGGTGTCGGAGAGCGCGAAGATCCGCTCGCCCTCTTCCACCGCCACTCCGCCGCGCACCACCAGGTCGGGCAGCCGCACCTCGGCGGTGAGCTCGGCGGGAAGGGTGAGCGTGAAGTTGGCGTCGTTCGGACAAACCTGGACGCACTTGTCGCAAGAGACGCAGTCGAACAGCCACAGCCTCGTTCCCAGTCGGCGGGGCACGGCGCTGTTCTGGGCGGCGCTGTAGCGAGGGTCGGCCAGGGTCCGGGCAGCGGCGGCGGCATGATTGTCGCGGGCAGCGCGCTCCAGTAATGGATGCAGCGCCTCGGGAGAAACCGTGGCGACCCGCTCGCTCCGGCCGCTCTCGGCGAGGATGAAGTCAGCCACCGACGCCACCTTCCGCTCCTTCATGCGGGCGATCAGGTTGAGAAGGTATTGCGGCAGCCTTCCGAACCCTCCTGGCCGGAGCAAGTCCGTACAGGTGGTGATCGGCACCAGCCCGGCGGCCACGCAGTCAGGATAATTCCGGGCATCGACTCCCGCCGAAAAGCTCAGCGGCAACGGGGCGCCGTACGCTTCGCGGAAGGCACGGCAGAGCTCGAAGCTGAGCACGTGGAGTGGCTGCCCCGAGAGGTACATCAGCTTCTCGGTCGCTGGGAAGAACGACCGGTGGTTCTCCACCACCAGGGTGTTGGAGAACTTTGCCCCCAGCGTGAGTCCCCGGGCCAAGGCTTTGGCTTGAAGCCGGGAAACCAGTGACAGCGCCTCGGTCCACTGCAGGTCCTTCTCGAACGATTCCCGGTGCGGGCGGACCTCGGCGTAGCCCAGCTGGTCGTTGATCAACGCCCTCACCTGCTCGTAGCCCATCAGCGTGGGGTTGAGCTTCACCACCAGATGGAGCCCAACCTCGTCGAGCAGGTGTTCGCAGATCCGCTCGATCTCTTCCGCGGGACAACCGTGGAAAGTGGAGAGGGTGACGCAGCTGGAGATTCGATTCGGCACTGCCTCGCGGGGAGGGCGCCAGGCGAGCAGGTCCCGGGGCCACCCGGCGAAGAGGGCATCAATCGCCGGGCCCGCGTCGGTCATTCCGTCGAGGAACCGTCGCACCGCCGGGCTGCGAATCCCGGCAAGGTCGTAGCCGACCGAGAGGTCGAAGAGGAACTCTCCGCTCGGCGTGCTCAGCCCGAGGCCGAGATCCGCATGGCGAAGCGCGTGCAGCAACACCCAGGCCTTGGTGTACTCCTCGAGCGACTGGGAAAGCCGAAGCTCCTGCGACCACTCGACGTTGTAGCCGACGTTGGTGGCATCGATGCAGGGCCTGGGCAGCACCAGGGTGTCGTTGACCTGGACCGTTTTCAGCTCGAAGACGCGAGCGCCGGCGAGGTAGCAGAGGACCAGGTTCTGCGCGAGTTGCGACTGCGGGCCCGCAGCCGGTCCAAGTGCGTTGCCGGCGCGCTCCCCGTGAAAGTGCGCCGAAAGGTCAAAGCCGGAGGTCGGCCGATAAAACTTGCGGGAGGGAAGATCGAAACACGCGCCGCTCGAAAGCTCGAACGCCATCCGACGCAGCAACACTTCCAGACTCTGGGGGACGAGCTCGGCCACGGCCCGTCCTTACCACGCGGTCAGCGCGAGAATGCTGACCGCGACGGATAGGCCCTCACCCTCTTTTCAGGTCGCTTGAAAGGACCGAGGCCTGCGCTTCAGTGCGCGGAAGGGGCGTCGTTCTGCTCGAACCGCAGGCTCACCTTTCCCCGGCTGTCGGGGTCGAGCCGAACCTGCACCGGAACGCCGCGCTCCCGATAGGAACCGAGCGAGTCCTCCGCCGAGTCGAGCAGCTGCTGGTAGTGCTCGTCGAGCTCCACCGCCACCAGCAAGGTCATCTCCTCGATTTCCTGATGTCCGGCGTTGTCGATCTTGCAGCGCTGGAACCGCGCCCACCGGCCATTTTCCATCTTCACCAGGTCGCCTTCGTTGGCCATGGGAACTCCTCCGGTCTTTCGTGCTGGAGGAGAAATCTATTCAGCGTTGTCGAGGTCGTCACCTGCGGGCTGAAAATCTGTAAATTTGCTCTATTGGTTAATCGGTTTACTGCAGCCGTGTCCCACACAGGTCCTCGAGAGAGGTGACAACGGCGCAGATGTCCTGGTCTCCTTTTCCCTGAGCGCGGGCGAGCTGGTAGCTCTCGCGCACGGCGGCGGTGCCCGGGGTGGGAACCCGGTGCTCGGCCGCGCTGTCGAGGAAGAGGCCGAGATCCTTGAACATCAGGTCGATCGAGAAGGCGGTGTCGAAGTTGCGGGCGAGCATCGCCTTCCCCTTGAAGTCGAAGTAGGGGGAACGGAAGCCGGACGCTTGGACCACCTCGAGGAGCTTGCGGGGATCGACCCCGGCCTTTTGAGTCAGCAGCATCCCTTCTGAAAGCGCCTGGAGCATCGAGGCGATCAGCGCGTTCCCGGCGAGCTTCACCTGGGTTCCGGCGCCCACCGGCCCACAGTGAACCGTCTTCTCCGACACCGCGTCGAGCACCGGCCGGGCCCGGGCCAGGGTGGCCTCGTCGGCTCCGGCCATCACCAGCAACGTTCCCGCCTCGGCGCCGCCCTTCGAGCCGGTGACCGGGGCTTCGACGAAGCCAACGCCTCGCGCCTGGAACCGCGACTCGAGCTCACGGGTGAGTGCGGGCGAGACGGTGGAGAAGTCGATCAGCAGCTGACCTTCGCGGGTTCCTTCGATCAGACCGCCGGAGCCCAGCGTTACCTCGCGAAGGGCGGCTGGATCGGCCACGCAGGTGCAGTAGGCATCGCAACTTGCGGCCAGCGCCGCTGGGGACTCGGCGACCGTTGCCCCCAGGGCCCGCAGCGGCTCGGCCTTGGCAGGCGTGCGGTTCCACACCGTGACCTCGAAGCCCTTGCGCGCCAGGTTGGCGGCCATTCGGCTCCCCATGATGCCCAGTCCCACGAAACCGACCTTGCGGATCATCATCGTCACCTCTTGTCTCCTTGCGCCCGGTGGCATGCGGCGGCCTCATCCTTTAGATTCCCGCCGATGAAGTTTCCATTGTTCTTCAAACGGCAAAGCACCTCGGTGGCTTCGAAAAACCGCCAGGACCAGGCGGAGAAGCTGTTCGCCGAGAGTCTGCGGATGATGGGCCAGGTGTTCGGCAAGCTCGCCGACGTGGTCGAGGCCCAGCGGCTCAACCGCGCGGGGTACGAGGACCAGGAGAAGTTCCTCGAGCGCACCGACAAGAAAGAGAAGGAATAGCCCACTCGTGGAGGCACCTCTCGCAGCCGGCTCGGTGGAACTCGACGCTCCCCTGCCCTGTGCACTGTCCTGTGGACTGCTCCCGGCTGCGCCAGGTCAGGGTTGGCTTGATGCCGGGCCCGGCGGTCCTCCGATGCCTTCGCTCAACGACGAGGAGGGGCTGGGGCTGCCGACCGGTTTTCCTCCGGTCATCGACGCCCACGTGCATCTGTTTCCAGATCGGGTCTTCGAGGCGGTGTGGCGCTGGTTCGAGCAGTACGGCTGGCCGGTCCGGTATCCGCTCTACAGCCCACAGGTGCTGGAGTTTCTCTTCGCGCGCGGGGTGC
>JAYUUC010000515.1:0-3826 GCA_043755105.1 Myxococcales bacterium
TGATCAACCGGCCGGCCCCCGTCCGGGTGTCGCCCCTTCCGCCGAGGGTCGAAGTCGCGCTCGGAACTCGCCACAGCTGTGCCCGCTCTGCCGAGGGCACGGTTTCCTGCTGGGGACTCAACGACCAGGGGCAGCTCGGCGATGGAACGAAGACCTCCCGTGCCGTTCCCGCAGAGGTCGCGCAGCTCACCGGCGTGAAGCAGCTGGGGCTGGGCGCCTCGCACAGCTGCGCCCTTCGCGTTGACGGCACCGTGTACTGCTGGGGCATCAATCAGTTTGGCGAGCTGGGCGATGGAACTTCGGTCACTCCGCGAACCGCACCCGTGCAGGTCACCCATCTCACCGACGCAGTGTCGATCGCGGTCGGTGGCCACCATTCCTGCGCGGTGCGTTCCGATGGGACCGCGGTCTGCTGGGGGCTCAACGTCTCGGGAAACCTGGGCGACGGCACCACCACCCGCCGCCTCAGCCCCGTGGCGGTGACCGGGCTGAGCCATGTGGCACAGCTGGCACTCGGCGGCGCGCACAGCTGTGGCCTGCTCGAGAGCGGCACCGTTTACTGCTGGGGCTTCAATGGCTCAGGACAGCTGGGCGACGGCACTTTGCAGAACCACTCCACCGCTACCGCGGTCGTTCCCTGACGGACAACGCCTCGCCTTCAACGGCAGAAACGGCTGACCGGGTCTACCGAGAGGCAGCTGGACAGGTGGGCGGTCTGACCCGGGGGAACCGAGACCGTCTCGAGGTGAATGTGAGGCCCGCTCGAGCACCCGGAGTTGCCGCTGTAGGCGATCACTTCACCCGCATCGACGTGCACGCCTGCTGAGATTCCCGCCGGGACCGAATCGATGTGCAGGTAGTAGACGAACAACGGGTTCCCCGGAACCTGGGGATCCTCGCAGTCCGACTTCAGCTTCAGGTAGTTGAAGGTATTGAAGCAGGCAGCGCTGCAGGGGCTACCGCTGCCCCAGCAATTGGGCTTTCCCAGCACCACCCCCTGCACCGTTCCCGAAAGACCCGCGTGAATCGGAGTTCCCACCGGCGTACCGAGATCGAGGCCGTAGTGACTTCCTCCGCCTCCACAGGCGGAAAAGCCGCGCACGAAGCTCCCGGGTGGCCGCTGGACACAGCAGCCCGCGTCAGAGCCGGGGGGAAACCCCGAATCCGCGTCGAGACTTCCCACGACCCCGACACAGCTGCACGCCAGCATCAAGACGAGGAGCGCGGCGGCGTGCAGGACGAATCGCACTTCGTCTCAACCGTCCGCAGCAGCAAAGCCGTCGACCCGGTGCTGCAACTCGGAGAGGACTTGCACCCGACCCGGGTGGCGTTCCGGCGTTCGCACCAGCACCCAGGGATGGCTCCCTGCAGACGCCGCAGCGATCGCCCCGAAGCGGGCCTGCACCTGCTCGCCTTCGTGAAAAGACTTGAGGTCGTTGTAGCCGGGGCCGATGGAAGCGCTTTCAAGATCTTTCAGGCTGGCCTCGAGTACGCCTTTCGCCCGCTCACGGGTGAGCAGGTCCCGAGCGATCGCCGCCCGGGCCTCACGCTTTCCAAACGTATACATCGGGCGGGCGAGCACGGGACCAGGGGAGGCTTCGAGTCCCGGGTAGAACAGGTACTTGAGGACGAGGATGCCGTTGGCTTCCATCTCGTCTTGCCAGGACACCAGCTCGCTGCCCATCCGAGCGAGGTCCGCGGGAGTGGCAGCGGGATGGTAGGCGTAGTCCCCCAGCGGAGAACGGTCGCAGAGGAAGACCGCGTTCTCGCCCGGGGTGTGGTCGCGATAGCGGTCGAGCCACGAAGGGCGGGCCCGATCCTCTGCGCTGGGGGCCCGGAATGACAGCCAGTCACCCTGGTAACCCGCGCTTTCGAAGATGTCCTTCACCTTCATTCCGTTCGAGGTCTTGCTCGCCGCATCGATGCCCTCGACGAAGATCAGCACGCCCTTCGGCGCGCTCCCGCTGGCCTTGAGCTGCCGGACCTTGGCCTTCAGCTCGACGACGCGATCGTTGAGCTCGCGCAAGCGGACCCGTTTGAGCGGAAGGTCTTCGGACGGCCGACCGATGCTCACCAGGCGGCGAATGCGGGCCAGGTCCTTGGCTTCCATCTCCGAGCCCGAACGACTGGAGATCGATTTCTGGTAGCGATCCAACGTCTGGCGATAGCCGTTCTCGAACAGCTCCCAGTCCTGATGGTTGAACACCAGAGCGCCGAGGTGAATGGCGCGCATCGACAGCGCGGCGGCCCCGCCCGCCCCTCTCTCTCCCAGAAGCAACTCGAACGCCTCGCGATCGGCGAGGGGGAAGCACCGGGTGCGCACCTCGAAACCGCCCCGGGACCAGCCCTCTTCACCGCGAACGTAGCCGAGCGCGACCAGTCGCTCATCAGCGTCCGCGAGCGAGGCCACGCCTGCGGTGACGGTGGGTGCGAGTGCCGCAGACAACCGGGTCCATTCAGCAATCACCGCCTTCGACGGCTTCGCGTCGGGGTCGAGGCCCGTTGGAGCGACGGGGCTCGGCTCGGTACGAGGCAGACACTGCTCCAACAGCTCGCGTGCGATCAGCAGCGGAGTCCGATTGACCGCGACTCCCTCGGAAAGCCTTTGCGCGGCCGGGCTGGGCCCCAGGGAAGCCTGGGCTCTCAGAGTCGAGCCCTCGAGCAGCCAATGAATTCCCATCAAGAGCGCGCGGTGCTCCGGAAACAGCAGCGCCAACCGTTCGGCGAGGTGGGAAGCCGTTCTCTCGGCCAAGTCCCTTCCTCCCGACTTCGCTGCAATCACCGGGGGATTGCAGGCGGCTTCGACCCAGCCGCGCAAGGCACGCTCGGACCACGCCACCTTGTCGGCGAGCACGTCGCTGAGAATTCCTCTCCGCTCGTCCCCGCGCGCCTGGTGTTCGAGTCCGGCCCGAGGTGAAACGGAATCTGCTTCCGGGCTCGCCCCGCGGGTCGAAAACAAGGCGTCAGACGCCCGGGCGTGGTGAGGGTTCGCGCCGAGAAAAGTTCCTTCATTGACGTCGCTCAGCGTAGGCCGGCCTGCGGAAGGGAGTGGGCGCTCCAGAACGAACGTGGCCTGAGGGGATGCCGCCGCGGGCCGTGCCGGGGAAACCTTCTCGGGCCGACCCGCCGAAGGAGACGCGCGCGCAGGCGGGGGCCCCGAGGGCTTGCCACCACGTCGGGGGTCGGAGGGGATTCGGCTCATCAGGAGCCCACATTATTGCTCAACGGGCGCCAAGTTTTGACGGCAACTTTTGCGCATAGGGGAAGCCCCGTCCGCCTGCCCGGAGCAAAGGCACAGGGTCAGCGGCGACCTCGGCTCTTCCCGTGACCCCCTGGCAGGGTCGGCCAAAGGGCTTGAATGAATGGCTTTCCTCACTGGCTTCGCGGTTGCAATCGCTCCCGACAGTTCCAACCGGGAGTCCCAAATGTTTTCCAAGACCTTCGCCATCGTCCTCGCCGCCGTGACCACCCTCGCTGCCTGCGGGGGTTCTCCTTACGAAACGGGAGCTGAAGACGACCTCAAGGTGGCGAGCAGGCCGGTCGTCCCGGCCGCGCCGACCTATGCGCTCAAGCAGACCGACGCCCACACCAATGGAACCGAGCCGGTGTGGAAGAGCTCGTTCCCGATTGCCAGCACCTACTTCATCTACACCGCGACTCAGGTCACCGGCACGCTCTCCGGACACCACCGGGCCACGGTGTTCGTCTACGAGCCCAACGGTCAGGCCTACCAGCAATGGGACATCGCCTTCGCCACCGATGTCGCCGCGGGCACCGGTGAACAACAGGCCGAGAAGACCGCCACCGGCTGGCGCATCTGGGCCTA
>JAYUUC010000516.1:0-3823 GCA_043755105.1 Myxococcales bacterium
GGGTCTTTGCGGTGGGGGCGGCATTGGTGATGCTCCAGCCCAGCCTCTACGCGGCGACGGTGGTGGTGAGGGTGGAGCCGCAGCGCACCGCTCCCGAGCTGGTGCAGAACTCGGTGGGGGAGCGAGTCGAATCGCGCCTCTTCACCGTGCGCCAGGAGTTGCTGGCGCGGCCTGTGCTTCAGAAGGCCATCGAAGAGATGAACCTCTACCCCGAGCTGGTGTCGAAGAAGGGGGTCGAAGCGGGCATCGAGCAGATGCGCAAGGACCTCACGGTGAAGGTCGAAGGGGAAAATGCCTTCGAGCTCACCTATCTGGCCCGGGAACCGGAGGTGGCCGCGAAGCTCGCGAACCGCCTTCCCGAGATCTTCGCGGACGAGACGATGAAGATGCGTCAGGCGCAAGCAGGGCGAGCGACCTCACTCTTCGCCGGCGAGGTCGATGTGCTCAAGGCTTCGCTCTCCGAATGGGAGAAGAAGATTGCCCAGTTCAAGGTCGATCACATCGGTGAGCTGCCCGAACAGATGGAGATGAATATGCGGGGCCTCGAGCGGATCGGCGCCCAGCTCCAGACCAAGAGCGAAGAGTTGCGAATGGCCGACGGCCGCCGCTCCGAGCTGGCCCGCTCACGCAACGCCGCTGACAGTGAGGCGGGCCGGTTGCAGTCGGCTGAAGATGGAATGACCCGGGCCCTGGTGGCAGCAAAGACCACCTGGACCGCGGACCACCCCGAGGTACAGCGAATCACGAAGGAGGTCGAACAGCTGAAGGCGAAGCGGATCGACGCCGAGGGTCGGATGAGCGCCGAGCGTCAGGAGCGGGCCCGCGCCGGAACCCTGGTGGGGCAGATCGAACAGGACATCGCCGACCTCCACAAGCAGGAGGACACCTTCCAGCAGCGGCTCGACAAGACTCCGCAATGGGCGCACGAGCTCTCGGTGATGGCCCGCGATTACGACGTCACCAGGACCAAGTATCAGAGCGTGATCTCCCGCAAAGTCGAAGCCGAGATCTCCCAGGAGCTGGAGTCCAAGGGGGCGAAGAGCATGTTCAACGTCATCTCTCCCGCGGGCGTTCCCACCACGCCTGCCAAGCCAGACAGGATGAGCGGGCTGCTGATTGCCTTGCTGCTCTCGCTCGGTCTCGGCGTTCTCACCGGGGTGGTGCTGGAGATGCGCGACGACAGCCTCCGCGACAGCCACGAGGTGAAAGAGCGGCTCCCGATTCCGGTGCTGGCGGTGATTCCGACGATGAACGGCGCCCACACCGAGAAGAGGGTGCTGATCCCCGCGGCGAAGCTGACCCAGGCCCAGCCGCCCACCATCAACTAGGCGCGGCCACTTCCAATAGGCGCGGCCACTTCCAACCTTCCACACTTCAACCAAGCGAGATGACCATGAATCACGACACGATGGAGAAGGCCGAAAACTTCCTCCCCCGAGTGGACGAAGACGCCCTGGCTTCCAACGAAGTCGATCGGCGGCTGGTGACACTGACCGCTCCTGCCTCGAGCGCGGCGGAGCAGTACCGGACCCTGTATTACCGGCTGGAGCGTCTGCGCGAGATGCGTCCGATGAAGGTGGTGGCTTTCACCTCGGCGCTGCCTGGAGAAGGCAAGACCGTGACCGCCGTGAACCTCGCCCTCGCGTCGGCCCGGGCCAACCCCGAGCGGCGAATCCTGCTCATCGACGCCGACCTTCGGCGCAGCCAGGTGGGCGAGTACCTCGGCATCCGAAGCCGCCCCGGTCTTGCCGAGCTGATTGCCGGTGATTGCGAGGTGAAGGACGCCGTCCGCCAATTCAAGGCGACCCGGCTGGCGGTGGTTCCTGCGGGAGCGATGCCGGAGGAGCCGACCCAGGTCCTCGCGAGCGGACGGATGAAGCAATTCCTCAAGGGGATGCGGGAGATGTTCGACGAGGTTTATCTGGATCTGCCTCCCACCTTGCCCTTCGCCGATGCCTCGATTCTCGGGGTGCAGTCCGACGGGGTGGTGATGGTGATCCGGGCCAACGTCACCTCGCAGAAGCGAATCACCCAGGCGCTGGAGACGCTCGCCGGCGCCCCAATGGTGGGATGCGTCCTCAACGGCACCGAGCAGTCGGCGACCCCGTATCTGAAGAACTACATGAAGAAGTAGAGGCCCGTGGTGGGGCCTCCCGCTTTCGCACATCTGGGAGCGGGTGCGTGGCATCGGTGGCGGCGGGGGTTGGCAATGCTTCGGGTCTTCCATCACTACTTTTCAGGTCGAAAGACGCTGTTCTTCTTCGCAGAGAGCTCGGCGATTGCTCTGGCCTGTCTGTTCGGAGCGGTCGGGGTAGCAACGGCAATGGCGCCTGCGGGGTCTCGGTTTCTCTGGGACAAATCGGCGCCCGCTCTGGTGACCTTGAGCCTCGGCTTCGTCGCGGTGTTTCAGTTCGTGCTCTATCTGCTCGATCTCTACGACTTGCGGGTTGCGGGAGAGGACCGTGCCCGGGGAAGCCGGTTGATGCGGGCGGCGGGAGTGTCGGTGCTGGTGATGGGAGGCGCGATGGTGGCCCTTCCCACCGCGCAGTTTCCTGCTGGAGCTTTGCTCGGGGGAGCCCTGGGCGCAGCGGTGGGGAGCTTGTTGCTCCGCTCGGCCATTCACTCCGTCGTGGGAGAGCCGTTGCGGGTGTTGATTCTTGGGGTGGGCCCCCGGGCGATCGAGGTGGCGAAGGCGATCGACAGCGAAGCAGAGAGTGCCTTCCTCGTCTGCTCGATGGTCGACCCCGCTTCGCTCGGTGTGGGTGAGAGGTACACGCTGTCGCAGTTGCCCGAGCAGAGCACAGAGGGCCTGCTCACCCTGGAGCAGCTTGCAGCCAACGTGAATGCCCACTTCCTGGTCACGGTTCCAGACCCGGCGAACCCACGCATCAACGAGGACCACGAGGCGGATGCACTGCTCCGCTGCAGGGTCGCCGGACGCAAGGTCTACGAGGCGAGCGGTTTCTACGAACGGGTACTGCGTCGAATTCCAGTGGGCTATCTCCGCGCGGCCGAGCTGGCGTACTCCGACGAGCTCACCGTGGGCCGGACGCGGAAGGTGTTGAAGCGGGCATTCGACCTGTTGATGGCGTCGATGCTCGCGCTGTTCGCGTCGCCGGTGATGCTGCTGTTCTCGGCCTTGATCCGCCTCGACTCAAAAGGACCCATCTTCTACCACCAGGACCGGGTCGGACTCGACGGCAAGCCGTTCAAGCTGTGGAAGTTTCGAAGCATGCGCACCGACGCAGAGAAGAATGGCGCGGTGTGGGCGAAGCAGAATGATGACCGCGTCACCCGCGTGGGAAAGTTGATGCGGAAGACCCGGGTGGATGAGATTCCGCAAGTGTTCAACGTTCTTTTCGGCGAGATGAGCTTCGTCGGTCCTCGCCCCGAGCGACCCGTGTTCGTCCAGCAGCTCAAGCACAAGATTCCCTTCTACGGGCTGCGTGAAGCCGTGAAGCCGGGCATCACCGGGTGGGCCCAGATTCGCTACCCTTATGGGGCCTCGGTGGAGGACGCCCGCAACAAGCTGGAGTACGACCTCTACTATGTGAAGAACGGCTCGTTGATGCTGGACCTGGCGATCATCTTCCACACCGTTCGACATGTGCTCCTCGGTCGGGGCGCGCGCTGAGCAGGCACGCGGTTTGCTCAACCCCCGACGTGGGCCGCAGGCGGTGCTGAGAATCAGGCGGTGGAAGAAGAGGTTCCTGTCATTTTTTCCGAAGTCGACGAGCTGAGGCTGTAACCGGGTTGGGGTGAGGGGAGGGGAGATGGAAGCTCACGGAACGGAAGTCGCGCTTCAGGAACATTCGTCGGTCCA
>JAYUUC010000517.1:0-3817 GCA_043755105.1 Myxococcales bacterium
GAGGCATTGGACACCTGTGCCTCGGGCGCGATCAGCGGCCGCAACCCCGCCCAGGTCGAGAGAACGTCCGCGAGGGTGAGCTCGGCCGAGGGGAAGTAATGGCGCGCCGCCTCGAGCACGTACTCGGCATCGGCCCGGGTGGTGTGGACCTCGTCCGGCGACCCGTCGAAGAAGGTGTCGGTGGTGCCGAGCACCGTCCGCGACCCCCAGGGAATGGCGAACATCACTCGCTGGTCCCGTGGAGCGAGCATCACCACCGCGTGCTCCAGCTGCAAGCGGGTGGCGTCGATGACCAGGTGGACGCCCTTGGTCGCCTTGACGATCGGCTTCTCGCCCTGCAGCGCGCGCACCTCGTCGGTCCACGGGCCGGAAGCGTTGACCACCACCTTGGCCCGCACGTCCACCGGGGCCCGGGTCGGTCCACCGGGCTCGGCGTCGACGAGGGTGGCTCCGCAAACCCGACCGTCCTCGCCATGGAGCAACGCGGTGGCCCGGGCGTGATTGAGCAGGTGCGCACCGGCAGCGACCGCGCTGATTGCATTCTCGAGGGTGATGCGGGCGTCATCGGTGATGCAGTCGTAGTAGACGACGCCCCCGACCAGGGACTGCCGACGCAGCAGAGGCTCGAGCTGTTGAATCTTCGGAGCGCGGTAGGTTCGGTGGATCTTGAAGGCGCGAAAGCCGCAGAGCGCGTCGTAGAGCCAGAGCCCACAGTCGAGGGTGAGCAGCCAGGGGCCGCGGTCGCGGTAAGAAGGGAAGAGGAACTTGAGCGGACGCACCAGGTGCGACGCCTGGCGCATCAACAGCGCCCGCTCGTTGGTTCCCTCGAAGACCAGCTTCAGCTCGGCTTGCTGCAGGTAGCGAAGGCCGCCATGGATCAGCTTCGACGACTTCGAAGAGGTTCCCGCGGCGAAGTCGCCCTTCTCCACCAGCGCAACCTTGAGGCCTCGCAGCGCAGCATCCCGGGCGACGCCGCAGCCAATCACGCCTCCACCGATCACCAGCAGATCGAAGGTCTCTTGCGCCAGGGCGGCCCAGGTGCGCTGGCGAAGTTGATTGGGGCTGGGGGGAGCGCTCATCGGCCGGGCGGGCTCGAGATGCTCGAGGGGAGCCATTGCCCGCACTTTACATAACCGGCGGGCTGACTTCGTCTAGGATTCCGCTCCGTGGTCCGCCTATTCCTACTACTTCCCATCGCCTTGGCCTCGAGCGCCTGCTTCCTCGAGCACACCCAGGCCGAAGGGGCCTACACCTTCACCATCGATCGGGTGTTGAAGGACGAGTGCGGCCTGGCGAGCGACCCCACGGTGTCCCGAGGGGCGTCGCTGCAGGTCGCGGGCGAAGTGGTTCGGTTGGACTACTCCTACTTCAACGTTCAGATGGTGGGGGCCTACCTCTCGGGAGCGGAGCGGTTCTACGCCGACGGGAGCGCCGGGAACGTCGATGTCCAGGTCAAGGGTCAGGAGTGCCTGGTGGACCTGGTGGCCATTCACCTCGACGCCACCACCCAGACCCGCGAGAACTTCAGCGGTAACCTTTCGGTGAAGCTGGAGCCGCGGGTGGCGAGCCGGTGCGCCTGCGAGCTTTGGCTGACCTACAGCGCGCACCGACTCGCACCCTGAGCCACTGAGTCAAGGGGCGGTCACCCTGCGGGCGGGATCGGGTCGGGTTCCGGAGCCGGGGGCGCGGACGGGGTCACCTCCGCGCGGGCGGGCCGCTTGCGCCACAGGCCTCCGGTGTTGAACGCCTGCCAACCCCATTGCACCCACCGGAGCAGGTTCACCGCGAGCCAGAGCGCCCAGGCCAACATGGCCGCCCGGTAAAACATCAACGGCACCGACAACACCCACGGGGTAGGCAAGGTCGGCCCGGTGCGGTCCTGGAACCAGTGGAGGTCCGATGCCGAGGAGCCATTGCCCTGGATCTGCATGTCAGGCGGTCCGAGCAACCCGCTGTAGATGGAATAGACGAGCACCCCCGCCGCCACCCCGGTCCAGCCGATCAGCAGTAACTGGCGGAGGTTGAAAGCGCGCTCCGAACTCAGCGGGTAGCGCTGTCGCCAGCCGAGAAGGAGTAGCCAGCCCACCACCACCGCCGCTGCTGCCACAGTGACCTGCGACAACCCGATGCCGAGCAGCAGCCACTGCCAAGCGCGGAGCGGCGCCAGCTGCAGCCTCCCGAGGCCTAAAGAGATCAGCAGCAGCACGAGCGCGAGCGACCAGAAGATGACCGCGGGGCCCACCCTGGGGCCTCCGACGAAGAGCGTCCACCGATCGGTTCCCGGCTTGACGATCACCTCTGCGTTCACGGTCGGTGCGCCGACGTCGAGCTTGGACACCTGAAAAAAAGTCGAGATCGATCGGGTCTGACGCAGCGAGAGTGCCAGTTGCTGAAGCCCTGGCCTGAGCTGGACCACCACCCGGTCTCCTGTCTGGCGAAGGGGGACGACCTTGCCGTCGACGCTGGCCTGTTGAAGCTCGGTGCCTTCGGGAAGCGCGATCGGATGCGGCCCGCCGCGACTGCTGCGAACGGAGAGCTGCAACAGCACATCGGTGGCGCGTAGACCGGGTGTGACCGTGATCGTCGTGGAGTCAATGGTGAGGGTTTGCCCGGGCACCCCGTCAGGGCGGGTGACGGCGATCTGAACGGATTCTCCCGGCCAGGGTCGCCACTCGGGAACGCGCGCACCGGCTTCGTTGTACGGGTGAATCATCGGAATTCCCGTCGGCTCGACGTGCCAGACGGGCCCCGCGTCCAGGCGCCAGACTTCCGTCCACGGCAAGGACAGGGGAGCCTTCAACTCGATGGGCGAGCTCGCCTCGAGCGCCGAGGTCCACGACACCTCCTTCACGCTCGGGCCCATGTTGACCAGGGCCTTGCCCGCCACCACCCGCACGTCGGCGCTGAGGACAGATTCGCCTCGAAGAAGAGGGACCTCGAGGACCACCGTTTCATCGGACGAGGACATCCGCGTCACCTGGGTCTGCACCTCCCAGGTCAGCCCGAGCCGCACCGTTCGCTCGATTCTCACCAGCGGAGGCAGCGCTCCCGGCTGGAGGTCGGTCGTCTCCGCCTCGGAACTCGCTGCAGTGCGGGTGAGCTGGAGGTTGTCGTCGGCCAAGCCGTCTTCGTGTAGCCCCGCCACGGACCAGCCTCGGGCCGAGGCTTCGACCCGATGGGGCTTCAGGGGAAGCGTCAAGGGAACCGTCTGCTGCGCAGGCAGCTTGCCCTCGAGAACCACCTGGTGAGTGCCCGGGGCGAGCTTGAGCCACAGCGTCCCCGTTTCATCTCTCGCCAGCGCGCCGGCGGGCTGGCCATCGACCGCCACCCTCTCTGGAGACCATTGCCCGCTCTGACCGGGGAGCGGAACTGCCGTTGCCGCGACGACGCCGATCTCGATTCGGAGGCGAAGGGACGAAGGCGTCGCTTCCAGTGCCAGCCTGCCAATCGAGGCGCAATTGGGAGCGCAATCTGGCTTGGCGAGCAGCCGGTTCCGCAGCTCGGTGAGCATCTCTGCACTGGGAACCACGTCGGCCCGGGCGTCGCCACTGTACAAAATAGACATAGCCACCGCGGCGAGGGTGGCGGCCACTGTTCCCCGCTTCAGGCCTTGAAGCCAACGGGGAGGCCATCCGGGCCAAGATGCTCGCAGCACACACAAGATCAGCAACGCCAGCATCCCGACCCGGAGAAAGGCGAGGAGCAAGTTGACCGACGGTGGCACCAGATAGAGGCGCAGCAGCTGCTCTTTCTTGACCGGACCATTCCAGGTGAGCTCGAAGCTGTCCCACTTCCAGGAGGGGAGCCCAGGGCCAGT
>JAYUUC010000518.1:0-3812 GCA_043755105.1 Myxococcales bacterium
TGGACCATTCTGCCAACGCGATCGCGGCGAACCTTCAGACCCTCGGCGTGGGCCCGGGCTCGAGGGTCGCGGTCTACCTTGCACGAAGTCTCGCCTTGCCCGCAGCGCTTCTCGGCGTGCTCAAGGCAGGCGCTGCCTACGTGCCCATCGACCTCGCTTATCCCGCGAGACGGGTCGCTGACATTCTCGAAGATGCCCAGCCTTCGGTGGTGCTGACCGGGGTTGGCGCTCTCTCCGCAGAGGCGACGCCAACCTGTCCTGTGTGGGTCCTCGGCGACGGGCCGCTTCCGCTTTCGTCCACGCCCCCTGCCCTGGCGGCGCCGATCGGGCCGGAAAACACGGCGTACGTGCTCTACACCTCGGGTTCCACGGGCCGGCCCAAGGGCGCGATGATTTCCCACCGGGCGATTTGCAATCACATGCTGTGGATGCAGGAACGCTTCCCTCTTTCGCCCACCGATGTGGTCCTTCAAAAGACACCGGTTGGATTTGATGCCTCGGTATGGGAATTCTGGGCTCCCCTGCTGGAAGGGGCCCGGCTGGCACTGGCCCCTCCTGAGGCCCATCGAGATCCGATCGGGCTGGTCGCGGCCCTCAACCATTTCCAGGTCACGGTGCTCCAGCTGGTTCCGTCTCTCCTCGAACTGCTGCTCGAGCAACCCGGCTTCCGTAACTACACGGGCCTCAAACGGGTGTTCTGCGGAGGCGAAGCGCTCGGGACTCAGGTCAGTCGGCGCTTCAGCGAATCGAACTCAGCGGAGCTGGTCAACCTCTACGGCCCCACCGAGACCACCATCGACGCCACCTTTCACCTCTTTCGGTCCCACCTAGACAACGGTTCGCAAGTCCCGATCGGGCGACCCATTTCCAATGCGAGGGGCTACGTCGTGGACGGGGATTCCCGACTGGTTCCGCCCGGCATCGAGGGGGAACTCTGGATCGGGGGGGCAGGCGTCGGCCAGGGTTACTGGAACCGCCCAAAGCTGAGCGAGGAGCGATTCCTCGATGACCCGTTCAAGAAAGGAGGCCGCGTCTATCGCACCGGAGATCGGGTTCGGCAACAGCCCGATGGGAGCTTCCTCTACCTGGGACGCGCCGATGGGCAGGTGAAGCTTCACGGTCAACGCCTCGAGCTGGGCGAGATCGAAGCCGTTGCCACGGGGTACCCCGGGGTAGCGCAGGCGGCCTGCAAGCTTTGGGAAGGTCGCACGCTCGCGCTCTACCTGGTGGCAAGGAGCGGAGGCGCTGTCGATCAAGAGGCGCTGCTGAGCTTCCTTCATGAACGCCTTCCAGAGTTCATGGTGCCTCGAGCGATCGCGACACTCGAAGCCCTTCCGCTCACCCCCAATGGCAAGGTTGACCGGGGTCAGCTTCCGCCCCTGCGCTCGAGTTCGGAGCGCGACGTTTTGCTGCCCCGCTCCGAGAACGAACAGGGGCTGGTAGCACTCTGCCGAACGCTGCTGAAGCTGGAGCAACTGGGCGTTCGCGAGTCGCTGCTGTCCCTGGGTGCCGACTCGCTTTCGATGATGAGGCTATCAGCACAAATTCATCAGCGCTGGGGCGTTCGGCTCTCGCTCGAAGACATCTTCCACGCCGTCACCATCGAAGGGCTGGCTCAGCGGCTCGGAGCCACCCAGGTCTCGGCTGCGGTCAGCGTCCCCACGCGCCTCCCCTTGCCCCTCAACGCCGAGGTTCCGCTGACCGTCAACCAGACTCGCCTCTGGTTCGCAGAGCAGCTCGACAAGAGTAACCGCGCCTACCTGATTCCGATTGCCCTGCGGTTGCGCGGGCCGCTGGAAGCGAGTGCGCTTCGCCACGCTTTGAACGACTGCATGGCAGCCCACGATGCGCTCCGGGTGAGCATCGTCACCCGCAAGGGTGCCCCCTGGCAGCGCGCCAACCTTCTTCCCGAGGTTCCCTGGCGGGACGTCGACAAGCAGGAAGGCTCATCGGCACGCGCCCAGGTGGAGGAAATTGCGCGGTCGGAGGTTTCGCGAGGCTTCGACCTTGCGCAGGGCCCACTGCTTCGCTCGTTGCTCTTTCACCACGGTCCCGACGACCACACGTTGCTGCTGATCCTTCACCATTTGGTCGTCGACGGCTGGTCACTTCAGATTCTCGCGCCGGAGCTCGGTGAGGCATACCGCGCGCGCAGAGCGGGTCAGGTACCGTCGCTTCCCTCCACAACGGGATTTCTCGCTCACGCCGCCCAGGATTCAGCCCCTGCTGCGTCCACCCGGGGTGCGTCCCTCGAATTCTGGAAGAAGGCGCTCGCGGGAGTCCCGGCTGGGCACTCCCTGCAAACCGATCAGCCGCGACCCAAGACGCTTGGAGCGCGGGGGGCACGGGTCGAATTCGACATCCCCCCTCCGCTGGCTGAAGCCTTGACGAAGGCGGCGAGAGTGCGTTCCTCGACTCCGTTCGTCCCCTACCTCGCGGCGCTGTGGAGAATGATCTCTCTGCGGTCGGCCGCCTCGGACCTGGTGATTGGCGTTCCGTTCGCCAACCGTGATGCGCCGGCGGTTTCGTCCGTGGTGGGAATGTTCGTCAACACCCTGCCGTTGCGTTTTCGATCTCCAGTAGGTACCGCGGGCGAGCAGCTCGGCCGCGTGTATCAGACTGTGCTGCAGGCCCACCTGCACGCAGCGGTTCCGCTCTCGGACATCGTCCGTGCACTGAAGTTGAGGCCTGACGCCTCACGGAGTCCCCTCTTTCAGGTGATGTTCTCGGCGGATGACATGTGGTGGGAGGACATCGACCTCGGCGGCATTTCGGTCGAGCGCCTTCCTCTCGATTGCGGGGTGGCTCCTTCGGAGCTCTGCCTCCGCTTGGCACGCTCGAAAAAGGGAACTGCCCCATTCGGGTACCTCGAATACAACCTCGATCTCTTTTCTCGAGAAACCGCCACGGCCATGGTCAGCGACTACCTCAGCGCGCTGTCGTTCTTCGCCACCGCCGATTAAAGGTTGTGGGCCCCTGAAGGGGAGTTTCGCAGGACCCTGCCCCGGACTAGCATCCCGGCTGTCCATGACCTTCCCCGTTCTTTTCCGCACCTTGGCCTTGGCGCTGTTGCTCACCCCTCTGGCCGGCCATGCGCTCGCCAGGGATCGAGCGCTGACTCAATATGTTCACCGCGTCTTTGCCCATGACCAGGGGCTGCCCGAGCTTGCCGTCTACTCGATCGCCCAGACCCCTGACAGCTATGTCTGGTTTGCGACCGATGAAGGGCTGGTGCGTTTCGATGGCGTCCGGATGGTCGTCTACACCACCCAAAACACTCCCTTCGAGCGAAACATCATCAGTCGATTGCTGGCGGACCACGACGGAACCCTGTGGGTGGGTACCCTCAACGGAGGACTTTATCGACTCAGGGCGGGGCTCTGGGAGAAAGTGCAAGGACCTTTCGCGGGCAAGGCCATCAATGCCCTGTACGAAGACCGGCAGCATCGGATCTGGGCCTCGGTGGAAGGGGTGGGTGTCGTCCGCTCTGCCGGTGACCACTGGACTGTGCTCGGTTCCGAAGACGGCGTGCCTTCGGCAGCGGTCAATGCGTTTCTCGAAACCCGACAGGGAGACCTCTGGCTCGCGACCCAGACCCTCGGTGCGATCAAACTCGGAAAGGGTGCTCCCACCGGGCTGACTCGAAAGGACGGTCTCGGGGACGACGGGGTCAACGCGCTTTTGGAAGACCGGGAGGGAGCGGTCTGGCTCGGTACCCAGGGAGGCCTCAGCCGCTACAAGGACGGGCAGATGACGACGTTCCATGTTGCCGAAGGGCTGGGCAGCAACGTCGTTCGGTGCCTGGCGGAGGA
>JAYUUC010000519.1:0-11019 GCA_043755105.1 Myxococcales bacterium
GACGCCCGCACGTGCTCGGTGAGCATCACGTTGTCCGCTTCCACCTGGCCGTATTCCGCCAGCGACTGGAGGATTCCGCGCAGGTCCCGGACCGAGATCTCCTCTTCCACCAGCCGCCCGAGAATGTCGGTCAGCTTGAGGACGCTGACCACCTTGGGAATCACTTCCTTCACCATCGCCGGGAACGCCTTGTCGAGCTGGTCGAGCATCGACTGGGTTTCCTGCACGCCGAGGAACTCCCGCGCATTTCGGCGAAGCACGGCGGCGATGTGCAGAATGATGTAGCCGGGCACGTCCCAGGTGGTCAGGCCGGCTGCTTCGAGCGTCTCCTTGTGCTGCTCGAGGACCCAGGCTCCCGGCTGGCGGGTGGCAGGGTTGACCGCTTCGAAGCCCTCGACGTTCATCAGCTTCAACCGGTCGACCGTATCGTTGACGAGAATGTGGCCGAGCGTCGCCTGCCCGGTGACCACCGGGACCTCGTTGATCTGAATCTGGTACGAGCCCGGCGCCAGCGCCGGACTGCCGCGCGCTCGAACGCCGGGATAACGCACCCCGAGCTCGACGAAGAGCCCGTCTCGCATGAACGGAATCAGCTCATAGAGGAAGCGGCCGTTGTCCTGGCGGGAGTCGACGTAGGGCACCAGTGCGTCCGAGACTTCGAGGACGATCGGGGTCACCACCGGGATGAACAGCTCGGAGTCGGGGTTGAGATTCTCCTTCGCCCGCGGCTCCATCGACATCGGGGCCGCCGGGTCTGCTCCGGTCGCCTCCCCGTTCTCGTCCAGCTCGCCACTCTCGACCCGGCGCTGCTTCTGCAGCATGAAGTAGGCCCCCGAGCCGGCGCCGAGCCCGAGCATCATGAACGGCACGGTGGGAAGTCCGGGAATCAGTCCGAGAACCACCAGCATCGCTCCGGCGATCGCGATTGCCTTGGGGTAGGCGGTCAGCTGTTGGGCGAAGTCCTTGCCGAGGTGCGAGCCCTCTTCCTCGCCGCCGACGCGGGTGACGATGATGCCCGCCGCGGTGGAGATCAGAATCGCCGGGATCATGCCCACCAGGCCGTCGCCGATGGTGAGCAAGGTGTACTTCTTCGCCGCGTCGGCGATCGGCAGGCCCTTCTGCATCACGCCGATGATCAAGCCGCCGACGATGTTCACCACGGTGATGATGATGCCGGCGATGGCGTCGCCCTTGACGAACTTCATCGCGCCGTCCATCGAGCCGAACAGCGAGCTCTCGCGCTCGAGGTCGCGACGCTTCCGCTTCCCTTCCTCCATGTCCATCGCGCCCGACCGCATGTCGGCGTCGATCGACATCTGCTTGCCGGGCATCGCGTCGAGGGTGAACCGGGCCGCGACCTCGGCGACCCGCTCCGAGCCCTTGGCGATGACGATGAAGTTCACCACCACCAAGATGATGAAGATCACCGCGCCGACCACGAAGTTGCCCTGGACGACGAAGTTACCGAATGCCTTCACCACCGCGCCGGGGTCGCCGGTGAGCAGAATCAACCGGGTGGTCGAGATGGTGAGCGCCAGCCGGTACATCGTGGTGATCAACAGCAGCGTCGGAAACACCGACAGCCGCAGCGCCTGGGGCACGTAGAGCGAGATCAACAGCACCAGCACCGCGATGCTGATGTTGAACGTCAACAACACGTCCAGCAGCGGAGTGGGCAGCGGGACGATCATCATCCCCACGATCGCCACCACCACGATCGCGAGAAGGATGTCGGAGTACTTGTTGATGAAAGTGTTCGAAGAGGCCATCTGCGCTCATCCTAGCATCGCCCCGCCCGAGCACGATTTTGGCTACGGCTGCTGTTGCTTCGCTTTTTCCAGCGCCAGCCGCGCCAGCTGCCGGGCCCGCAGCACGAAGGGGTCGTCGCTCAGCCCCAGCTCCATCGCCCGGTTGAGGTCCATCAACGCCACCTTCAACTTTCCCCGCCACAGCTGAATCTCACCCCGGTAGACCAGCGCCGCGAGGTCGTTGCGGTCGAGTTGCAGCGCCGCCTCGAAGAGAGCGAAGGCTTCCTCCGGGCGCCCCATCGCCAGGTACACCGTGCCCAGCATGGTGTGGGGAAACGCCTCCTGGACGTTCATCCCCACCAGACCCTCGAACACCACCCGGGCCTCGTCGTAGCTCCCCCGCTCGAACAGCTGGTGGCCGAACAACGACAGCCGCGCCACCTGCTGGGCAGACGCCCGTGCGGCGGCAGGGTCCGGGGCGTCGGCGGGCAGCTCGACCGTGGGGTCGGTGATCGGCTCTCCCGAGCCGGACTTGCGCTTGCCCTTCCGGCGTCGCTCCTTGCTTTTCCCCGAGCCCGAGGTGACCTTCTTCGTCTCGCCAGTACCCTTCTTCCGAGAGGCCGGCGCCGGCTTCGGAGTGGCTTTCCGGGCAGAAGGCGGCTCGGGCGTCGCCGGGGTCTCCTCGAGCGCGCGCGGGTGGTACTCGGTGACTGTTTGGCTGGTGCTGCCATCCGAGCCGAGGGAATCGTCTTGCGGCGAAACGCGCCGCGCCGGCTTCGGGAAGAAAAGCACCTCTACCCGGGCAGGCGGCTTCGGCCCGGTCCCTCGAACGTCCTCTGCCATTTCCGGGGGTGCTCGCCGCGCTACTTCTTCTTCGGAGCTGAGGACGGCTTACCCGAGCCGACCATCGGTTCGGTTGGCTTGGTGGACGACTTCTGCGACTTCTCGCCACCGTCGTCCACTGCAGCGGCATCGATCGACTCGAGAGCCGCGGCCGCGAGGGCGCGCGCACGCTGACTCATCGGGTCCTTGTTCTCGGGATCGAGGTCAACCGCACTCTTGAAGTCCTGGGCAGCCTCCAGGATCTTTCCCTGGCGGAGATAGACCTCACCGCGGTTGACGAAGGACGCCATGTCCTTCGTGTTCATCCCGATCGCTTCGTCGAAACATGCTTCGGCACTGGGAAGGTCGTCTTGGGCGAGGAAGACCGCTCCGAGGGCAGTTCGGTAGTAACTCTCCTTGGAGTTGAGGGAAGCCAACCCCCTGAAGATTACTTCGGCCTCGGGATACTTTCCCTGCTCGTACATCGAGAAACCGATCACCGCCATCTCGAGCATCTCGGGGCCCGTGACGACACTCAGCTCTTGAAGGGTTATTTCACCCTTGAGCCACCGTTCAATCCGCTCAGGGGTGTAGACGTCTTGCTCCCAATTAGGACTGACCGCGGACTCTTTCGCGCTCGAAGGGACTGCCGGTTTTGCTTCCTTGGGCGGCATCTCGAGATATCCCCAGCTAAATGGAAAGGGTGCTCGCCGCGCAGGCCGAGCACCCTTTTTTATCGTGTGTCACTGCCACTGTCCACGTCTAGGCGCGGATGTTCTGGATGATACCCATCGCCGCTTCGTGCATCATCTGTAGCAGATTGCTGATCATCTTGCTCAACTCGGCCTCGTTCTGCATCGTGATCTGAGCGATCAACAGGTTCCTCTTCTCCGGATCCTTTTCGGCATCGATGAACCCCTGCTGGGCCTTGGTGAAGTGCGCCTTGAGATTGAGCAGGTTCGGATCGAACTCGCCCTGGTTCACAGTCCCGCCATAAATATTGGCTTTGATCAACTCGCTCTGGCGAAGCATCGTCTTGTACTTGAGGTCCTGGTCAGCCGCATTGACCACGGTGCCATTGATGCTGCGAAGACCCATGGCAGTTCCCAGCGGGTTGCTCACGGCGAGATTGACGTTTCCACTGACATCGCGCAGGGCGGTCAGAGGACCGTTGAGAATGCCTCCGACATTGGGGTCCTTGTTTCCGATCGGCAGCCGGTTGTTCAGCTGCTGGTTGACGCCACCAACGACCGACTTGAGCACCTGATAGCCCGCCACCGCGGCACCGCTGCCAACGAGGAATTTCCCCAGCTTAGGAAGTGCCTTGAAACCCTGAACAGCTGATCCGACGATTCCCATGTGCAACCTCCAGAAGCGGGGGGACAGCCCCCAAAGAGAGTACCTATAAATGTTATCGGGGCATGTCGCACACAGTTGCGGCCGATCGACTATCGACCCGAACTTGCCGCCAAAAGTGCCGTGATCTTGGCCTTTAGCGGGTCGTCGGGACCGATTAATTGCGCGGCGCGTCGTAGATCTTCGAGCGCCGGAGCCCGCTGACCGAGGGCGTTTCGCACCTCGGCACGGCCCAGATAGGCGCTGGCATCATCCCCCGCAAGCTTGATCGCCGTGTCGTAGGCGGCGAGCGCCCCGGGTCCATTTCCGGCGGCCATCTCCACCACCCCCAGCGCCTTGGCGAAGTAGCTGTCGAGCGGATTGACGGCGTAGAGGCCCTGGAACAGGGTCCGCGCCTCGGAGATTCGCCCCTGGTAGTAGAAGAAGTAGGCGGTGCGGGCGATCGAGTAGAGCTCCTCGTCGCTGTAGCCGCGCACCTCTTGAAGGGTCGCCTTGCCATCGGCCCAGCGCTGAAGCACTGCCTGTGTCGGTTCCACCGGGGGCGTCATCTAGAACCCCCGTTCCTTCTGCTCTTCGCGCATCTTTCGCTGGATCTCGCCGATCTCCCCCGACAGCTGTGCCACCAGGGTCAGCATCTCGGCTTCCCGGCTCAGCAATGCCTTCAGCCGCTGCAGCCGTTCGGGAGCGGCGGTGACCTTCGCAAGGCCGCGCTCGAGGGCCTGATGCAGTTCAGGGTCGGAACGCTCCGCGGTGGCCTGCAGATTGGAACGGTCCGAGAAGCCCGCCAGGTCGGCGTCGTGCCCGTTCGGACGGGGCGGCAGGGGCAACCGCAGCTCCTCGGCGGAGTGCGCCGGGCCGATGAAGTCGAGCAGCTCGAACGAAGCGAGTGCCGGGTTCTTGGCGTCCCCCTTTTTGCCAGCCTTCTTCTTCCGGTCGAGCTGGCTGGGGTCGACCAGCCGGTCGCGCAGCGCCCGCGGCGAACCCCAGGGCCAGAGAGGCGTTTGTGGAGGAGGGTTGTTGATCTTCGCCATCGAATCGTTCCTTCCCGTCAGCGCTTCCGCTCATCCGCCTTAAGCGCGTAGACGAAGTTGAGCACCTCGGCCACGGCATCGTAGAGCTCTTCTGGAATTTCCTGTCCCACCTCGACCCGGTAAAGGGCATTGGCGAGGGGAACGTTCTTCATGATCGGCACACCATGCTGCCGGGCGATCGCGAGGATCTTCTGCGCCTTGAACCGCATCCCCTTCGAGACCACGCGCGGCGAGTCGTCCTTGTCCTTGTCGTACTTGAGCGCGATCGCGATCTCGGTGTCGTCCGGTTCCACCCCTACATCCTAACGCTCAAGCGGGGGGCGCCTTCAACCCGTAGACGAAGTTGAGCGCCTCGGCAACCGCGTCGTACAGCTCCTCGGGAATGTCCTGGCCGATCTCCACCCGGTAGAGCGCGTGGGCGAGAGGCACGTTGCGCATCATCACCACGTTGGCCGAGCGGGCGATCGCCTTGATCTTCTCGGCCTTCGAATCGAGCCCCTTGCAGATGACCTTCGGGGCCTGGTCGCTGTCGCGGTCGTACTTCAGCGCCACCGCGACGTGGTCCGGGTTGGTCACCACCACCGAAGCGTCCTTCACGGCTTCCATCTGGGCGCCTTCGAGGATCTCCTGGTGGAGTTCCTTTCGCTTCGCCTTGTGGTGGGGGTCGCCTTCGCTTTCCTTGTACTCCCGCTTCACCTCTTCCTTCGTCATCATCAGGTCCTTCATGTAGGACCGGTGCTGGAACCAGACATCGAAGACGGCAAAGCCGAGAAAGACGATGCCCACCCGGACCGACACCCGGTAGACCAGCTCGCCGAGCACGGTGAGGGTCATCGGCACGTCGGCGCGAATGGTGCCCACCACCATCGGGAGCGCGTTCAACACCACGCCATAGACGACGTAGGCGGTGATCGAAATCTTGATCATCGACTTCAGCAGCTCGACCACCTGCTTCTTCCCGAACATGTTCTTCAGGCCGGCAATCGGGTTCAGCTTGTCGAGCTTCGGCATCACCGCTTCGGGGCTGAGCAGTGGCCCGACCTGGAGGAAGTCGGACAGGCCTCCGACCAGCGCCCCGGCCAGCGCCACCGGCATCGACAGCAGCAAGATGCTGCCGATCGCCCGGAACATCAGCTGGTAGGTGGCGTTCTCCAGGTCCACCGGGTGGGCGAGTCGTTCGAACGAAAAATCGAACAGCGCCTTCAGCTCCGACTGGACCAGGGGCCACATCACCTTCACCACGCCCATGCCGGTGAGGAACACCGCCACCCCGGTGAGGTCCTTGCTCTTCCAGACCTGGCCCTTCTTGCGGCTGTCGTCGATCTTCTTCGACGATGGTTCTTCTGTTTTCTCCCCGCTCTCGTCGCCCATGGTTCTTTGAGTCCCCTGGCTAGGAGAGCAGCCGGATCGCGTCGGATAGCCGCTCGAAGAGGCGCCCGAATTCGAGTGTCAGCCGCTGCAGAATCACGTGCACCGAGACCAGCATCATCAGGGCGGTAACCATCGGTTTGATCTGCATCGAGATGAAGAACACCTGCACCTGCGGTGCGACCCGGTTGATCATACCCAGGGCCAGGTCGGTGAGGAACGCGGCGAGGAACACCGGTGCCGCGAGCGAGAGCGCCACCCCGAGCAGGTCGGCGAAGGTGTGGATGATCAGGTCGAAGAACGGCCAGATGCCGGCATGGAATGCGGGGAAGCGGTCGAGCGGAATCGCCGAGAGGCTGTCGGAGAAGGCCAGGATCACCCGGTGGTGCCCATTGAGGGTGAGGAACAGCACCACCGAGAGCTGCAGCTTGAGCGAGGCGAACAGCGACACCTGCTGTTGAATCTGGGGAACCATCACCTGCGCCATCGTGGTGCCGGCCATGGTGTCGATCAGCGTGCCTGCCACTTGCGCCGCTTCGAACACCAGGCTGACGATGAACGAGAGACAGAGCCCGACGAACAGCTCCTTCAGCAGCAGAGCGAGATAGGGCAGCGCCGAGGTCGGCACCCTAGTCATCTGCTCGCCGAGCGACGGAAAGAGCACCACCCCGAGGGTGAGCCCGATGCCCAGCTTCACCTCGGTGGGCACCACTTCGCCGCCGAGAAAGGGCGAAAGAATCACCACCGGCAACAGCCGCGAGAGCAGCAGCGCCATCGTCAACAGCAGCACCGTGAACTCGGTCTTCATTCCCAGCTCGGTGGTCAGCTGGGAGATGAGGTGGCTGAGGTTCATCGATTGATCAGGTAGGGGAACCGGTCGAAGATGTGGAAGGTGAACCGCAGCAGCTGGCTGCCGATCCACGCGCCCGAGAGCGCCAGCACGCCGAAGACCACCAGGACTTTCGGAGCGAACGAGAGCGTCTGCTCCTGGATCTGGGTGGTGGCCTGGAACACCGAGATGATGAAGCCGACGACCAGGCTCATCAGCACCGGCGGCGCCGAGGCGATCAGCACCATGAACAGCGCTTCCTGGGTGATGAAGGTCAGTTGGTTCATCGGGCGGCCTTCCTCACAGGTAGCCCACGACCAGGCCCTTGGCGATCAGGTACCAGCCGTCGACGAGCACGAACAGCAGCAGCTTGAAGGGCATCGAGATGGTGGTCGGCGAGAGCATGTGCATGCCCAGCGCGAGGAGGATGTTGGCCACCACCATGTCGATGACGATGAACGGCACGAAGAGCAGGAAGCCGATCTGGAAGGCCTCTTTCAGCTCCGAGACCACGAAGGCGGGCACGATCACCAGGAAGTCGCGATCGGTGAGCCCTTCGCGGTCCTCCACCTTGCGCATCTTCAGCGCGAGGTTGAAGAACAGCGCCCGGTCCTTGGTGGTGACCTTCTTGAGTAGGAATTCGCGCAGCGGTTCCTTCGCCCGCTTGCCCGCCTCGAAGAGCTGCTCCACCGTCTTCGACGACATCACCCCGTCGCTCGAGCTGAGCCCGTCCACTCCGGCGGCCCGATACATTTCCTGGCCCACCGGGGCCATGATGTAGACGGTGAGGATGATCGCCAGCCCGGTGATCACCTGGGTGGGTGGAATCTGCTGGGTCCCCATCGCCGAGCGGACAATCGAGAGCACCACCGAGATCTTCACGAAGCTGGTCACCATCATCAGCACGAACGGAACCAGCCCGAGCGCGGCGAGAGCGATGATCAACACCAGCGGCCGGGACGCGAACGAGTTGTTCCCGAAGGTGTCCTGGGCCACCCCGACCGCCGCTGCCGCCACTTGCTTCTTCGGCTGGGCCGCCAGCGCCCACAGCGGGGTCAACGCCAGCACCAGACCGAACAAGGCGGGCGCCGCGCGTTCGAGGGAGGCCAGGCGGGAACGGGGTTCAGGCACGGACACGGGCAAAGAACTCCTCAAGCCGAGGGAGGCGGAGGGCCGCCCCGCCGGGTGAGCAACTTCTGCAGAAAGGGACTGACAGCGAAGGCGGGCGCCACCGGCTGGCTCTGCACCCGTTCCACCTCGGCCGGGTCGAGCTTGGAGAGCACCGTCACCGAGCCTTCACCCGCGCCGAGCAGCAGGTACTCGCCCGCCGCCTTGACCACGAACAGCGACCGCTTCGGGTCCAGCGGCATCCGTTCAATCACCGTCAGCAACGCGTGCTTGCTTCGCGCAGGGGACGGCAACCCCATCAGCCGACGAAGGCCGAAGTTGAGCACCAGGTAGACGGTGGCGAGGACGATGCCCAACACCACCAGGGTACGAAACAGCACCCACCCCAGGCCGAGGTCGGTACTCTCGGCGCTGTCGGTAGGACCGGTCGAAGGACTCGCCGCGCTTCCCGTCGCCGAGGAGGGTCTGCCTTCCGCCCGCTTCTCGAGGGTAGCCGTCGCGGGCTCCCCGGGGACATCGGTCATTCCCCTCGGCGCGAGCGGCGCCGAGGATTCCTTCGCAGGGGCGACCGTTCCAGGTGCACCCTGCCCTTCGGCCCAGCACACCGGGCCCGCCAGCAGGCCCAGAGTACAGACCGCAACGGTAACGCTGGGCAAACGGTAGAACCGCACGAGCGAACGGTAGTGCAATGTGGCCCTCATCGCCATTTACCGGGACCCCTCACATCGATGCTTGGCCGGCGCGCCCGGTCGGACGGGTGAACGGGGCCTCTCGGGGTGTACGGGCCCGCTCGGCTGGCGTCGGTGGGGGAAGCCCTCTGCCTTCCATCGCCGTTCAGTCAGCGAGCGTGGTGACGCGGACGCCGAGATGTCCTTCGACCTCGACCAGCTCGCCGCGAGCCACCACCTTGCCGTGGACAGACAGCTCGACCGGCTCGCCCGGGACCCGGTTGAGCTCGAGCACTTGGCCCACCTTAAGGTTGGCGACTTCTTCCGCGGTGACCGACAGCCGCGCGAGCTCGACCGCGATCTGCAGCGGAATGTCGTTGAGCAGCTCGGTGCCTTCTTTTCGGGTCGTGCTGCTCTCTTCCACGTGCTCCCTTTCGCCAGGGCTCGACCCCGGACCCGCATTGGCGGCTTCGACTGCTTCACTGACTGCGGCGCCGCCCGCCTGAGGGACGCCGGTTTGAAACGGACCCTGGTCGTG
This sequence comes from Myxococcales bacterium, assembly GCA_043755105.1. GTDB lineage: Bacteria > Myxococcota > Myxococcia > Myxococcales > Myxococcaceae > JAYUUC01. The sequence goes on from JAYUUC010000519.1 coordinate 9,489, forward strand.
CCAGGCGCCTTCGTCCAGTGAGAAACCCGTGATTTTCGCTTTGTAGCTGCCCCCGTCAAGCACCAGAGCAGCGGCGACATGGCCAAAGCGCCCCAGACCGAGCCGAAGCTGAGCCGTTCCCCCTTCTCCCCGGTCAGGCCGCGCCCACAGCTGTTCCACCAGGAGCACGTCGCGATCGCGCAAGCTCGCCAGGTCGGTGCTGGAGATCTCGGCGCGACCAATCTCCACCCGCATCGCGGTGCGCACCGAGGACAGGCGGCTCAAATGCGAGGACAGCCGCTTCACCCGCTCGGCCCGTCGGGCGGCGCCTTCGAGCACCGGTTGCACGCTGGCCAGCACCGACGCAGGCACGAACAGCCGCAAGTGGCCGGAGTGGGCGCCGAGCGTGCATTGCAGCTCGACCACTGCCACCTGAGACTCTGCGGCGAGCAGCGCGAGGGCGTCGTCCGCTCCCCGGCAAATGCCTTCCAGCTTCAGCCGCGGCAAACCCTGGGTGAGATGGGGAGCGAGCGACTTCAGCCCCTCGAGGAGCACGTAGCCCATCACCCCTTCTTCGATCTCGGTGAGAGGGCGAAGGGCAACCGTCTCCCCCGCTCCGCCCAGGAGCACGTCGATCGCCGCGTGGGCCAGCCCCAGCCCGACCTCGAGCAGGGCCCGAGACTTGTGCGGAAACGGCGCCAGCACCGAGATCATCGTCGGGTCCACGAGATACTTGCGAAGCGAACGCGTGGACACCACGTGGACGGAGTCGAGCGAGAGCTGCACCTCTTCATCGAAAAGCTGCTTCAGGCGCGCGCGCAGATCCGCGGTCACCTTGCCTGGCGTGTCCAGCCCCGGGAGCAGCCATTCCAGGCGAGGAAAGAGCAGCGTCTGCGCCCGCGACACTTTCTCTAGACCTTCGAACCGGAAGTCGCGCCAGGCCTTGCCAGAGCGGTGGAAGGTCGGCGCGGTGACCATCATCGTCCGCTCGCCCGAGGGATGATTCGACGTCGACGAAGAACTCAATCTTGCTCCTCGATCTGGAAGTGCTCGAGCGTAAGGCCTCGTTTGGTGAGCATAGCCTCGAGCTCGCCCTGCTGCTCCCGAAGCTGCTTTAGTACCTCACGATTTTTGCCCGAGAACACCGCCCGGATCTTGCCCCCCGAGGCAGAGATCTTCAGCGACAGCCCCGAGAGCACGTCGCTGCGGAGGTCGATCTGGAACTCCACCTTCCCCAGTGCGTTGGTGCCCACCCGGACCCGCTCGACGATCTTCTGCGCAATTTCACTGGCGATCGCCCGCAGCCGCGCCGACCCCTGATTCTCCTTCGCCCGCGCGACCGGAACCGGGGCCATCAGCGCTGGATTCAAGCGGAAGCCCGGCTCGGCCCCTCCCTTGGAATCCTGCGAACCCTTGCCGCCCGACTGGCCGCTCTGGCCCCCGCTTCCCTGTTCCTTCTCGACAACAGGGCGGTGGATGCCCGCAGAGGAGCTGCCAGTCTTGCGCCCGTCGAGCGACTCCCGGCCTGCGCGGGCATCTTCCCGGCGCCCTT
>JAYUUC010000520.1:0-3811 GCA_043755105.1 Myxococcales bacterium
GATGGTCGAGCGCCGCTTGGCCGAGATCGCCTGGCAGTCGCCCGATCAAACCCTCGAGCCGCTGGTGACGCCGCGTGCCGCCGTCGAACCTCGACCCGAGGAACCTGTTCACGCCGCGGGCGGCAACAGCCTCGAAGCGAGCATTGGAATCAGCGGCCGGGCGTCCTTGCCGAGCGAGCTGATGCCAGGAATGTCTCTGGAAGCGGGCTTGACGAAGCTGCAAAGCGGATCAAGTTCAAGGTGAACGGCTTTTCGGGGTATCAGCCCGGGGCGTTGACCGCCTGCACATCGGATGCTCAGTGCCCGATCAACGAGGTCTGTACCAGTGGAAGTTGCGCCGCTCCGGTCCAACCCTGCAGTTCCAACACGGAATGTGCCCTGGGCCAGGTCTGCGTGTCCTCCAACTGTCAGGCCTGTACCGCGACGAGCCAGTGCGGAAGTGCCACCCTCGAATGCCTGAATGGCAACTGCGTCGACACCTGCGCGGCCGGCAAGTCCCGATGCGGGGCGGTATGTGTCGATCTACATAGCGACAATCAAAACTGTGGAACGTGCGCAGCCACCTGCAGTTCGACTCAGCTTTGCAATGTGGGCGTTTGCAGCACTCCCACACAGGCCACATGCGCGAGCGCCGCTGCATGCACCCAGGCGAAGGGCTGCGTCGGCGGTTCCTGCCAGGCCTGTAAGTCCAACGCCCATTGCGGCACGGGCAGGACCTGCAACTCCGGCATCTGCCAGGACTGCTCACTGGGTCGCTGCTACACCCCGTGTACCTCGGACTTGCAGTGTCCTGTGAGTGAAGTGTGCGACGGAAGCGGGGCATGCCGTCCTCCCGCTTGCCCGGGCACGCAAACCCGATGTTCCGCTGTCTGTGTCGATCTGGAGACGGACACCGCCAATTGCGGTCAATGCGGCGATGTCTGTGGAACGGGCGAGATCTGCGTCGCCAGCCATTGTGAGCTGCCCTGTACGGCCAACTCGCAGTGCGTCGCCCCCAGCATCTGTTCGTCAGGCTATTGCCAGACGATTCCCTGCGACCCGCTGAGGCCTTGCCCCGGTTCGCTCAGCTGCGTCGCCAGCTACTGTCAGTAGAGAGCGGCCGGCCGTCAGGTCAGTGCAGCTCTGCCACCGAGCACGCGCTGCGCGGGACCTCCGCCGCATCCGAACCGGCGACCGAGTAGAGGCGCCCGTTCCAGGCAGGTGCCTGATGCGTATGTCGTCGCGGCGAGGGACTAGGGTCGGAGACCACGCTGAAAGCTCCCAGCGTGCCGTCGGGAAGCAACGGCGCCCGGAGCACCTCGGTGACCGCGTTGCCGAGATGGCTTCCATCCCCGTCCTCTCCATTCAAGACATAGAGCGCGTCATCGACGAAGGTGGCCGAGTGGGTTCGCCGGGCCGTGGGCAAGTCCGCCACCTTGACCCAGGCGCCCAGCGTCCCATCGGCGGCAAGGGTGGACCGGAGGACTTCCTTGAACGGGCCGCTCATTCCCCAGCCGCCGACCACGTAGACCGAATCACCCTGCATCGCCACCGCGTGGTGCGAGCGCGGCGAAGGCAGCGCGGTAGTCTGTTCCCAGGCGCCGAGGACGCCGTTGGGGCCAATGCGCGCGCGCTGCACATCGCCGAAGACGCCATGGCCGTCGAAACCGGCGAGCAGATAGACGAAGTCGCCGTGCGCGAAGGCCCCCAGGTGGTAGCGGACTGGCGCCAGGAATCGCGTCTCCTCGCGCCAGACACCGACCTGGCCCGAAGGCAACAGCGGCGCCGACACCACCTGATTGGTGAGCGAGGAAGGCGTGGCGATACCGCCCATCATGTAAATGCGCTGACCGGCGATGGCGAGGCCCGCTCCCCCCATGGGCACGGTCATCCTGTTGGCGCTTCGTACCCAGGCCTCGGGTTGGCCGTCCGCCCCGAGGTGCGAGACATAGACATCGCTGAAGAGCTTGTCCGAGGTGGTCCCCATGGCCACGCCCCCGGCGATCCCAAGATAGGCACCGGCGTCGCCCTCGAAGATGAAGGTCACGTGGTGGTCTCTCGCGGCCTCCGCAGGAAGCGAGGGCCCGGCGGTCCAGGTCAGCGTCGAGGTGCAGCCGCCGTCCTCCCCCGGGTGCTGATGGGGAAGGCATCCGTTTCCTGCATCGACCACGGCCACGGGCCCTGCGTCAACGCCGGCGTCTTCCCCTGCGTCGGCCTGAGGTTCGGGGACCGGATCCGGAGGGGGAACGGACGGAGCGGACCCGCAATGAAGTACTGCGACTGCCAGGAAAATTGCACTGCCGGCCCGTAAAAGTTTCATTGGGCGCCGTCGAGCAAGAACCACACCAGTGGTGCGGAGTCGTTCCTAAGGCCGGAAGCCGCGTTCCGAGACGCTACGGCCCCGAGATTCCCCGCGACTCGACCCGGTTCCGGCCGCCCTGCTTGGCCCGGTAGAGGTAGCGGTCGGCGGCCATCACCAGCGACTCGTGGTCGAGGTAGCTGCGGTCCTTCAAGGTTGCTCCGCCGATGCTCACGGTGACCTTGAGCTCTTTCTGGCTGATCTGGATCGGGAGCGCTTCGATCAGATCCCGCAACCTGCGGGCGACGATCAGCGCGCCTTCCTCGGTGCACTCGCGCAGCAGCACCACGAATTCCTCGCCGCCGTAGCGGGCGAACAGGTCCTCGGTGCGAATGGTCTCGTTCAGCTTGGCCGCCACCTGCTTCAACACCAGGTCGCCGGCGGGGTGGCCGTAGGTGTCGTTGACCTGCTTGAAGTGGTCGATATCCACCATCAGCAAGGTGAGCGGCACGTTGTGGCGCAGGCAGAAGGCGAATTCCTTGTTGAGCGACTCGTTGAAGAACTTCCGGTTGTAGACCCCGGTGAGGTTGTCCTTGGTCGCCGACTCGTAGAGGTTGCGCTGGAGCGCCTCGTCGAGCTTGTCCTGGTAGGTGAACTTCACCACCGTGCTGTTGCCGAAGTGGATCTTGTCCCCTTCCTTGAGGTTGACGGTGTCCACCCGGATGCCGTTGCAGAAGGTGCCGTGCTTCGACCCCATGTCGATCAGCCGGACTTCGTTGTTGGGCGACTGCACCACCCGTGCGTGCTGGCGGGAGACGCTCTCGTGGTCGAGGCAGATGTCGGCGTCGAGCGAACGGCCGATGGTCATCGAGGCCCGGTCGAGCCGGTACACCTTGCCGATCGCGTTCGACCCCGAGAGCAGGATCAACGTCGCGGTCACCGCCTTCGAAGTGCCGGCGATGGCCTCGACGTTGATGAAGTGACCTCCTGTCGTATCCTCAGGATCTGACACAGCTACCAACCCCCAGTGGATGCAGTGCGGCTCAACCCAGCTTGTTCGGCACCACCCCTTCGGCGTGGCGCTTCCACAGCTTCTTCAGGAACGTCTGCAGGTCCTTGCGTACCGAGGGGGCAAGGGAGATGAACTTCACGCCGAGGCGAGAGGCCCCGGCCTTGTTCGGCGCCTGCTCGCAGGAAACCACCTGACCGGGCAGCTTCATCATCGTCGCCGCGTCGAAGCTCACTTCCACGGTCACCAGGCTGTCGATCGGCAGCGGGGCATCGACCTGCAAACCGACGCCGCCCTCGCCGATGTCCCGCAGCACGCCCTGGCGCTCGGTGGGGGTGAGGCAGCGGACATCGAGCAGACAGGCGATGCGGGGAAACGCGCGGCCGTTGGTGCCCACCCCGAGCATCGAGCGCTGGATCAAATCTCCCAGCTGCAGCGTCTGCTCGGTGCTGATCTTGAGGAAGTGAAGCGCGATGCCGAGAATGCCCCCGCCCTGCTCCGGCGGAGCGACCACGGTGCGCGCC
>JAYUUC010000521.1:0-3805 GCA_043755105.1 Myxococcales bacterium
ACGGAATCTTCGCGGTGAGGTCCTGGCTCTGGTCGAGGATCTTCCCCTTGCGCGAGAGCGTCCCCACCACGGTGTAGGGGTGACCGTCGATCTTCACCGAGGCCCCCAGCGGACTGGAGTGGGGAAAGAGCGAATCCACCACGTCCATTCCGAGCACGGTGACTTCGCGGCGGTTCTCGTCGTCCGACGAGGTGAGGAACCGGCCCGAGGTGAGCTCGAAACCCGAAACAGCGAGGAAGTCCTCGGTGGTGCCCGTGATCTCCACCCCCGCGAGCTGACCTCCGAGAAAAGAAATCTCGCTGCGCGAGTTGGCCATCGGGCAGCTGGCGACCAGGTACGTCGACTGGGCCCGGATCGCCTCCAGCTGCTCGAGGGTGATGTCCTTGCGGTTTCGAAACTCCCACCAGTTGCCCTTCTGCACCCAGGGCATCTTCGACACGTAGAGGGTGCTCGAGCCCAGCGAGGCGAGCTGGTTGGCGAACGACTTGTCCAGGCCCTGGGTGATGCCGAGAATGGCCAGCAGCGTGGCCACGCCGATACCGATGCCCAGCGTGGTGAGCACGGTCCGCAACCGGTGCGCTCGCAGCGAGTAGAGCGCGATCCGCGCCCCTTCGAAGAGGTCGACCCGCAGGCTCACTTCAGCCCGCCCGCGCCGAGCCGGGGGTCATCGCGCAAATTCTCCAGCGCCACTTCCCTTCCCGGCCCATCGGCGATGATCTGACCATCGGAGAGTCGAACGGCTCTCGGGCAGCGGGCTGCCAACCTCGGCTCGTGGGTCACCAGGCAAATGGTATGGCCGGCCCGGTGAAGTTCCTCGAACAGCCCGATAATCTCCTCTCCGGTGGTGGAGTCGAGATTGCCGGTGGGCTCATCGGCGAGCAGCAGCGACGGTTCGGTGGCGAGCGCACGGGCGATCGCCACCCGCTGACGCTGTCCTCCCGATAGCTCGTTGGGACGGTGATGAACGCGGTTCTCCAGCTTCACCTTGGCGAGCGCGGCCAGGGCCCGCTCTCGCCGCTCCTTCGCCCGCATTCCCCGGTACACCAGGGGCAGCTCGACGTTGGCGAGCGCGGTCTCGCGCGGCAGCAGCTGGAAGGTCTGAAAGATGAACCCGATCTCGCGATTGCGGATCCCGGCCAGCTCGTCGTCGCTGCGGCCGGAGACGTCCTTCCCGTTGAGCAGGTAGCGGCCCGAGCTGGGCGTATCGAGGCAGCCCAGCACATTCATCATCGTGCTTTTTCCCGAGCCGGACTGACCGACGATCGCCACCCACTCGCCCTTGGCGACGGTGAAGCTCACCCCGCGCAGCGCCCGCACCTGTTCGGTGCCCACCTGGTAGACCCGGGTGATGTCCTGAAGGTCGATCAGCATCGGCTAGCCGTGGCCCGGGCCCTTTCGAGGCTCACCCTTGCCCTCTTCGGGGCTGGCCTCCTTCACCGGGTCTCCGTCCTTCAGCTCCTTGGCGAGGGTCCGGTAGGGGCCGGAGACGACCTTCTCGCCTTCCTGGAGTCCGTCGGTGAGCTCGACGTCGACGTCCGAAGCGATGCCGGTATGAACCCGACGGGGGTGGGCCTTGCCCTGCGCATCGACCACGAAGACCACCTTGGCCATCGTCTCGGTTCGCTTCTTCGCGGTCAGCCCTCCGTTGGATTCAACCACCACCGGCTTGTCCTGCAAGCTCTTCTCCGGTCGGACGGTGACGGCCTGGATCGGCACCAGCATCGCTTGCTCGCGGGTCTCGGCGACGACGTGGACTTCCGCGCTCATCCCCGGCATCACCCCGGGCGGGCGCAGGGTCAGGGCCACGGTGATCGGAAAGGTGGTGACCTCGGCCTCGGTCCCCGGCTGCTTGATCAACGCCTTCTGAGCGATCTCCACCACCGTGCCTTCGAAGGTCTGACCCTCGAGTGCATCGACCTGGATCTCGGCTTTCTGTCCGGCGCGGAGGTAGACGACCTCGTGCTCACCGACCTCGATCTTCACTTCCATCGCGGCGAGCGCGGCGATGGTCATCACCACGTCTTCGGAGAAATCAGAGCCTCGGACCCGCTCTCCGACTTCACGCGAGAGCTCGATCACGGTGCCGTCGATCGGCGAGACCAGGGTGGTCTTCTCGAGGCTGTTTTGCGCCTCTTCGTAGGCGGCGGCTGCCTGGGCCAGCTGCTGCTGGGCTGAATTGAGGTGGGCGTTGGCGGCATCGCGGTCCGCGCGTGCCTTCTCCTGCTCGGACCCGGAGGCGAGCCCCTTTTCCTTCAGGCCGTCGACCCGGGCCAGCTCGGCGGCGGCGCGGTTGACCTCGACCTGGGTGACCTGAACCTCGGCTCGACGGGCGTTCTGGGCCGCGAGCGATTGCCGGGCGGCGGCATCGAACCTGCGGCGATCAATCTTGCCCAGGACCTGACCCTTGACCACCCGGTCCCCTTCCTTGATCGCCAGCGAGGTGAGGTCGCCCGAGAGGTTGGACGAGATCTTCACCGTGGTCGCGGCCTGTACCTTTCCGGCGCCGGCGATGATGCGGGCGATCGGCCCCTTGCGGCTGGAGGTGAGCTCGACGTCGGTCGCGGGAGCGGGCCTCTCTTTAAGGCCGCTGATGGTGATCGCGCCCACTCCCAGAACCAAGACCCCGACGATGACCCGTTTCCACCCACTCATTTGGATTGCACTCCCCCGACGATCCGATCGAGCGCCGCACGGGCGACCTCGGCGTCGATTCGACTTTCGACCCATTGAAGCTCGGCCTGGGTGAGCTTGAGCTGGGCGTCCCGGACATCCAGGGTGGAACCCGCCCCCGCCTCGAACCGGTCCTTGGCCAGGGCCAATCCCTTCCCTGCGAGAGCCCGATTTCGGGTGGCGATCTCCACCACGCGCTCGACGGTGGACAGCGTCGCGAGCGAGCGGTGAAGGTCGGCTTCCAGCTCCCGGCCGGCCTGGGCAAGGTTGAGCTCGGCGGTGGTGACGGAATACTCGGCCGAGCGGCGCTGAGCATTGGTGCCGAACCCCGAGAACAGGTCCCAGTGAAAGTTGAGCATCGCCCGAAAGCCGTTCTGTCGGCTTGGGTCGGTGAAGAAGAAACCCGCAGAGGGCGCGTCGCGAAGGTATGCGGCGGAAGCGGAGACCTGGGGAAGGTAGCTGGCGTTGATCAACGAGACCCCCAGCTGACTGGCCTTCACCTGGTGCGCGAGCGCGCTGAGCAGTGGCCGCCGCGATTTCGCCGAGGGCAGCACCGACTCGAGCGCAGGCACCGCTCGCGGCGCTCGGTCGAGCTCGGCGGGAGCGGTGGCCACCAGGTCCTCGGTTCCCGGCAGGGCCAGCCAGACCGCCAGATCTGCCTGGGCGCCCGCCACCTTCTGTTCCTGCCGGAGGGCGGTGATCTGATCGTTGCCGAGGTTCACTTCTGCAAAGATGGCCTCACGCTTCTGGGCTCGACCGGCCTCGAAGAGCGCGTTGGCCCGCCGAAGCTGCTCCTCGCTCTGCTTCACCGTGGCGTTGAACACCTCGAGCCCGCGCTGGGCCCGGTACAGCTCGTAGAAGCGTCGCACCGCCTCGAGTTCGGAAGCGAGGCGCTGTTCTTCGGCCTGCCCGGTGGCCGCCTCTTCCTGGGCCCCCGCCTGGGCGATCTGGTTCCACCAGCGTCCACCGTCATAGAGGAGCTGGGACACGGTGAGCGCGAGATTGAAGTTGCCCTGCGAAGAGGAGCTCGTTTCGATCGGCTCCTGCCGGACCACCACCTCGCCGGTGTCGGTGGTGTTGAAGACAGCCTGAAACCGGCGGGAGGGCCCACGTTCATCGTCGAGTGCGGTGGCGT
>JAYUUC010000522.1:0-3794 GCA_043755105.1 Myxococcales bacterium
GCCCGGCGTCGGCAAAGTCCGGGGAGCTCGGAGCGGAGCCAGTGATCGGCATCGTCGGAATCCGCACTCAGTGCGGGCTCCACGCTGAGCCGCACCCGAACTCGCGATTCTCCCGATCGCCATTTCACATCCGGGCGATCGATCGTCGTGGGCCAGGACGAGCACGGTCTTCGACACCACCCGTGATCGGAACTCCGAGGGCGGAGCTTCTGTGGAAGCTGAGCGCGGAGGCTCAGGAGTCGGAGCCGGTTCTGGTCGCGCAGGCGCGCACGCCCCGCCACCCAACTCGACCCGCTCCACTTCGGTGGCGCGGACGTCGGCAGTCGCGACGGACGGCGCAGGGCTGGCGCTCTCGTGTGGAATCGCCTCAGGGCGACCGAGCGTCTGACCCAGTGTCGATCCTGGACGCAGTCGTGCGGCACGCAGCAGCTCGTCGATGTCCTGAGACGTTTTCACATCCGTCATCGTCGGTGCTCATCCACGGAGGTTCGCTTCGCCCAATGTCCTTGAGCCAACGCTATCGGGAACGGAGCGTGGCGGATTCGAATCCTGTCTCCCCGACACGTTGAAGCGCGCAGAACATCGAATGGTGATGTTTCTCAGGGGCATTCAGTCACGTGGTGCCCCGCGTCTCCTGGCACCTCGCAGTGCTGTCCCCCATCGGCCGGGTCATAGAGGCAAGAGCCCTCCCCGTTCGCGCCGTCGCTGCAGTCAAGACCACCACTGCAGTCCTCACCCGGATTGCGCCACAACACGCAGAGGCCTGTTGCCCCGGTGGGCTGGTAGCAGGAAAGCAGCTCGCGGCACGGCACATAGTCGCCGGTTTCCTGCCGGGGCTTACACGGCTTACCCAGCGACGAAAATTGTTTGCAGGAACCGAATCCGCCCAGCGGGCCCGAGCAGAAGGCTCCCTCCTGGCACTCTTCGTCGTACTGGCACCCGGCCCCAACCGCGAGCCTCAGTCCACAGACCTTCATCTCCCCCCCAGCTGGATTGGTCTGGCATTGACCCGACCCAGCGCACTCCGGGTAGTTGACGCACTGCTGGCCAATCAGCTGAGTGCCATTGACTCTCTTGCAGACCCCATCGCGGCAGACCGACGGGAGAACGCAGCTATCGCCGCGCGAGGAAGGATCCCCCGAGTAGCCCGACGAGTAGACGTCGCAGGGCTGGCCTTCGGCGATGCGCGGAATGCAGCTGCCAGGGGTGTTGGTGCCGTCATTCAGGATGCCACTGCAGTAGCCACCGTCAAAGCACGGGCTGGCTGCGTAGCAGCGTCCCCCGGGCGGTACGACGCCACAGCGGGAGGCTCCGCTCGAGTAGTCGAAGATGCACAGCGAGCTCTGGCACTCGCTCGAAGACGTCGACTGGCCAAGGCACGGCGCTCCGTCCGGGAGCTGAGGCACGCAAACGCCGCTTCTGCACCACAGGCCCTCGCCTGTGCCGCCTCCGCCGCCAGCACCCGCCCCACTTCCGGCCGAATCACAGTTGAAAGCTCCCGCGCCACCGCCTCCAGCCCCGGTTCCTACTCCCGCGCCAGGCGAGCGACCGCCGAGACAATCGGTGGAACGGGTGCAGGGCCCCCCGTCGAGGGGAAAGCGCGTGAGGCAGCCGCAGGAGCCCGCGACGTTCGCGCAGCGCAAGGCACTCGGGTCGCAGGGGAGAGGACCGTCGGCGGACGCCGGCGCGCAAGGTTGGCCGAGCGGCTGGAACGGTGTGCAGCTCGAGCATGCGCCGTGCGTGCGAGGACAGTACCCGGACGCGCAATCAGAGTTGGACCGGCAGGCTCCGGTGACGGCGTCGCAGGCGGTAGATGGGAAGACGAGGCCACCGACCCCGGCGATCTTCCGGCCTTCACGGCAGTCTCTTGAAGCGATTGCCGCCAGGCATGCCGGCACCAGCAACGGATGGTACTGGCGCCTTCCTGCGTCGATCTCATCGAGTGCCACCTGGCACTTCTGCTTCAGTACCCCCTCACAGCCCGACTCCAGTGGGGCATCGAGGTATTGACAGCGCAGTTCGCGGTCACAGAAGGCTTTTGCCATCACACCGCAGAATTGAGCGAGCGGGAGGGGTTCGCCTCCTCCACCTCCAACCCCACCTGCATCGGTTGCGCGGTGGTCGACGCAGCTGAGTGTTAGCGCGCACAGTGGATGATCGAGTTTGAGGAGTTGGCGAGCGGACTGGTTGATGGTCGCCGCCGGCCAGACCATCAGAGAGCACGGAGGTAGATCCAGCTCGATGATGGGCGCCGGTCGAGCGCCCCGCCGCAGCGAGCCTTGAGGCGAGCGGAGGCGGGCTCTGTGCGGTAGGCACGGCCCGGAGGCGGGAAGAGGTGAGCTGGGCGTGCTTGCAACACGCCCGAGCTCGGTGCCCGTGTTGTGGAGAAAACACGAGGCGGTGCACAAGTCGCGCGTCGGCGTGCCGGCGTCAAGTCCGTCGCAGACATGCGTCCGGCCGAATGCCCGCGCTGCGGTCAAGCGAGCAGACCCGCGGGCGGAAGATTGGGCATGCACGGGCACGGGCCGCGGGATCGCCAGGTGCGCGGGCCTCTGAGCCTCGCCGAGAAGTCAGCAGTGCATGGGCTGGTGGTCCGACGATTCCGGTGCACGAATCGCAGCTGCCGCGCGACGGTGACGGTGGCGCCCGAGAACGTGGTGCGAGGGCGGCTGTACCTGGCGTCGGCGATCGCGAGCGCTTTTGTGTTGCTCGGGGTCCGGCGGCAGTCACAGCGCGAGGTGCGCGAGCGGCTGTGCGCGTGGCGGGAGTGGGGCGAAGGCAGCGCGTCGCGGTGGGATGCACTGCGCGACTGGGTGGACGCGGTGCGTGACGGGCGGCTGTTCCTGTGTGTCCGCCGACCGCCGGACACCTGGTCCGCGTGGCAGGTGGCCGAGCGTGCGGCGACGGCAGTCGCGGCGCTGGGCCCACCGGGCGCTGACTCGATCGAGGCCGCGGCCTTCGTGGGCGCTGCGCGGGCTGCGTGAGGGCGAGGCGAAACACGGGCAGGGCCAAGGCGTGGAAACCAGTCCCACCCGACAGCCCCCTGCAACGCCCGCTGGTGAAGGCGCACGGTCCGCAACTCACCCAAGCCGGAGGCAAGACATGGAAGAAGGACTCAAACCGAGAAACCACCAGGAGGCTGTGGCGGTATTCCGTCACGGCGTCATCGGGGCGCTGACGCAGGCGCAACTGGACGCCGGGCAGTTGACCGAAGCGCTCAAGAGCCTGGCGACCCAGCGCTTCGTGCCACCGAGGTCGAAGGTGGCGCGCACCTTCTCGGCCCCGACGCTGGAGCGCTGGTACTACGCCTTCAAGAAGCGCGGGCTCGCGGGACTGTCGCCGCAGCCGCGCAGCGACAAGGGTCGCGCACAGGAATTGACGTCACCACAGCGGACGCTGCTGCTCGACATCCGCCGGGAGTACCCGTCGGCCTCGGCATCGTTGATTCTCAGGACGTTGACGGCAGACGGGCGACTCGAGAAGGGCGCGGTCTCGGCCAGCACGGTGCGTCGCCTCTTCGCAGATGCTGGGCTGGACCGAGTGGGCCTGCGCCTGGGCGGGCACACCGGGCGGGCGCGGTTGCGATGGCAAGCCGAGCGGCCGATGGCGCTGTGGCACGGCGACGTGTGCCACGGGCCGGCGTTCACCATCAACGGCAAGTCGACGCCGTTGCGCATCCACGCGATGTTGGACGACGCCTCGCGGTATGTGGTCGCACTCGAGGCCCACCACACCGAGAGGGAAATCGACATGCTGGGGCTGATGGTGCGCGCGCTGCGCCGCCATGGACCACC
>JAYUUC010000523.1:0-10967 GCA_043755105.1 Myxococcales bacterium
CCCGTTCGGACACCAAGCTGTTCTTCCTCTTCGACCTCAAGGCGGCGCTGTAGATGAACCGGCGCGAGAAGCAGATCGTCGGCCTCACCCTGGGGCTGCTCGCATGCGCCGCAGGAGCGGTCGCTGCCACCGGACGCGAGCGCAGCCTCGCCGTCTACCCGCCGCAGAAGATGCCGCTCGCGTTCAGCCACGCCGAGCACCTCCAGGCCGGCGCCGACTGCGCGACCTGCCACGACCCCGCGCGCAAGAGCGTCAAAGCCTCGGACCTCTTCCTCCCCAAGCATCCGGAGTGCGAGGGCTGTCACGACATCGAAGCGGCGAAGAAGGGCAAGAAGGTCGACCCGCCCGCCGGCTGTCAGGTCTGTCACCCGGGCTTCGACGTCACCGTGCAAAGAGACGTCGCCCGGGTCGAGTTCCCCAATCCCAACATCATCTTCAACCACAAGGTTCACGTCGACCGGAAGGTGGACTGCAAGGCGTGCCACTCCGACATGACCAACGTCGGGCTCGCCACCCGGCAGCAGCTGCCCAAGATGGAAACCTGCCTGATCTGCCATGAAGGCACCTACGCCTCGGCGGCCTGTTCCACCTGCCACCTCACCCAACCTTCGGGGCGGCTGCAGACGGCGTTCCTCTCGGGAGTACTTCGCCCCACCCAGGGCAACCCCTTCGGCATCGACCACGGGCCTCGCTACGAGTTCAACCACGGCACCCGCGCCGCCCTCAACCGTCAGATGTGCATGGAGTGCCACGCCGAGAACGAGTGCCAGACCTGCCACGACTCGATTCAGAAGCCGCTCTCGGTGCACCCCAACGACTTCATCACCCTCCATCCCGTGCAGGCGCGGATGGACTCGACCCGGTGCGAAGGCTGCCACCGGCTGCAGTCGTTCTGCGCTGCCTGCCACGAGCGGGTGGGCGTCGGGAAAGATGCCGATTCGTCGCTGCGGCCACGCAATGTCAAGGTTCACCCCAACTACGACGTCTGGGTCGAGAAGTTCGGGCCTCAGCACCACGCCATCCAGGCCTCACGCGACATCAAGCAGTGCATCAGCTGTCACCGCGAAGAGAGCTGTCTGGTCTGTCACGCCACCAAGGGAGTCTCGCCGGCCAGCCGGGGCACCAACCCCCACCCGAATGGGTTCTCCGGCCTCTGCAAGCAGGTGGCAGCGAAGAACGACCGCGCCTGCCTCAAGTGCCACACCGACGCCGACCTCGGGCAGAGAGGTTGCCGATGATGCGGGCAGCCCCACTCAAGGCGCTGCTCCTGCCCGCACTGCTCTGCGGGGGCTGTCTCGAGCCGGGTCGGCCGGTGCTGGCCAAGCTGGATTCCACCCCGCCGTCGGTGGTGAGTACCCAGCCCGCGGATGATCCGTCGGGCATCTCCGAGCTCCCTCTGGGGTCGGACCTCGAGGTCGTCTTCTCCGAGCAGATGGACCCGCGGTCGATCATTCCCGGTATCGGGTTGCTGCGGGAACGAGAAGAGCTGCCCATCTCCCCTCAAGTTCCGAACCTCGATCCGCCGACACTGAACGACGTCGACGTTCCCTACCGGGTGACGATCGCCAGCGGAATGCTCGAAGTGGGTACCGTCTACACTTTGGTGCTGCGGACCTTGCTGATCGACGCCCAGGGCAACCCGCTCCCGGCCGAACGACTGATCCAGTTTCGCGTCCGCCCGTGAACGCTTTCAAAACACTGGGACGACTCGCTCTGATCGCACTCCTGCTCGGAGGGTGCGAGTACTACGACAAGCCAAACCGCCCGGTGAGCGACGATTTCGTGGCGATCACGCTCACCGGTGAGCGACTCGAAGCGGACCACTTTCGCGATCGGCCATGGGTGATCAACCTCTGGGTCCCTGGCTGAGGCATCTGTGCTCGGGAGTTGCCCGAGCTGGAGAAGCTCCAGAAGCTGTACCAGGGCAGGGGAGTCTCCTTCCTGGCACTATCGCTCGAGCCAGATGAGCAGGTGGTGTTCGAGGCTGCACGCCAGCTCAATCTCCAGCTTCCGGTGGCGGTCGCACGCGGCGAGATGCTCGCCCCTTTCGGAGTCAACCAGGTGCCGTCAACGGTCTTCATCAAGAACGGAGTGATCGTCGCTGCCGCCAGTGGCGAACGGAAGCTCTCCTTCCTCACCCGGCGGGTCGAAGCGCTCCTCGAGCCCTGAGCGCAACCCTTCGTCGCGGTCTAAGGTGCCGAGCATGTCCGCGCCTCCGTACGACTCCAATACGCTCGCTCAGGCCCCGCTCGTGGTCGCCGCCCTTTCCGGAACGACTCTCCTCGCTGACCACCACTTCCAGCCAGGCTCGACGGTGACGGTCGGAAGCAACTCCGGCAACGACCTCGTCATCCCCGAGCGCTTCGAGCTCACCAGCTTCACCCTGCTCACCAACGGCAACACCCTCAAGGTCGCCGCCCCGATGTATCTGCAGACCTCGATCTGGCACCAAGGAGAGGTACTCGCGGTGCAGGGCTTCGTTCGCGATCTTCGGCGCAAGCACCCCACGCTCACTCTCGCGCTCCCGCTGGCAAGCGAGCGGTTCCTGGTCCGCTACGCCACCGGCATCGCTTTCCTCGGCCGCTTTACTCTCGAACACTCGAAGCCCCGCACTCAGGACCCCGAGCGCAGGTAAGCCTTCAGCTGCTTGACCAGGAGCGGGGCCTCGGAGCTCTTCGGACCGGGCAATAACTTCCGGTCCTTCTCCACCAGAAGCCCTTGGTCCACCAGGTACAGCAGCGCGTTCTCGATCGACGGCCGCGAGAGCGACTCGGCCGACTCCAGCCTGCCAGCGAGAAACTCCGCCTGTCCGGTCTCCAGGGCCGCCTTGACGAAGTCCTTCTTTTCCCAGGTCGAGCTATTCGCCAGCTCGCCAAGGGTGAGCGCGGCGATCAGATAAGACTCGAGGTAGTCCTGGAGCAGATCGCAGAAGAACTCCAGCTGAGGTTGGCTGTGCGGCTCCGGAGCCACCTTCACCCGATCTCCCTGCCGCACCACCAGCCCGATCCGCTCCAACCGTTCCAGGGACGCGAGGAACAGCTCGTCGAAGGTGACGCCCACTCGGTAGATGAACTCGAACTTGAACAACCGGGACAGGAACAGTGCCTTCTCTTTCGCCTCCTCCAGGGTCGAGCCGCCCGGTGAGGCGAGCACCGCGTTGGCCACCAGGCTTCTCGGTGCCAGCAGATTGAGGAGGGTGTTCTTGTAGAACGACATCTCCGCCCGGCGCGAGTCTTCGGGATGGTAGATGACCTGATCGCGTACCTCGGCCACCTTCACCATTCCGTCGGAGCAGAAGATCCGCATCGCGTCCTGCACTGGACCTAACACCGTGGGGTCCGAAGGAGCGTTCCTCAAGACAGGGGACAGCCGTGCCTGCTCTTCGTCTGCGACCTGGCGAAGTAGATTGATCCGCTCCGTCACCTCGCGAGAAGTGATTCCCCGACGGCGATGGGCGAGCAGAGCACTCGCCACCAGGGCCTGAGGCGTCAACGTCGAAGCCCGAGCAATGCCGAACATGATCCGATGCCCCAGCGCCCGGACCAGGCTCTTCTTCTCTTCCTCCGAGATCGCCCGCAGCGACACCCCGCGCGCATAGGCAAACTCCGCCAGCGAGATCGGCTCTTCAAATCCGAGGTGGATCCGGCCGTAGTTCGACGCGAGAACCTTCGGGGTCTGCAGTAGCCCCTTCAGGTCCTCCGGCCGCTTCTCACCCCCGGACAGTTCGCGTGAATGCGCGGAAGACTCGACCACCTTCTCGTAGTCGATCGCCACCGGAATGAAGATCAGGTCATTGCGGACGCCGTCCAGAATAGCCTCGACCTCCCAGGTGATCATCCCCAGCTTCGGGGCGAGCAGCTTGCCGGTCCGCGACCGTCCGCCCTCGGGGAAGAATTCCTGAAGCACCCCGTCGTGCACCAGCTTCTTCACGTACGCCTTGAAGACCGCGGTGTAGCCCGGATCCCCCTTGAAGGACCGGCGAAGAAAGAAGGCGCCCACCCTTCGCAAGAAGGGCCCCAGGGGCCAGAACGAGAGGTTGGCCCCGGCCGCCACCAGGGGAATCGAGTAGCCGCGATTCCAGAGCACGTAGCTCATCACCAGGTAGTCGATGTGGCTCTTGTGGCTGGGCACGAGCACGATCGGCGCCCGCCGGGCGGTCGCCATTGCCCGCTCGAAGCCGGCCTCGTCGATCTCCAGACCCTCGTACATCCGGCTGAATACCCACCGCATCACCGGCACCGTCAGCGCCGCCACGGTGGGATTGAGCCGCGAGGCGATTGACGTCAGATCCCTCCGCGCTTGCCGCTGCACCGCTTCGGGAGCGCGTGAAGTCTCCACCGCCAGCTCCTCGAGCGACTTCCGGAGGCTGCGATCGCGCATCACCTCTTCGAGCAAACGGGGGGTGGGCTTGCTCGGGGGCCTGAAAACCATCCGCGTCTCGCGGGCGAGGTGATGGTGGAGCGCGCTGCGAACCTTGCGCGCAATCCGTTCATCGGGGTCGTTCGGATTCTGCTCGATGAACTGGCGCAGGTCGATCGGCTCGCCCACTCGAAACTGGGCGCGGTGGTAATTCCGCCAGAAGGCCAGCAGGGTGTGGAGGAAGCCCGGGGCCTCGGGGCTGCCGAAGATGAAGTCCACCACGCCCGGCTTCAGCCGCTGGTTCCACTTCTCCCAGACGAACAGCTCGGGAACCAGGAACACCGGGCGGTCGCTTTTTCGAGCCATCGCCACCAGCGCCGGAAACGGGTCATCCCGGCTGGTCCTCCCGCGCGCGCTGCCCAGGGCCGTCTCCTTGAGAAAGAGAAGGCCCGAGCCCGAGTGACGCCGTGCATAGGTGAAGCGAACCTCGAAATCTCCTCGCTGGGCGGTATTGGACCAGGGCCGGGTGAACCACCGCCGCAATCCCACCACCGCCCGGATCGGCGGCAGGCCGCGCTTCACCAGGGCCCACGCCAGGTAGAGGTAGTTGATCCACGCCGAGGTGCGCATCACATGCACCACGAAGCCCTCGCGGTGCAGACGGGTGAACGTGGCCTCGGCCTCGAGAGGGAAGCGGACGCCCTCGAAATAGCGGGTGGCCAGCCGCCTGCCGAAAGGTCCCAGCTCTTCGCGCACGGTTTCCAGCGGCTCTCCCCTCAAAGGCTCGGGGGTTATACCCGGAATCGAGAAACGCCGAAGCACTCCGAGTCCGCTGCGTCTCTACATGTTCTCGGGAGCCGAAATCCCCAGCAGCCCCAGTCCCGCGGCGAGCGCCACCCGCACCGCGTCGGCGAGTGCCAATCGGGCGTCGCGAAGCGGAGCGTTCCCCTCGAGGAGCACCCGCTTGTCGCGGTCCTGATTGCCCGCGGTGTACCAACGGCTGAACGCCGCGGCGATCTCGAGCAGTTGCCGGGCGACGGCCGACGGCTCGTTTTGCTCCACCGCCTCGGAAACCGCGGAGGGGAACCGCGCGATCGAGCGCACCAGGGCCTGTTCCTCGGCCACCGTGAGCAGCGCAGCGTCGTACTGCGAAGGGACCCCGCCCGCCTTCGCCAGAATGCTGCAGGCGCGCGCATGGGCGTACTGCAGATAGGGGCCGGTGTGCCCTTCGAAGCTGAGCACCTCTTCCCAGTCGAAGGTGTAGTCGGTGGTCCGCTTGTTCTTGAGGTCGCCGAAGACGATTGCGCCGACGCCGATCTGCTCGGCGAGCAGGTCCGGGTTCTCGGTGTGAATCCTCCCGGCGTCGATGTTCTCCTTCACCTTCTCGAAGGCCCGGTTCTTTGCTTCGTCGAGCACTTCGTTGAGCAGCTTGATCTTCCCCTTGCGGGTGCTCATCCCGTGCACGCGCCCAAAGGCCACGTGCACCATCCGCTCGGCCCACGGCTTCCCCATCTTCTTCAGCACCGCGAACAGCTGCCTGAAGTGGAGCGCCTGGTCCATCGCCACCACGTAGAGAGACTGATCGAAGCCAAACCGCTCGAAGCGATCAGTCGCCGCGGCCAGGTCCCGGGTCGCGTAAAGCGTCGAGCCGTCGTTCTTCTTCAGCAGAACCGGAGGCTCGTTCTCCGGGTACTCCATGTCCACGATCAGCGCGCCCTGCGAATCCTTGGTTCCCACGGTGCGGGTGATCTCGTCGATCACCGCGTCCATCTTCCCCTGGTAGCGGCTCTCGCCTTCGTAATGCTCGAAGCGGATTCCGAGTCGGGCATAAATCTTCTTGAAGTCGGCCAGCGACGTCTCGCGAAGCTCGGTCCACAGGGCCAGCGCCTCGGGGTCAGAGTTCTCCATTCGGCGGAAGAATTCCCGGGCCTTCTCGTCGAAGGCGGGTTCCTTCTCGGCGCGCTCGTTGGCGGCGACGTAGACCTCGACCAGATGTGCCATCTCGTGCCGGCGCGCCGGGTCGCCCAGCTCCGTCAGGCCCACCGACACCAGTCCGAACTGCTTGCCCCAGTCTCCCAGGTAGTTGATCCCTTCCACCTGATAGCCCTGCGACCGGTAAAGGTTCGCCAGCGAGTGGCCGATCACCGTCGAGCGGATGTGGTGGTAGGCGATCGGCTTGGCGATGTTGGGCGACGAGAAGTCGATGCACACCGTCTTCCCTGCGCCGACAGTGCTCGCGCCAAAAGCCGGGCCAGCGGTACGCGCCGAGTCAACCACCTCGAGGGTGAACGGCAGTGCCGCAAAGCGGGCGTTGACGTAAGGGCCCGTCGAGAAGACCTCCAGACCCGGCACCGACACCTGTGCCGCCAACGCCGCAGCGATCGCAGGGGGCGGCTTCTTCTGTGCTTTGGCGAGCACGAAGGTCGCAAAGGAGAGGTCGCCATGGGCGGCCTCGGCGGCCTTCACCAGCGGCTCCACCTCACTCAGAGGAGCGGGGAGGGCGGCGGCAATCGCAGCAGCAAAGGCGGAACGGTATCGGGAGTAGACGGAAGAGCTCATCTCATCGCGCGACATAGCAAATCATGGCGCCGCGCACCTGCGTTCTCGACAGGCTCAGGCAGACCGTCACGGAACGTACCCTCATCTTTGAATGGACCTGCCCCGCTCGTCCCGAGCCTGTCGAGGGATGTCCCTCGAACCGATCTCTGGCCCGTCCAGCGAGGCCTATTCTGGCCAGCGCTCAGACCCCGCCGAGATGAGCAAGGCCGAACGTTTATCCCGGCTCGGGAAGGGGAGCGATCGGGCGCACCACGCTGGCCACGGTGTCCAGGACCTTGCCCACCTGGAGCGGCTTTTCGAAGAAGCCGTCGATCCGATCGATTCCTGTTCCGGCGGACAGCGAGGCGACATCGCGGGCGCCGGAGATGATGTACACCGCCGTCTCTGCCAGGCCCGGGGTCTGGCGGATGTGATGCAGCACCGACATTCCGTCTTCTTCCGAGAGGCGCAAGTCGAGCAGCACCAGGCCGGGACGGAGCGTGGCGAGCAGATTCTTGGCCTCGGTCGCGGAGGTGGCCGGAACCACCCGGTATCCCTCCATCTCCAGCACTTGCTGAAGCACTTCGCGGCAGTCGGCATCGTCCTCGACCAGGAGAATTCCTCCCGGCCGGGGGGCCGCGCCCACCTCGGGCAGATTGACCGCGCCAGCGAACATCGGAAGGTGAATGCGGAAGCGGGAGCCCGACGGGTCGGCCGGGCCTGCTTCGATCTTGCCGCCATGGAGATGAACAATCTTGGCCACGATCGAGAGCGCCAGACCGTCCGACTTACCGCCCGAGGTCGGCCGGTGATAGGCGTCGAAGACGTGCTTGAGGTCCTCCTCGGGCATGTTCCATCCAAGGTCGTCCACGGTCACCTCGGCGAGCCCACTCTCCAGCGCATCGACCTTGAGGCGAACCTCGGCCGCAGCCCCGCTGTTGTGGACCGCGGCTTCGGTGAGGTTGGTCACCGCCTCGAGCATCCGGTCTCGGTCGCCGCGCACGTAGACCTCGGGGGAAGGCACCAACTTCAGCTTTACCTGGGCCTGTGACGCCGTAGCCGCCAGCGCCTGCATCACTTCTTCGACAAGCCCCTTGAGCCCGAAGGGCCGCTCGTTCAGCTCCATCTTTCCGGTATGGAGCCGAGAGACCAGCAGCAGGTCGTTGATCATCCGGAGCAGCCGGTCGGCGCTGCGAGCACAGGTCTCGACCGCCTTGGCCTGCTTCTCGTTGACCTCGCCGAGGGTCGACCGGCCCAGCAGGGTCAAGTAGGCATTGATCGTGGTGAGGGGAGTCTTGAGGTCATGCGAGATGTTGGCGAGCAGATCCTCCCGCGATTTTTCCAGCGCCTTGAGGCCCGCCACCGCGGTGAGCAGATCCTTGGTCCGGCCCGCAGCCTCTTCGCGAAGCCGCGCCACCTCCACGCCTGCAGACACCTGGGCCGCCAGGGCTGCCATCAAGTCGTCCGAGACCGCGTACTTCGACCCCAGCACCGCGAGACAGCCGATCACCGCCTCGCCAGAGAGCACCGGTGCCACCACCAGCCCCTCTTCGCGCACCACCCGGCGCTCGGAGAAGGCCAAGCCCACCGGCCCCACACCCGGAGCCGCGGCCGCGATGCGCTCGTCGTTGCGCCCCCGGACGGTGGTGATCTGCAGCTGGTCGCGCTCGCCGGCATGGCGGGCGATGAAGCAGGCACGGGGCTTGAGCAGCGAATGAATCGCTGCCAGTTGCACCCGCTGAGCCTCAGCCACTCCGGACGCTGTGGCGATCTGGGCGGCCATCTCTGCGAACGCCTTCTCGGCCCGCTGATATTCCAGTGCGGGCAGCTCCTTTTCAGGACGAGCCTTTCGCACCTTCGGCTTCCCTTTTTCCTGGGGCGCGCTCACGGGCGCATCCCCCTCTCTCACCAGCTTCAAACCGGGCTTCGTCGAATCAGGCTGAGAGTTCATGGGAGCTTTTGGCACGCAGGGGCGCGACCACAACTTCGGTCCTGCTGTACCTCGCGCCTAGTTGAAGTGCATTCTTGGCTCAAATGGCAGGTCGGCCGCGGCGCCCTGTTCGAAGCCGGACAGCGGGGTTCCATTCGAATTCACTGACACGCAGGGGCGCATCGGAGGCTTCGGTCCTGATGTACCGCGCACCGGTTCGACGTGCATTCGCCGTCCACGTGGCAGGCCATGCCGTCCTGCTTGTTGGGAGCAAGACAGCTGAAGGTCGTTTCCGTCTCGCAAAAGCCTGCTGCACAGGGAACCTTGAGCGTGGTCCCACCGGCGAGCACCACCGCGCACCGCTCGCCTACCTGCGGCGGTCCAGAACAGACACCGGTGTCTCCCGACCCCGACGGCTTGCAGTAGACGTCGAGCCCTACACACGCCTGGGAAGAGGGAGTGCACGCTTCTCCCCGCTGCGGCGGACGGGCGCAAGTGCGGGTTGTTCCCGAGCAGAACAGCCCGGCAGCGCACTCATCTCCGACGAAAGTGGCGAACTCGGTGAACGAACAAGCAGCTCCTTCCGCCGAAGGGGGAAGGCAGTTGCCCGCGGCCGGAGCCTGATTCGGAAAGCCCTGGTAATCGAGGCCACCGCACACCAGCCCCGGTTGGCAGCTCCAGTGGAACCGGCAAGTCTCCCCGACGCCTCGGGGCACCCGGCACATTCCCAAGGCTCCGGGGACGAACGGAGTCACATCACAGGCGAGCCCCGCCTCGCAGGTGCTCAGCCGCTGGGGGTCGAAGACACAGACCTCCCCCAGCTTCCCCCGGGGCCGACAGGTGGATCGGCAATAAAGGTCGGCGGCGCACTCCGCCGTCTGTGTGCAAGGCGCATCGACGCTCAGCAGGGGAGAACAGTGATCATCGCTGGGGTCCTCGGTGCCTTGTGTCTCGCACCGCAAGCCTGGGCCGCAGCCAAACCCGCATGGGTCGCCTGGGTGCGGCATGGCCGAGCAAGTCCCACGACAGACCCCGCCGGCCTTGATGCACACCGTCCCGGCCGCGCAGTCTTCTCTTCGGTCGCAGGTCTCTCCGGAGCGGACCTTGCCTCGAAGCAACCCCGTTCCCAGCTCGCAATCGTGCATCGGCGACACCGCGATGTCGGCCGGGTACCCGGGAGGAAAAGCTGCCGCGCAAGCGCTGGTGCGCATTCGGCTCTCGCAGGCGACCACCTTCTCGGAGTCCACTTCCACCGTCTGGGCCTGAAATGACCCGCGGAGGCCGTCATAGGCGCTGAGGCAGCGGGACTGCTCGAATGAACGATAGTTCTCCGGAGCGTCGCGGTTGAACGCCGCGTGGCACCGGGTCAGAAGCTCGCACCGGGCAGTGGCCATCCGGTCGCAAAGCTCCACGGGCGAAATCGACAAGCCGGCGTCGATGCCCCCATCAGCCTGCCCGGAAGGGGCCTTGGCGCAACCGCAGAGCGCGGCCAGGAGTAACCACCGCAATCCGCGGAGAGCCATCTTGAATGTCCTCTAGCCGCGCTTGTTGATGAGGCCGGACTTGTCCAGGAAGAAGGGCTCTTCGAGCAGCGCTTCGACCTTCTCGCGGAACCCCTGAACGCCGAAGCCGGCCTCGAAAAGAAAACCGATCGCGGCGGTGCGCACCCTGCGCCCGGTGTCCTCGGCGGTGAGCAGGGTGAGGACCGGCTCGCGCGCCGGCTCGTACTTCAAGGCGCCGAGAGTCTTCAGCGCGGCAATCTTCACGTCGTCGGACATGTCGCCCACGGAGTGCAGCACTGCGGGGCCAATCCGCGGGTCGTCCTTGCCTTCCAGGAACTGGAGCAACACCCGCTTCTTCTCCGGGTCCCGGGTGTATTCCGCGCCGAGCCGGTTGAGTTCGTCGGTAGCGATTCCCACCACTTCGGGTTCGGTGATCACCTCCTCGAGAATCTTCAGCGCCCACGAGGTCGCGAGATCCGACTTGCGCAGAAACTCGGTGACGGGAGCGACGGAGTCCTGCCCGGCCGCGCATATCAGCTCGAACACATGTTCCTTCTCATCCGCGTCGGTGGTCTGAGGTTCGACCGCGACAGCGAAGCGGGCAAGCAGGGCGCTTCGGGCCTCGGGAGTCTTCATCG
>JAYUUC010000524.1:0-3792 GCA_043755105.1 Myxococcales bacterium
ACCCCAGTGAGCTCTTCAACCAGCCCTCGACCTGGGCGGTGATGGAAGGCCAGCCGGTGAAGAGCCCGTGGATGCTGAAGGGCCGCATCGAGTTCGAGAACGAGGCGAAGTACGACACCACTCCGGAAGACCTCGAGCGCTCCCGTTCTCGCTTCGTCAGATCCCAGCGCTTCGTGATGGGCGCGCTGTCGCGGGGCCTGACCTATTACCACCGACCCAGACAGGGGAGCGGATCCGATGGCGGTTGGCGAGAGCAGCCCAACTTCATGAACCCTTTCTGGCGGGCGAAGCTCGAGCTGTTCCGCACCGGCAATGGCCCCCGGCAGCGGCAGCGGGTTCAGGAGCTTCTCGAGGAAAGTGGCTACCCTCGCGCCTCGGAGATCGCCAATGACCTTCCTCCTGCGCTCTGAGCACAGGCCCGCGTTCGGTACCGGCCGCGCCCCCCGCGGAGCCGCGACGACCGAGCTGATGCTGGGAATGCTCTTTCTGCTCCCGATGCTCCTCTATGCCGTCTATCTGCAGGACGCGCTCACGGTGTCGTTGCGCACGCAGCAGGTGGCCATTCACGCCCTCTGGGACTCTCCGGCATTCCCCAGCCATCGTTACAGCAACCCCGCCAATGACTCCCTGACCAACGCGACCACCCAGATCAACACCCTGGTGAACGCGGCGCAGCGCTCGCGCGATCACGTCGAGAGCCTCTACCAATACTTGAACCCTTTCGACGCGGCCGCAGGGCTGAAGACGGTGATGATCGAAAAGCCGCACCTGGACATGGCGAGCCAGCCGAAAGTGGACACGCCCGGTGTTCCCGGCGGAATGGACCCCAGCCTGGCCGACCCCAATTTCGTTGGGGCCCGCGCGCGGGTGATGGGGGTGACGCCGAGAGAGATGATGGACTTCCAGCCCCGCTTTGCTGTGCCGGACAGCAACGCCGACCCGGACAAGGACTTCATCAGCACCGGGCTGCTGCGCCGCGACTTCATCGTCAAGATGCAAGCCAGTGCGATGGCCTACAACTTGCCGATCGCGAGCAAGACGCTTTTCTCCTCGTTCTCGCCGGTGGAGCTGTTCACTCGGCCCTTCCTCCGCTTCTGTGCGGTGGGCAAGGCCCAGGAGAATTCACAGTGCAACCTCACCAACGGGTTCGCCCTGCTGGTCGACGATTTTTCCATCTACCCCAGTGGTGCTACCACCCGCAATCAGGAGTCCGACAATCCTGAGCTCTGGGGAGTGGTGGACCGGATGTATGAGGACCTGGCGATGAAGTTCGACACGGTTCACAAGGACCAGGATACGTTTTTTCGGGCAAACGATGTCCTTGGGCCTGGGCATACTCTGCTTCCACCCAAATTCGTCCTCTGGGAACTCGGGGCGGGTCCGGGGGCCGGCCACACCCACTCCGTCTCGACTGGCAGTGGCACCGACCGACCGGTCTACACCGTGCCCTACGACGACCCCCAGTCCGAAGCGGCGTACCGCGCCCGTTCGGACCGCTATCTGGGGCTCCCGTGAGAGTCTGGGTTTACGGCCTGATGTTCTTGTCGGGCGTCGCGAACGCGCAGTCGACGTCCACATTGCAAGCGCTGGAACGTGAGTTTGCCCACTACCCACCCGCGAAGCCCTGGGTGCCGATCGGCGACGGGCTCTCGGCTCAGGGGCGGGACATGCAGGCGGCGACCTTCGAGACCTCCGATGCTCCCGAGAGGGTGAAAGCCTTCTACTGGCACGCCTTCGAGACCGAAGGGCTGTTTCGAAGCAGTCCCGCAAGCGGCGCGGGGTTGGCGATTTCAGGAATCGATTCGGAGCGGCACCTGCAGAAGCTGGTGGTGATGGAGCCTTTCGGAACGGGGACGCGGGTCACGCTGGTGCTCTCTCCGCTGTCATCCACCGAGCCCGCCGTGCAGCCCGAGGCCCTTCCGATCGACTTGCCGGCGTCGTGCGCAGAGGTGCGCTGGTCCTCCGCGCGCGATGGCGACAACGTCAGCGAGGTGGCGGTGGTCCGCTGCAAGGGCCCCGTTGAGGCAGTGACGACCGGAGCCCGAGAGGGATTGCTGAAGGCCGGGTTTCGCGCCGCGGGCGAGAATGGTTTTGCGCGAGGCACCGAACGCTGGGACCTGAGGGCGCTCAAGGAAGGGCAGGGGACTTCCCTGGTGTTCGTCCGCCAGCGGCGGGCGGCCCCCGCTCACTGAAAGAGCGCCATCCCCATCATTTCCGGATCGCCCTGAAGGGTCTTGAGCTGAATGTTGAGGACGCCGTCCAAAACGGTCACCGGATAGGGGCCGTACTTGACCCACTGCTGGAACGGAAGATTGCCCAGCTGGGTCGCCTTCACCGTGCCTTCGAGCAGCAGATCGAAGCTTCGGAAATTGGAGGCGTGGTTTTCGTAGACCCAGAAATAGTACTGATAGGACCCTGACGGGACCGTCCACTGCAGGTCCAGATTGGTGCCGGAGAAATTCCAGATATAGCTCTGGAGCATCAGCGCTGTTTCGAGATCAGGGGAAGGATTGGGCGAAAGGGTGTTGTTTCCCACCTGATAGCTGGTGATTGACAGCCCCCCATCGAGCGCCTCGGCGAAACTTTGCCACGGGTCGGCATCGATGCTGACCGCTGGCCCGTTCATGTTCACGCCTCGATAGAAGCTGCCCGCATCGGGGGGCGAGGCGGTCGAGACGAGCAGAGAATCGCTGGGGACCGAGACGTTGCCGGCCGCGTCCTCTGCGGTCACCCGAAAGGTGTAGTAGCGGGCGGGGGTCAGTCCGATGGCGGTGCAGCCCAGCCCGGTGCTGGTGCAGACCTCGGTCGTCGTGGTGCGATGAACCCGGTAGCGCACCACGCCTCGGTCGTCCACCGATGCGTCCCAGGCCAACTCGACGGTGGTATCGGTTTGTGCAGGAGACCTCAAGTTGGCGGGCTTCGAGGGCGGGAGCGTGTCGCCCGGGCCTCCATCCGGAACGGGGGTGCCTCCGTCCGGCTTGAGCCCCGCGTCGGGTTCTAGCCCTCCGTCGACTCCGCCATCCGATTCGGGAGGGGGCTCCACGATCGGATCCAGCTGGAGGGTGAGCTCGCTGCCCTTGCCGGATTCGAGGATGGCGTTGCCTTCGGTGAGCGCCACCGGTTGCCCCTGCAGCAAGGCTTCGGCAATCACCCTCAACCGGGTGTTGGGAAGGGTGGAATCTCCGCTGACCAGGTTGATTGAATAAGGGAACGCGGTGATCGCGCTCGCCTCGACGTCGTCGGTGCTGAGCGGGTCGGGCTTATCGCTGCGAAAGACCAGCACCCGGAGGGTCTCGAAATCATGGCCCGGGCGAAGGGAGCTGTTGACGACGAGGTGAATTCCGCCGCGAGCGGGATGGCAGGCGGCGAAGGCTCCCAGTAGAAAAAGCGCGGAGAAGACTCCGCAGAGGAGCCACCGCAGTTGTCTTTGGAAACGGCCTTGCACGGTTCCAGTCTACCGCGGGTCGGCCGGGTTCTCAGCGTTCCGTTGCGACCCTGACCCCATCACCACAAGAAAATGGGCCCGGGCACGTTCTTCAAAGCCCGACCGAGGCCCCATCGCGGGTAGAGCGAGCTCGCTGCCTGGGCGGCACACAAGCTGCAGACGGCCGCGCCATCAGTCAAGAACGCCGACGCGCCACAAACGCCGAGGGTAGGCAACCCCGGTTCCGACGCCACCGACCGGGTGTTCATCGGGACCTTGAGCGCGTGGCCCTGAGCAGGCGAGCTGTCGCCGCACCGGTGTTGGTGCGCTCGGCCATTGCGGCAATCGGGCATCATCCTAAAGTTCTG
>JAYUUC010000525.1:0-3781 GCA_043755105.1 Myxococcales bacterium
GCGCGCGGGTGGCCTGATAGGTCGCATCGGACGTCGCGGCGCCGCGGATGATCTCCACCAGCGTCATCAAGGGCACCGGATTCATGAAGTGCATGCCGATCACTGCGTCAGGCCGCTGGGTCGCTGCGGCAATGCGGGTGATCGGAATCGAAGAGGTGTTGGTGGCGAGCACTCCCCCGGGCCGAACCACGGCATCGAGGTCCTTGAAGATTCGCTTCTTCAGCTCTTCGTTCTCGGTGACCGCCTCGATGGCGACGTCCACCTCCTGAAGACCGGCGATCGAGGGCGAAAGCTGGAGCCGCTCGACTGCAGACTGGCGAGCCGATTCCTCGAGCTTGCCCTTCTCGGTGAGCTTCTTCAGCCCGGCCTTGATCCGGTCGCCGCCCTTGTCGAGCGCCTCGCGCGCGGCATCTACCAGGGTCACCCGAAGTCCTGCCTGGAGCGCCACCTGGGCGATTCCCGCCCCCATCTGTCCTGCACCGACGACGACGATGTGCTCGCTGGCCATGGCCGCTCACCCGCTGTTCGAGAGGCGGACCTCATAGCCCCCGCGTCCCGATGGGGTCAACGACCGAGCGCCGAGCTCAGTGGAGTGGGATGACCACCGTCTCTTCGGAATCGAGGTGGAGCCCGCGGGAGATCGCCTCGGGCTGCTCGGCACCTTCGCGAAAGAGAAAGGCCCGCGCCTGGTAGTCGCCAGATTTGAGGTTGAGCTTCTGGACCAGGTCGCGTCCGTGTCCAGGGCCCCAGGCCTGCTGTTCCCGCTTCAGCAGCGCGCCGTTTTCCCAGAGCTGGACTTCGACCGACTTCAGCGCGGGGGCACTCTCCGGCAGTTGCCACACCAGCTCGCGGCTCGTGGGCAGCGCACCGAAGCCTCCCTTCCACAACCAGAGCCCGAGCAGCACCCCCAGCAAGAGCGGCAAGCGCCGGCCCAGGGGATGGCGTCGCAAGCGTTGCCAGCGGCTCTCTTTGGCGAGGGGCTCGCCTTCACTCCTTGCGATGACGTTTCCCTCGCCGAGCGTTGATCTCACGCACCACCAGTTGAGGGGTGACGGGTGCCTCAGCCTGCTTGGACCTCCGTTCTGCCTTGCTCTCGGTCGAGCCTCCGGCGGCCTCATCCGCAGCACGCTCCGCCTCACGCTGTGCCTGCTTCTCCTTGTCGGGCACCAACCGGATGTCGGCCTTGATTTCGACCGTCATTCCCGACACCAGCTTGAGCAGCTCTTCGCGCAGCCGTTCCGACTGGAGGAAACGGCGAATCTCTTCGGTGAGCACCCGGGACACCTCGTCCTTGGTACGCTCCGCCTGACCGAGGATGAACTGGAGCGCTTCCTTGGGCAGTTTGAGCTGGCCGGTGAGGTTGCGAACCCCTTCTTCGGTCATGAACAGCGCGCCCAGGCCTGCCACCGCCGCCTTCCGAACGAAGTCAGGGACGAAGCCCGTGCCCTTGCGCTGTTTGTCGTCCCCGGAACCGACGTCTGCGTCGAAGTCGAGCGGGTCTGCTCCGGGGGTTTCGTCGTCGGGAGTCGCCATTCGACACTCTCCTTCGTCAAAGAGACAGGAAGGTTATCAGGCCGGAGCCTCGGAGCCGATGGCCTGTCGGTCAGCACGAAGATTTTCCAGAGAGACTCGCCCGGCGATCGCCTTTGCCATCGTCATGAAGGCCTGGGCTTGAGGGCTGGAAGGCACCCCGACCACCACCGGAATCCCCCGGTCTCCTCCCTGGCGCACCTTGAGGTCCAAGGGAATCTCGCCCAGAAACGGAACGGCCATCGCGTCCGCGGCCTTGTGCCCTCCGCCGTGGTCGAAGATGTCGGTGCTCTGATGGCAATGCGGACAGACGAACTGACTCATGTTCTCGACGATGCCGAGGATCGGAACGTGGAGCCGGTCGAACATCTGCTTCGCGCGGAGCACGTCGGCGAGTGCGACGTCCTGGGGCGTGGTCACCAGCACCGCACCCGCGGTGCGCAGCTGCTGGGAAAGCGTGAGCGCGATGTCACCCGTTCCCGGTGGCAAATCGAGGATCAGGTAGTCGAGCTCGCCCCAGAGGACGTCGCGCACCAGCTGCAACACGGCGCCATGCAACATCGGCCCGCGCCAGACCATCGCCTGGTCCGGTTCGACGAGGAAGCCGATCGACATCACCCGCATCCCGTGGGCCTCGAGGGGATAGAGGAGCTTGCCGTCCTTGCTCGAGGGCTTGCGGCGGATGCCGGTCATCATCGGAATCGACGGACCATAAAAGTCGGCGTCGAGCAGCCCCACCTTGGCGCCACAGCGGGCGAGCGCGGCCGCCAGGTTCACCGCCACCGTGCTCTTGCCGACGCCGCCCTTGCCTGCCCCGACCAGAATCACGTTCTTCACCCCGGGCAGCAGCGGCTGGGCCTCGGTGCTGGGAGGCGCACGCACCACGGCTCCCCATTCGATCTCGAAGCGGCCGATCCCCGGCACCGAGGCGAGCGCAGCTTCCGCGTCGGCCTGGATCTTCCCCTTCAGGGGGCACGCGGGGGTGGTGAGCTCGATCTTCAGCTTGACGTTGGCGCCATCGAGGCGAAGGTCCTTCACCATGCCGGCGCGGACGAGATCGATGTTCAGCTCGGGGTCGATCACCCGGGCCATTGCCGCCAGCACCTCCCGTTCGGTCAAAGCCACTGCGCCTCCTTGAAGTTCCCCTGGCTTAGCGCCTTCGCGTGCGCCAGGCCACCCGAGGTCACTCCAGCGCCGCGACCCGATAGGCTCCCGCCTCGCGCAAGAGCCGCACCGCCCTGTTCTCGCCCACAGGAAATTCCACTCCCGAGGAGGTCACCGTGACCGGACCCGAGAGAGCAGCCCGGGCGCGTGCCAGCCGGTCCCGGGCCGAGGGGTCGCGAACGAAGTCCGACGCCAGCCGGGCAGGGGTGTAACGGGCCTTCCAAGAGGTCGACAGCCACCCATAAGCCGCCTCGAACTGACCTGCTTCCGCCGCCGTGAGGAACGCCGTCAGGGCTTGTCGCGCGCGCTCCTGTTCCGAGCGGTCGACCACCTTCCAACCACCCTGCTGCAACACCAGATCTGCCACCGGGTTCGTCAGCCGAAGCGCAGGGAGGGCAGCCAGGATCTGCTCCGCGCTGAGTGCGCGCTGGGCCGGGTCCTGATAGCGGGCAAGAAAGGCGCGTTCGGCTGCCGGATCTTCGGGCGCCTGTGCGGTGAGTCGGTACGCCTCGGCGACGCGCCCTTCGCGAAGCGCCTGGGCATAGGATCGCAGGACAGCCTCTGGATCAGCACGGTGGCAGCCGGCCAGTCCAAGCGAGAGTGCGAGGGCGAGCCGTTTCATCGACTGCCTTTGAGGAACCGAAGGACGGTCTTCAAGATCTGGAACGAAGGACTCTCGAATGCCGAGGCTGTCCCGTGGGGGTCGGCCCAGGATCGATCGCGCGGAAGGCTCGCTCCGGCCGCTGAGCCCGCGGGCCTGCAGTTCGCGCAGTAGATGTCGCCTCGAAAAGCGAAGGCTTCGCTGACGGGGCTGACCGTTCCACAGTGCCGGCAAGCGAACGGGTCGTTCGAGACGCGAGGGCCAGAGAGCGGCTGGGACTCTCCCGCTCCTCGCCAGGGGTCGGCACCGAGGTCATCCGTGGCGGCGGGGACTTCCCACCCTTTCTTCGCTGCGCTCGGGGCAGTTCCGTCGACGCCTTCCAAAGCTTCGAGCTCGCCCTTGTCCAACCAGACGCCTTCGCAATGGAAGCAGACGTCGATGACGCAACGGCCAGCGACCACCATCGCCAGTCGGCCCCGGCAGACC
>JAYUUC010000526.1:0-3773 GCA_043755105.1 Myxococcales bacterium
GGCGGCGACATCGCCAACCTGCCCATCACCCAGCTCGAGCCATTCATCTCGGCGCTGCTCGACATCCCCAACATTCGAGACATTCGGCTGGCCAGCAAGGGCCTGATGGGGCTGCCGCAGCACTTCCTCCAGGACTCGGTGATGCAGGGGCTGGAGCGGCTGGCGAAGAAAGCCTTCGCCAACGGCGTCGATCTGGCGATGCACACCCACGTCAATCACGCCAACCAGGTCACCCCGCTGCTGGGAAAAGCAGCGAAGCGGCTGCTCGAGGTGGGGTTCCGGGACGTGCGCAACCAGGGAGTGCTGTTGCGCGGAGTGAACAACAGCGCGAAGGCGTTGCTCGACCTGTCGTTCATGCTGCTCGATCACGCCAAGGTGCTGCCGTACTACTTCTACATGTGCGACATGATTCCCAACTCGGAACACTGGCGGGTGGGGGTCTTCGAAGCACAGAGACTGCAACACGACATCATGGGGTACCTGCCGGGCTTCGCGACCCCGCGCATCGCCTGCGATGTGCCGTTCGTTGGGAAGCGCTGGGTCCACCAGGTCACCGATTACGACCGGGAGAAGGGCATCTCTTACTGGACCAAGAACTACCGCACCGGCATCGAGGGCGAGGACGCCGACGCGCTCACCCGAAGGTACGAGTTCTACGACCCCATCTACCTGCTTCCGGAGAGTGGACAGCAGTGGTGGCGAGCTCAAACCGCAGAGGTCAAGCCCGCAGGTTGAAGCGGCGGGCTCCGGCAGGAAGCCTCGGTGAAGTCGCCGCCGAACGCGCAGGCCCACCGCCTCGGAAGGCGTGGGGCTGCCCCGGGGTGGCGCAAACCCGCCTGTTTCGGATAGAGCCTGCGCGGTGAGCGCTTCGCCTTCTCAGTTCAGCGAGCTTTTGGTTCTGCCTGCGCCTTCGGCCGCGGCCCGGGCTTTGTTCCCCGAGGTCAGCGCAGCCGAATGGAACGATTGGCGCTGGCAGCTTCGGCACTCGGTGCGTTCGTTGGCTCAGCTGGAAAAAGTGGTGCCCCTGACTGCAGACGAGCGGGAAGGGTGCTTGCAGACGGCCGCGCTGTTCCGGCTGGGCATCTCCCCCTACTACCTGTCGTTGATTGACCCAGCCCACCCCTTCTGTCCGGTCCGGATGCAGGCGATTCCCGTCGAGGCAGAAGCCCGGGTTCGCGAAGGTGAGCTGCTCGATCCTTTGGGTGAAGA
This sequence comes from Myxococcales bacterium, assembly GCA_043755105.1. Taxonomy (GTDB): domain Bacteria; phylum Myxococcota; class Myxococcia; order Myxococcales; family Myxococcaceae; genus JAYUUC01. The sequence goes on from JAYUUC010000526.1 coordinate 1,210, forward strand.
CAAGACCCGGCCCGTTCCGGCGATCGTCCACAAGTACCCCGATCGGGTCCTCTTTCTGGCCCTCGACACCTGCTCGGTCTACTGCCGCCACTGCACCCGCCGCCGCATCACCAAGGGCGGCGAGGCCGAGCTCAACCGAACCGAGCTGGCCCGCGGGGTCGACTACATCCGGGCGCACCCCGAGATTCGGGACGTGCTGCTCTCGGGCGGCGACCCGCTGCTGCTCTCCGACCAACGGTTGGACGAGCTGCTCGGCGCGCTGAAGGCAATTCCCCACGTGGAGATGATCCGGATCGGCACCCGCATTCCGGTGTGCTTGCCGATGCGGGTCACCGATGCCCTGGCGACGACGCTGCGTCGCCATGCCCCCGTCTACGTGGTGACCCACTTCAATCACGCGAAGGAGGTCACTCCCGAGGCGCGCGCGGCGTGCGAACGCCTGGTGGACCACGGCGTGCCGGTGGAGAACCAGGCGGTGTTGATGCGCAGGGTCAACTCCTCCACCCGGATCATCAAGGAGCTGTCGCACGCCTGTCTGAAGATGAGGGTGCGGCCCTACTACTTGCACCAGATGGATGTGGCGCAAGGGCTGGAACACCTGCGAACGCCGATCTCCAAGGGCCTGGAAATCATCGAGGGTCTTCGGGGCCACACCACCGGTCTGGCGGTTCCCCACCTCGCGATCGACCTGCCCGGAGGCGGAGGCAAGGTGACCCTCCAGCCCGAGTACCGGATCAGCAGTGGCCCGCGCGAGGTGCTTTTCCGCAACTTCAAGGGCGAGCCCTACGCCTACCCAGAGCCAGAAGAGACGGATTGCTCGTGTCCCTATGACGCGGTGTGGGAGGCTCGACCGAAGCCCATCCCGCTCGCCGACCCAGCGCCCGTGGAGGAAAGGTCGGCGAAGACCGAACTGGGCCCCGTCCACTTTTCCTGACGAGGGGGTCGGCGTCGATTGGGCGCTGTCACCGGGTCCGGTGCCAAGCCTTCAGTGGCCATGCGTCCGGGTGCCTTTTCTTCGCGTCCCGTGAGAGGCTTTCTTTCCAGGCCTATCTGGTTTGAGGTTTCGATCGAGCGCCGCGGCCTCATTTGCTCCCTCGACGCCGCGCTCGCTCTCAGGAAGGCCCTTCTCCACTGGCACCAGTTCTGCGGGAGCTGGCGCTCGAGTGTCCTTTGCTTCCAACGACGCCGTCTCGGCCTTGACCTGGGCCTGCTCTTCCCGGGACAGCTTCGCGGTGCGGCCCGCCAGTTCCTTGCGGTCAATTCCCTTCTTGTCCAGCACCGCCTGCGCGGCCTCCGCTTGCTCATGAATGACGGTGGCCCTCTCCGCGGAGGTCATCTCGGAATGCTTGCGGTTGCCGTGCGCCTTGTCGACTGCCTGGACCGCCTTCCGCTGTTCGCGCTCGACCTTGGCGACATCAGCAGGGGTGAGCTCGGCGGCTCCGGCGGCCGCCCCGAAGAATGCAATTGAAAAGGCCCAGCTCGGCGGCCTCATACGAAGACTCGAGGTTCCATCAGTGTCGACAGGAGCCGCAGCTGTCGTTGAAGTGAGCGCAGTCCTCTTGCGAACCGACGCAGCGCTGCTGGACGTCGCCGCGATCCGGGAGGCGCTTCGAGATTTCGCAGATGTTCTTGGAGATATCGCACACCTGCTTCGCCATCGAGCACCAGTCCTGGCAAGCGGGCTCTTGCGCCTGAGACTTCGAGCGCAGCTCTTCGAGCTGGGCGGCGTAGTGGTCCAGCTGTTCGTCGTCCGTTCCGGTGACGCCGGTGGGCGCCCTCTTCGGACAACCCAGGCTCGTCAGGCAACCCACGAGGAGCAATCCCAGCAGCGAGGTTCGTTTCATACCGACCGAATATGCGGTGGCGGTGGTGTCGTCCAGCCGGAAAGTGCGCCCAGCGTCCGCTTTGCGGCTATGGCCTGGGGGAGCCCCGCATCGGCGTTCCCGGCCTCGGAGTGGCGGGCTGACGACGCGGCGCGCGAAGATAAAAATAGGCGCTCAACCCCACCACGGCGATCGCCAGCAACAACCGCAGCAGGTCTTCCCGTCTGCGGGTGGGCGAATGCTGCTCCGCAAGGTCGCGTGCAGCGAGACTCTCCTTCATCGCGTGAGCATGATGCGCCAAGGTTTCCAGCACTTCTTTCAGAAGGTGGGTCGCACTGGCATCCGGTGGCTCACCGGCCGAGCGCAATGAGGAGCGAGTCGCCGCGGCGGCAGGGCTCGTTTCGCCTCGTGCGTTGGGCAAGAGCGAGGCGGCGAGAGTTTCCCCGCCGGGCGGTGGCCCTTCGACACCTCTTCGCTTCGCTCCTGTCTGCCCCTGTTCAAGCGAGCTCGCGAGGGCTGCTGCTGCAGCGCGCTCGGCATCCCAGTCGCGTCTGACCTCGAACGACCTCGAACTCGGTCTCTCGGCGCCCGATCGACTCTCGAGGTTCTGACGGTCGGCTGAATACTGATTCGAAAACGCCTCCGCGGCTCGGAGCAGCATCATGTCGAAGGCCTCGACGCCGATGCCGAAGTAGTCGGCGCAGTGTTCGCGGCTGCGGTTTTCGAGAAATCGAAGCGCCA
>JAYUUC010000527.1:0-3771 GCA_043755105.1 Myxococcales bacterium
GGACCGAGCGCACCGAGTCGTCGTGGGCGAAGGTTCGCTGCGCGACCGAGGAGACCACGTTCCAGATCCGGGCGCTGTGGTCCGAGCTGGTGGTGACCACGGACTGCTGGTCGGGGCTGAAGCCGATGCGCCACACCATGTCGCTGTGGCCGGTGAATCGCCGCTGCATCAGCCCGCTGCTGGCGTCCCAGAGCAACACCTCGCCATCGCCGCTGCCGGTGGCGAGCAACTTTCCATCGGAGCTCAGGCTGATCGCGCTCAGGGGCGCCTTGTGGCCGGAGAAGGTTCTCAACAGCTGGCCGCGGGGCACGCTCCATTCCTTGGCCACCCGGTCGGAACTGGCCACGAAGAGCACATCGCCTCCGGCCCCAAAGACCAGGGCAGAGATCGGCGCCGTCGGCTCGGCGATCTCGGTGAGCAGCTTGCAGCTGTCGAGGGTCGCCACCACCACCTTCTTCCCCTCCCCCGCGGTGGCGAAGTGGCGCGAGTCGGGCGAGAGCTCGAGCAACGAGAGCGGCCCCGGGTGGGTGTAGTGGCACACAGGTTTCCGGGAAAGCGCGTCCCACACCCGGACCGTGCCGTCGACCGACACGGTGGCGATGAATCGGCCATCGGCGCTGAAGCGGACCCCGTTGACCACCTTGCTGTGTCCGGTGAGCAGCGCCAGCCGAGCACCGGTGTCGACCTTCCACACCGAGGCAGTGAAGTCGGTCGCGCCGGTGACCAGCTGCTTGCCGTCGGGGCTGAAGGCGAGAGCGACCCCCTTCTTCCCCGTGGCGGCGACCTCGAGCGTGCGCAGCAGTTCCCAGGTGCGGGTGGACCACAGCTTGGCGGTGCCGTCGGCAGAGACCGAGGCGAGCTGGGCTCCGTCCGGAGAGAACGCCACTTCGAAAATCCAACCCCGGTGGCCCTCGAGTACGGCCATCCGTTGCCCCGAGCGGACGTCCCAGATCGCGACCTTCGAATCGAAGCCGCCAGTGGCCGCCAGGGTTCCGTCGGGGCTGAGCGCGAGGCCCTTGACGAGGTCGGTGTGGAAGTTGAGCACGTGCCGCTGGGCGTCGAGTTGTTCGGTGGCCCGGGAGGTGAGGAACCTCAGGCTCAGTCCCGTCGCGCCCTCTTCCATCGCGCGCGCCAGATACGCGAGGCCCCGCAGCGGATCTTCGGCGAGGACGAAGCGACGGCCCTGTTCGAGAAAGACCTGGGCCAGCCGCTCCTTGGCCACCCGGGCGCTGGCCACCGCCTGGCCGTTGGCGCGGTAGAGGACCCCGAGCCCGATGGAAAGGACGACGAACGCCGCCACCAGCAGCCCGGTGCGCAGCTGGCGGCCCTTCTGCTCTTCGGTCAGCGAGGCCGACGCGAACGCCTCTTCGGCCTCGGTGAGGCTTCCCGGGTAGCGGCTTTTCCAGAGCCGGTATTCCATCAGCGCATCGCCGCGCCAGAGCAGCCCCCGGCTCCGGCCCCGCTCGACCCACTGGCGCGCGGCCGCCCGCAGCGCATCGCGCATGCGCACGTTCTCGGCGTCCTCGCGCTGCCACTTCACCAGCCGCGGCCAGCTGGAGAGCAGCGCTTCGTGAATCACTTCGATCCGGTCCTCCTCGCCGATGCCTTCCGAGGCAGTGAGTAGGCGCGCGCTGATCAGTCGCTCGAGCACAGGCTCTGCGAGCGCGCTGCCCCGCAGCACTTGCGACATCTCGGTGCGGGTGAGCAGAGCCCGGGTACCCTCGGCGGTGACGAGGTGGCGGAAGACCTCTCGCACCAAGGCCCGCTCGGGTTCGTCGAGCGCGCCGAGCGTCGCCTCGGCGTGGTGGGCGAGGGCGCCGCCGACTCCGCCGAGCGCGTCGTAGGCCTTGCGGGTCAGCTGCTTCATCTGCCGATCGCGAAGCTCCCACAGCTTCGAGGCGGTGAAAGACAGCAGGGCCAACGCCCCCGGTTGATCGACCACTGCCTGAACCATCTCTCCGGCCAGATCGGAGTTCTCGAACAGGTAGCCGGCCCTTCGCGCGGGCTCGGTGACGATGCGCAGCAGGTCCTCGGGGGCCGGCGTCCCCATGATGTGCAGCCCGGGAATCATTCGCTCTCGCAGCGCCGGAAGCGCTTGCACCCGCACCAGGAAGTCATCGCGCAAGGTGAGCACCACCCGCACCGGGTCATCGGCGTCGCGCGCCAGCCCGGCGAGTGCTTCGGCGTAGATCGCCCGCTCTTGGGCGTCGGCGCAGAGGGTGACCAGCTCTTCGAATTGATCGACGACCAGCAACAGCGAGGTCCCGGTGGCGCTGGCATGGGCTCGAAGTCGCTTGCCCAGATAGCCGCGGTCTTCGGTGAGCTTCTCGCGCAGCCCGGCGATGTCGACGCCGAAGTCGACCAGGCGCGCCTGCAGCGCCGCGATCGGAGAAGGCCCTGGCCGGACTACCCCGAACTTCCAGTTCGAGGGCAACAGGGGAAGGACGCCGGCCTGGATGAACGAGCTCTTTCCTGAACCCGACGGCCCCACCACCGCCATCAGCGGCAGCACCCGCAGCCGATTGGCGAACGCTTCGGCTTCCTTCTCGCGCCCGAAGAACTGGGTCGAGTCTCCGACGCCGAAAGAAGACAAGCCCCGGTAGGGAGCGACCTCGGCAGCACTGGCGGCTCCCCCGACGCCGCGGGTGTCGACCAGGCGGCTCCGCCACCACTCCCAGAGGCTGTCGTCGTGCCGTTCGAAGCCCAGCGGATGCGAGACCAGCTTGGGGCCATGGCGGCCCTGTCCCTGAAGCAGGAACAGCTCCTCGCTCGCCGCGGGAGTGGGCGCCATCACCTGGACGAGCGGCCACAGCTCGAGCACTGGCAATCCATCGCCGCCCACCAGCAAGGGTAGCCCTTCCACCAGCCCGGCGATCGGCTTCGCCACCACCCGTCTGCCGCGCCTCACCCCGGACCAGCGGACCACGGCGCCGCGATGGCCAACCACCACGCCATAGCTGAACAGCGGCATCATCGCGCCAAATGCCTGGGACAGCTCGCGAAGTCGAAGTGTCAACTCGTCGCGCCCCAAATGCTCGGGGTCGGCGAGCGCGGCGGGCCTGAAGCGCGCGGCTTCGGTGAGCGTCTGGGCGGTGCGCGTTTCCTGGACGCCGGTCCGCTCCCAGAACAGGTCGACCAGCTCGGGCAACGGGTAGGCCTCGCGCTGGGTGGCGAAGCAGCGGGTCAGCTCACTGCCCAGCTCGAGCCAGCCCGGGCTTTCCAGCCCGTTGCCCTGCAGCTGAGCGAAGAGCTGAAGGACCCGGGCGCTGTCGGTGGCCGCTCCGGGCCCCGCCCGGGCCCGGCACGCCAGGGCGAGAAGCCCGAACCAGTGTCCCAGCACGCCCACCGCCCGGGCGTAGGCCTCGCCGAGCTGGGTCACGGTGCGCGCCGCTTCGAGCTCGGCGATCGCCTCGGCGACCGGCTGGGGCGCCTCGGCGATGACGGTTTCCCGGACCGTGTCCTCGAGCTGAGGAAGGGACGGCGGTTCGTCCGCCACCCCCGCGGCGGCCCGAAGCGCCTCGGCGAAGGCGAGGGTGGTGTCGAAGCGGTCGCCTCGCTTCTTCGCCAGCGCTCGCTCGAGCACCGCCCGCAGGCCCACCGGCAAGCTTCCAGGCAGAGCGGGAAGCACGCTTCGCGCATGCTCGCGGGCAATCGCTCTCACCGTCTTGCCGCTGAAAGGGGGCTTCCCGGTGAGCGCTTCGAACGCCAGGACTCCCAGCGCGTAGATGTCGGTGCGAGCGTCGACCTGGGCCGCGTTCACCCACTGCTCGG
>JAYUUC010000528.1:0-3766 GCA_043755105.1 Myxococcales bacterium
GCCTGGCGGTCCGGCCCGAGGCAATCTGGAAGTATCTCGGTGAACAAGGGGTGGACGCGGCCCGGGCGCACCAGTTTCGATTCCGCGTGTCGTGGGCGCTGCTGCTGGGGCTCGTTGGCCTGACGCTGTCCCGCGCCATTCGGCTTCGCTCGAAGCTGTGGCCCCCTCCGGAAGAGCTGACCTGGGTGCTGCCGGTAGGGCTGTTGATGGCGCTGGCCAGCGTCGGGCTTCAGCGCGAGAGCGCCCGCGCCGTGAGGCTGCTCACCGTCCTCGGGGCGGCGGTGCTGTGGACGCACGGAGCGGCGTTGCGGGCCCGTCCCCCTCGAGGACTTCGGCGCGCGACCGAGGCGCTGCTCGGGCTGCTCGAGGCCGCTGCGGTGCTCTACTGTACGCTGGCGTTCAACGGCCTCTGGCAGCGCTTCGAAGAGACCCTGCTCGCGGGGACCGAATGAAACTTCCTTTCTTGAGCAGGCCCACACCCGAGCGACCCCAGGTGCTCGGCGCGCGCCTGGGGGTCAACCCCAACTCTGGCGCCCTCGGCTTCGATGTCACCTACCTGCTCCTCGGCGGCACGGCCACCACGGCCCTCGCGCTGGTCCTCGCGGCCGTGCTTCGGGGGCGCAAGCCACTGGTGGAAGAAGTGGGCAGCCCGGAGCCGAAGCGTTGAGCCCCGCGGCGCGGTGGAAGCTTCGGGCGGAATGGTTCGGGGCGGTGGTGGCCTCGACTTCTCCGCCGGCGCTGCTCTTCGTCAACCGTGCGCTCGCCCGCGGGTGGGGCCTGAGCAAAAGCCCCCGCTGGGAAGGGTCCGACCCCGGTCACCTCTCGGCACCTCTGGAGGTTCAGCTCGCGCTCACCCGCCGCTGCGGCGCGGGGTGTCGCAGCTGCTACGTCGACGCGGTTCCCGGAGGACCGACGCTGCCGCTCGCCGAAGCGAAGGAAGTGCTCGAGCGGTTGGCGGCGCGCGGGGTCTTCCACGTCGCGCTGGGAGGCGGCGAGCCGCTCGAGGTTCCCCACCTGTTCGAGGTCGCGGCCCACGCACGGGCCTGCGGACTGCAGCCGACGCTGACCACCTCGGGTCTGAAGCTCACCCCGGCCCTGGCCCGACGCTGCGAGGTGTTTGCCCAGGTCAACGTGAGCCTCGATGGCATCGGCGCCGATTACCTCGAGGCCCGCGGCTTCGACGGTTATCCCCGCGCGGTGCAGGCGTTGCGCTGGCTGCGGGAAGTGACGCCCCGGGTGGGAATCAACCTGGTGGTCACGCGCCAGAGCTTTCCTCACCTCGGAAAGATGGCCGCGCTCGCGCGCCAGCTCAGACTCAATCAACTCCAGTTGTTGCGCTTCAAGCCGCAGGGTCGGATCGGCGCCGAGACCGAGACGCTCGACTCCGCGCAAGCGCGCGCGCTTTATCCCCAGGTTCGCTGGCTGTCCTTGCGACATCGAATGCGAATCAAGCTCGACTGCTCCTTCGGGCCGATGGTGTTCGCCCATCGTCCGTCGCTGGCGGCGGCACGGTTCTTCGGGGTGGTCGGCTGCGAAGGGGGAAACCTCTTTGCCGCGGTCGGGCCTTCGGGAGACCTCACGGGTTGCGGCTTCGGTGGCCCGGTCGAAGGAAACGTCCTCGACGATGCTCAGCCGGCGACGGCCTTTCGCGACGGCTTTTCCGCCTACCGCCAGTTTGCCGAGCGCGCGCCGGAACCCTGCCGCAGCTGTCGCTATCTTCCTCTATGCAAGGGCGGCTGCCGGGTGGTGGCCCGGGCTGCAGGAAGCTGGTGGGACGCAGATCCGGGCTGTCCTCTGGTGGAAGCACATCGGCGGCGCATCGCGCGCGTGAGTGAGCGCCGGCCGGTCACGTTGTAGGTCTTTCGGTCCTGTGCTTTGGTCCTGCCGCCGAGAGGGGATCTGTTGGCCGGCAGCCCCGCTGGAGTCTGACGATGCGCAGCCTTGTCTTTGCCCCCTGGGTCCTTCTCGCGCTGTGTTTCGGCTGCAACTCGACCCCGACTTCCAGCGATGGCGGTCCGGTCGGACCTCCCGGCCCCGTCGGCTACGTCGATGCGGGTCAAGGCACCTGCGGTCCCTGCGTCTCCTCGACGGACTGTCATTCCGGCAGCTGCGTGCAGATCGGCGCTGACGACTTCTGCGGTGCGAGCTGTGTCACCGTCGCTGATTGCGCATCCGACCAGTCGTGCACTGCGATGACCAGCGCGGAAGGACACTCTGACAAGGTCTGCGTCCCCCGGAGCGGAAGCTGCTCTCCCGTCCCGACCTGTCCGGTCTGCAGCGCCGGGTTCGAGTGTGATGTTGCCACCGGAAGCTGTGTCGCCGGGCCTGACGCCGGCCCGGGGGTCCCGCCGGCGAATGACGGCGGCCCCGGGCCGGTCGGACCTCCGGTGGGAACCGTGGGGGTCAACGGTGGGCAGGTGTCCCGGCTGTTCTTCGCGGTGGTCGGGGACACACGGCCCGCGCTTCCCGACGCCACCAGCACCTACCCCACCGCGGTGATTGAAAAGATTTACGCCGACATCGAAGCGATGTCTCCCCGGCCGCAGTTCGTGGTCGGCACCGGCGATTACATGTTTGCGTTGCCGTTCGGAAATCAGGGCCAGGCACAGGCCGACCTCTATACCCACGCGGCAAAGCAATTCACCGGCGGCCCGATGTTCGCCGCGCTCGGCAACCATGAGTGCACCGGCGGGACCACCGCCAACTGCTTCGGGAACACCACCAGCAAGAACTACAGCGCGTACCTCGCCACCTTCGTCGCTCCGCTGGGGAAGTCGCTGCCCTACTACTCGGTTCCGTTCACCAGCACCGACGGCTCCTGGACGGCGAAGCTGCTGATCGTCGCCTGCAACGCTTGGAGCCCCGCGCAGAAGAGCTGGATGGAGGCGGAACTGGCGCGGCCCACCACCTATACCTTCGTCGCTCGGCACCAGCCGTTCGGAATTAACTCTCCGTGCTCCGCCGATGCCGACGCGTTGATGAATCAGTACCCCTACAACCTTCACATCGTCGGCCACTCACACACGTACACCCATCAGGGCAAGCAAGTGATTGTCGGCAACGGCGGCGCCCCGATCAGCGGAAACACGCCCTTCGGCTACGCCACCATCGAGCAACTGCCCACGGGTGGCTTCAAGGTGTCGCAGTACGACGCCAACACCGCACTGCCGCTGAGCGCGTTCGTCGTTCCCTGAAAGGGGGGTGCAACGAAAGGCTCAGGAGCGCGAGAGCAGCTGCGCCACCTGGCCCTCGATGAACGCCTGCTGCGCGATGCCGCTGTAGAGAAAGCGGACCGCCATGCCGCGGTCAGCTCCGGTGGCCACGCAACGCACCACTTCGGCGGGCAGCTCGAGCGGGACCTCGCAGGTGGGAAGGTCGATGCTGAGCACGAAGCGATCGCCCAGCGGCCGCGGCATCGGGGTCTGGATGAACATGCCTCCGCCCGAGATGTCGCGGGTGTAGCTCGGTGGCGCGGCATCGCTCGCGCGCTTGTCCACCACCCGAAGCCTGGCCGCAGCGCGGGGGTGGCGTCGAACGTTGAGTCCGCGCGGGAAAAAACTCACCCCGGAAGCTTTGTACTTTCAGCGCGAAACTCCAAGCAAACGGAAACCCCCTGACTTTTGCCAGGAAAATTTTCAGCACGTCGCCCCTCGCCTTGCCCCAAGCCAAGGCCACAATTTTAAAAAGTTTAAATAAACCGAGAGGTTGACGTTGGTGTCGTGGCTGGCATGGCTGCTGCTTTACCGTGATTCCGGGTGGGGAAGGG
>JAYUUC010000529.1:0-3762 GCA_043755105.1 Myxococcales bacterium
AGGGCATCGGGCTGGGGCTCGCGCTGGTGAAGCGGGTGCTCGAGCGCCACTCGGGGTCGATCGCCTACCGCCCCGGGGACTCTGGCGGCGCCCGTTTCGTGGTGCGCCTGCCCGCTGCTGCGGTGGAATAGCCATTGACGATGCGCCGCTACTTGCTCGTCGACGACAACCAGGCCCTGGCGGAGAACCTCGCCGACATCGTCGGGAGCGCCGGCGCCGAAGTGGAATGGGTCGTGACCGGAGCGGAGGCGATCGCCCGCGTTCAGCGCCAACGCTTCGATGCCCTGCTCACCGACATGCGAATGCCAGTGATGGATGGGGCCGAGCTGATTCACCGCGTGCGCCGGCTCGACCCTGGACTTCCGGTGCTGGTGTTCACCGCCCACAGTGGGGACAGCGATCTCCGCATCGCCCGCAGGGAAGGTCTGCTCGGGGTCCTCTTCAAGCCGGTGCCGATCTTGCGCTTGCTCGAGTTGCTCGCCGTTGCCCGGCGCGACGGAATGGTGGCGCTGGTCGAGGACGACGAAGAGCTCTGTGACAACCTCACCGAAGCGCTCGCTACCCGCGGGTTCACTGCAGTCGCGGCCCACTCCGTGCTCGAGACCGAGCGGCTGGGGCAACTGCGACCGTTCTCCGCGGTGGTGGACCTGGTCGTCCCCGGCGGCCCCTTCGGTGAGGGGCTCCGGCGGATGCAGGCGCAGTTCCCGAAGCTGCCGATTCTGGTGATGACCGCCCATGCCGACCTCGGCCAGCCGCCACCCCCGTTCACCACCTTCCACAAGCCGTTCTCCACGGAGGCCCTGCTCGACGCGCTCGAGGACCTCCATGGTCCCTTGGGTCCCTTGGCAACCCCGGAGTCCGCTTGAGTCCCCATCGAAAAGCGCGGCTGCTGCTGGTGGATGACAACCCGGCGCTCGCCGACAACCTGAAGGAGATACTCGAGGACGCCGGATACCAGGTGAAGACCGCGGCCAACTGCGCCCAGGCCGAGCGCCTCGCTGCCGAAGGGGTGGACCTGGCGCTGGTGGACCTCCGGCTCCCTGACGGGGACGGCATCGACCTGGCCTCGCGGCTGAAGGTCCGCTATCCCGAGAGCGAGGTGATCCTGCTCACCGGCTTCGCCACCGTGGAGTCCGCCGCGGCGGCGGTGCGCTCGGGGGCGTGGGCCTACCTGCTCAAGCCCTGCGCCACCCCCGAGCTGCTCCTCGCCGTCGAGCAGGCCTTGCGCCAGGTTCGGCTTCACGCCGAAAAGCGAGAGCTCTCCCGCCGCGCCCAGGTGGCCGAGAAGTTGGCCGCGGTGGGGACGATGACCGCTGGCCTCTCGCACGAAATCAGAAACCCGCTCAATGCGGCTGCACTTCAGCTTCAAGTACTCGAGCGCCGGCTGCGCAAACTTCCCGACGCGCTGCAACCAACACTGCTCGAGCCGCTCACCCTGGTGCGCGACGAGATTCGCCGGCTTGACCACGTGCTCGAGGACTTTCTCCAGTTCGCGCGACCCGTTCAATTTCAACCGGTGCCGGTACCGCTGCAGCCCCTGCTGGCCAAGGTGGCAGCCTTTCTCTCCGGGGATGCCGAGCGCCGGGGCGTCGCCTTGCTCTGCGAATGCGAGAGTGCGGTGGCGGTCGCCGGAGACGAAGGTCGGCTGCGCCAGGTGTTCATGAATCTGGCCCTCAACGCGCTCGACGCCACCCCTTCCGGAGGCCTGGTGCGCATCGGCGCCGACGTGGAGGACGACCTGGTGGTGGTGACTGTCGATGACAGCGGTCCAGGAATCTCAGCCGAGGCGATGCCTCGTCTGTTCGAGCCGTTCTTCACCACCAAGGCCGCAGGTTCCGGTCTGGGGCTGCCGATCGTGCATGCGATCATCACTCAGCACGACGGCCAGATTCGCGCCGAAAATCGCGCCGAGGGAGGCGCGCGGCTCACCCTTCGCTTGCCCCGGGCAGGCTGACACCCGTGACGCTTGGGGCCGAAGAGGCCACTGAGTCTTCCTCTGGCTCGGGTTCCCCTGACGGTCCGCCGCCGTATTCCTTGAGCCGGTACTGAATCTTGCGGACGCTGATTCCGAGCACTTCGGCCGCGCGGCTGGTGGAACCGTCGACCATCTCCAGGGTCTTCAGAATGGCCTCTCGTTCAATCTCTGCGAACGAGGCCCCCGGAATCAAAGTCCCACTGGGGCGCTCCGCTGGTCGCGGCCCCCTCAGCGCCGGAGGAAGGTCGTCGGCAGTGAGCTGGTTTCCCGGCGCGAGCACGATCGATCTCTCGATCACGTTCTCCAGCTCGCGCACGTTGCCCGGCCAGTCGTGGGCGAGCAGCGCCTTGAGCATGCCGGGAGCGAGCCCGATTACCTGCCGGTTGTAGGACTGGGCGTACTTCTCGATGAAGTGCGACACCAGCGCGGGAATGTCTGCCTTCCGGTTGCGCAGCGGAGGCAGGGTCACCGAGACCACGTTGAGCCGGTAAAAGAGGTCTTCGCGAAACCTGCCGGCCTTCACCTCGGCCTCGAGGTTGCGGTTGGTGGCGGCCACCAGCCGGATGTCGACCTTCAAGGTCTGCGTTCCCCCCACCCGCTCGAACTCGCGCTGCTGCAGCACCCGAAGAAGCTTGACCTGGATCGCGGGTGAGATTTCTCCAATCTCATCGAGAAAGAGGGTGCCGCCGTCGGCGAGCTCGAAGCGACCTTCCTTGCGGGCCGCGGCCCCGGTGAAGGCGCCCTTCTCGTGCCCGAACAGCTCGCTCTCGAGCAAGCTCTCGGAGAGCGCGGCACAGTTGACCTTGACGAAGCGGGCGTCTTTCCGCGTCGACGCCTCGTGAAGCGCTTGCGCCACCAGCTCCTTCCCGGTCCCGCTCTCGCCGAGCAGCAGAACCGAGGCCCGAGTGGGTGCGGCGCGCTGGACCACGTCGAACACCGCTCGCAGCTCGGGGCTGTCTCCGATGATGTTCGAGAACTGGTAGCGCTCTTGAATGCGGGCGCGGAGCACGGCGGTCTCGCGCTGAAGCGATTGTTTTTCGAGCGCCTTTCCGAGCACCACCACCACCGCGTTCACATCGAGCGGCTTCACCAGGTAGCTCTCGGCGCCCGCGCGCATGGCCGCCACTGCCGCTTCGATGCTGGCGAAGGCGGTCATCATCACGAACACCGCAGGGAAGCCTTCGGCTCTGGAGCGGGTGAGCAAGGTGAGCCCGTCCATCTTCGGCATTCGCACGTCGCAGAGCACCGCGTGGGGGTCGAACGCCGACATCAGCGCCAGCGCAGCTTCGCCGTCCGCGGCCTCGGCGACCTCGAAGCCCTCTTCGCTCAGCAAAGTGCGGAGCGCGAGCCGGGCGTTCTGCTCATCATCGACGATCAGGATCCGGGTGGGAGACGCCATGGGGCAGTACCTTGCAAGGGGTTGGCCACAAACCCTGCCCTTTGCTTATCACCGTCGCGGGTGCGCAAAAAATGCGACGGCCAGGTCCCGAAGGCCCGGCCCCGCAAACGTTGCGCTCTCCCGGACGGGAAGCAGGTTTCTACTCGATCACGAAAATGGTGAGGGGGCCGCGGGGATACTTGCCTCCACTGGTCTCGCCGCGGAGGTTGTGGTCGTGGGCGATCGAGATGCCCTTGCCCAGCTTGCAGGAGAGGCAGATGCCGTCCTTCTTGCCGTGAATGGGAACGAGGACGTCGTAACGCTCGCCGCTGACGATCGGCAGGGTGTCCTTCCAGTAGGGCGAGTCGAGCCCGCGACCGTCGGTGCCGATCACCTGCATGTGGTAGGC
>JAYUUC010000530.1:0-10837 GCA_043755105.1 Myxococcales bacterium
CTGGTGCTCGTCGACGACTGTTCCCGCGACGGCAGCCGCGAGCTGCTCGAAACGCTGGCGCGCGATGGGCTCGCTGCGCTCGAAGGGGCCGCCCCGAAGGGAAAGAACACGCTCAAGATTTTGTTCCAGCCGACCAATCAAGGAAAGGGCGCTGCGCTGCGGCGCGGCTTTGCCGAGGCCAGCGGGCAGATCATCATCGTCCAGGACGCCGACCTCGAGTACGACCCCCGGGACATTCCCCGGGTGATCAAGCCGATCATTGACGGAGTGGCTGACGTGGTCTTCGGCAGCCGGTTCATCGGTGATACCCGGCGGGTGCTCTACTACTGGCACGCGGTGGTGAACAACCTGCTCACCACGCTCTCGAACATGACCACCGGGCTCAACCTCACCGACATGGAGACCTGCTATAAGGCCTTCCGCGCCGAGGTGGTCAAGAACATCACCCTCGAGGAGAACCGGTTCGGGATCGAGCCCGAGCTCACTGCCAAAGTGGGCCATGGCCGCTACCGGGTCTACGAGGTGCCGATCAGCTACTTCGGCCGCACCTACGAAGAGGGAAAAAAGATCGGCTGGAAGGACGGCGTCCGCGCGCTCTACGCCATCGGCAAGTACTCGCTGAAGCGCTGAGGACTCAGGCCCAGCGATGCGGCCGCGCCAGCAGGCTGCGGGTGCCGAGCTGTTCGCAGCCGTGAACGAAGCGCTCGCGGGGAACGCCGTCCCACTTCAGCTGGTCGAGCGTCTCGGCGAGGGGCACGTCTTCGCGCAAGGTCGCGAGGGTCCGGTACAGAAGCGCGTCTTCGCGGCCGGCAGCGAGGGTGGCGGCAAGCTGGGGGGCGCCGCGCACCGTCACCGACCACTGCGCCGAGTCGAAGGGAATCTGTTCGAGGTGGGAGTAGACCCCGAGCAGCTTGGCGGCGGTCTTCTCGCCGAAGCCGGTCAGCCCGGGAATACCATCGGCGGCGTCGCCCATCAACGCGAGCAGGTCGGGGATGCTGCGGGGGCGAACGCCGCGGCGCTCCCACAGCGCGGCCTCATCGAACTCCTTCTGCTGCCGTCGATCGACCTGGACCACGCGGCGCTCCCGAATGCACTGGCCGAGGTCCTTGTCGGGGGTGAGGATGCGGACCTGTTCTACCTGGTCGGCAAAGCGGGCGGCGCCGGCAGCGAGCGCGTCGTCGGCCTCGAACGCGTCCATCGACCAGACCACCACGCCCAGCATCCGGACCGCGTCCTCGACGAGGTCTAATTGCGCGAGCAGCTCGGGGGCCACCCCTTCCTCGGTCTTGTAGCCGGAAAAGAGGTCGTTGCGGAACGAGCGGATCGGGTTATCGAACGCCACCGCCAGGTGGGTCACCGCTTCGACCGGGTCCTGGAGGAGCGACAGCAGGGAGCCGATCACGCCCACGGTCGCCTTCACGTCCACGCCAGAGGGCGTGGTGTGAGAGGGGCGCTTGGAAAAATGGGCGCGAAACAGCTCGTAGGTTCCGTCAATCAGATGAAGGCGCACCGGGCCGATTCAGCATGGGCCGAGGGCCCTGTCCACGCCGGCGCGCCCACACCCCCGCGAAGAATTACCCTAACTCGTCAAATTGACTGCCGATTTTCTTTTGGCACGCAGTGGGCGCGGATGGTACTTTGGCTCACTTCCCATGTTCGACTGGTTCCACACTCTCTTCTCCCGCGACCTTGCCATCGACCTCGGCACGGCGAACACGCTCATCTACATCCGCGGCGTGGGCATCGTTTCCAACGAGCCTTCCGTGGTGGCGGTGCAACAGGACTCCCGGGGCGGCAAGAAGGTGCTCGCGGTCGGCAAGGAAGCGAAGGAGATGCTGGGAAGGACGCCCGGCAACATCGTCGCCATTCGACCGATGAAGGACGGGGTGATCGCGGACTTCGAGATCACCGCGGCGATGCTCCGCTACTTCATCCAGAGCGCCCACAAACGGAAGCTCGGAGTGAAGCCCCGCATCATCATCGGCATTCCGTCTGGAATCACCGAGGTGGAACGGCGCGCGGTGCGCGAGGCGGCCGAGAACGCCGGCGCGCGCGAGGTCTATTTGATCGAGCAGCCGATGGCGGCGGCGATCGGCGCTGGGCTGCCGGTGACCGAGCCTTCAGGCAACATGATCGTCGACATCGGGGGCGGTACCTCGGACGTGGCGGTGATTTCCCTCTCGGGCATCGTCTTCTCGAAGAGCGTGCGCATCGGCGGCGACAAGCTCGACGAGGCGGTCGTTCAATACGTGAAGCGGAAGTACAACCTGCTCATCGGCGAGCGCACCGCCGAGATGATCAAGATGAGCATCGGCACCGCCTACCCGACGGATGAAGTGATGACGATGGAGATCAAAGGCCGAGATCTCGTCGCCGGGGTTCCCCGGACCTTGACCATCACTTCAGATGAGATTCGCGACGCGCTCGCGGAGCCCGTCAACGGCATCGTCGAAGCGGTGAAGATGACGCTGGAGCGCACGCCGCCCGAACTGGCCGGTGACATCGCCGACCGGGGCATCGTTCTCGCCGGCGGTGGAGCGCTGCTGAAGAACCTCGACACGCTGCTGCGCGAAGAGACTGGCCTGCCAGTTTTTCTCGCAGAGGACCCGCTCTCCGCCGTGGTGATCGGCGCCGGCAAGGCGCTTGAGTCCCTCGATATTCTTCGCCAGGTCTGCCACCCGGTCTAAGCCGGGAAGCAACGCCAAAGGCTGCGTCACCCGCGTACCCGGTTGCTGCGGGCACGGCCACGCGAAGCGAGAACGAACCAGATGGGATGAAGCGGCTGGCCCCAGACTCATCGAGGTCACGGTAAACCGCTCCTCAGACAAGACGCGCTCAAAGGCGGACTGAAGCCAGGCCTTGCTCGCCTGGCTCAGTGCGCCCTCAGGGTCATCGCTGAAGGGGTCAGCCTCCCTCGAACAGACCCGGGGTAAAGCCTGGGTTCAGCCGAGTCGACGGGCTCCGGAGGGAGTGAACAGCTGGTTGATGCGGTTGGTGATCAAATTGGCGTACTTGTCGCCCAGCGCGTCCCACATTCCTCCTGCACCCCGGTGCCAGGCGCGCGCCGCAGCCATCGAGTTGCCGTACTTGCGGACCATCTGCTTCATCCGCATGCCGAGAAATTCGAGCTGAGGTGCAACCGGAATGGTGCGCGCAAGCTGCCCGCGGCCCACCTTCATGCAAGCCCACCTCTCGAAGTCGAGAAGGAGCCCATTGTCATCGAGCCCGACCAGCCCGTGCCCGGTTCCGTCCGGGTGGACCCGCCAGTTGGTGAAGGTCGACTCCTGATAAACGACTGCGCTCAGCAGCTTGACGTCCACCTTGTACTTGCGAGCGATCTTCTGCAGCGACGGGTAGAGCGCGTTGAAGCCGATCTTGGCGTCGGCCCGGGTCGAGAACGGCTCGAGGCTGGAGACCGACCCTGAGCCCGGCGTCGGCAGCTGGGGGCCGATCAACCGAACCGTTTTTTTCGCCGTCGGCTCCGCAGCGGCGAGCTTGGGGGGAGCTGCCTTGGCCGGAACCTTGAGCTTGTCGCCCGGGTGGATGAGGTTCGGGTTCTTCAAGCGGTTGATGCTGACCAGGGTCTGGGCGTCGGTCCCCAACCGTCTGGCAATCACGGTCAGACTTTCTCCCGAGTTCACGGTGTAGCTTCCGTACGCGACCTTCCCCTTGGCAGGAGGATTGGCTTTCCCTGGGGCCGGGGCGAGGCGGTTCTGGCTTGGCATGTAGGTCTCGGTCTCGAAGCTGTTCGAGCGTTGGGGTTTGCCGCTGCGGGGGGGTTATCGATTCACCGCAGTGGGCGGTTGCGGACCGCTTCCGGAATGACCCTCCTCGTGAGCGCAAGGCCACGGGATCACGGGGCTTCGGAAAGCCACTGCTCGACGAAAGGGCTGGCAGGGTCGCGTCGGAGCTGTTCCCAGCTGCCTTCTTGAATGATTCTGCCCCCTTCCATCACCGCTACCCGGGGCCAGGATCAGCCCGCAGGCAAGGAACGAAACCATCATCGGTCTTCTATGAACGAAAACGCCGGCCTTGCCCCGAAGAGCACGGCCGGCGTTTTTCTGCTGCCCCGAAAAAGGGCGGCGGACTGCGATTAGAGCATCACGGTGTAGCCGAGCTGCAGGCCATAGGACGGGGTCACCGCCAGGGTGGCGGTGTTGCCGGTGGTGGCCAGGCTGACGGTGGAGTAGTTCACGAACAGCGCAGGGGTGAACACGCCCGAACGACCGACGAGGAAGTTCATGCCCAGCCGGGGAGCGAGGGCGAAGCCGACCGGGCTCGTGGCGCCGACCGAGCTGTTGAACCCGAGGCCTACGCCGATGCCGATGAAGCCGAAGGTAGTCTGGTTGAACGGCAGGTGGTAGCTGGGCTCGACGAGCAGACGCGCGGTGGTGTTCGACGCCGATCCGGTCAGGTTCTGGAAGTTGAAGTCGAGGATGCCACTGAGCTCGAGGTTGTCCTGGAAGAACCAGCCCACGCTCGGGGCCACGATGATGCTGAACACGCCCGGGTCGCTGCGAACCGCGGCGCTGCCACCAAGCTCGACCACGCCGGCGCGGCCGTAAGCGACGTTGCCGCCGACACCAGCCTGCGAGACCATTCCGCCCTCAGGGGCGCCGGGAGCAGCCACCGGAGGCGCCGGGTCGTGGCCGGAGGTCGGGATGGGGAGGTTCTGGCTCTGCTGGCCGTGCCCAATGGTGTTCGGGTCGTCCGGCTGGTTCTGAGGAGTCTGGGCCAGGGCGACCGGAGCGAGGAGAAGTGACGCGACAAGAGTGCTGGCTTGATAAATGGATGCGGTTTTCATGATGTCCCTCGATGTTGGGTGTGTGGTTTGAAGAAGACTTGGGTCGCGAAGGACCCGCCTGCTCTATTTCACGACCGGGCGAAAAGTAGTGTTCAACTGCAAGGCGGCAACCCCCTTCTGCGCTTTTTCCGACTTGTTGGTAGGCTAACTGTCTCGGGTGAAGGCCGGTTGACCCTGCAAATCCAGACAATCAACTGAAAAAAGAGAGCTGGGGGCAGCCCTTCGATACCAAGCATCAGGGCAGGCACAAGTAATCGCGCCCACCCTGACATTCAATCTGTCCCAAACTACACAACACCTGGTTTTGAATGTCGAGTCCTTACTCAAAGACCGCAGGTGAGACAGGTCTACTTCTTCTTTGCGGCCCCCGCCGGCTTCACTTCGACGCTGGCGGCGGTCATCCGATATTCGACAGTCACCTTGTCGCCGACCTTCACGGCGGCGGCGTTGGCGGCGTCGCCCCGGGCAATCTCGAACTTTTCCTTGCCCTTCTCGACGGTGAGGTTCTCGGGGGTCACCTCGGTCACCTTCCCCGTCACCTGGTAGGTGCGGGGAGCGGCGGCGAAGGCGGCGGTGGCGAGGGTGGAGAGCGCAGCAAGGGAAACGATGAGCTTCTTCATCAGGGCGTCCTGGGTAGAGGGTTCAAACGTGAGGCAGTCGGAATCTCTCCTTGAAGAAAGAGGGAGGCAACGACTTTGTCCCCGGCAAGGTTCCGGCCTTAGATGTCAGGCATGAGCGCGGCTGCTCTCGCCCCTTTCCCTCGGGTTCTCGTGGTGACCTCCCAGCCTTCGCGCCGGGAGCAATGGCTGACGCCGCCGACCGGACCCGAGATCCGCTGGGTGGACGAAGCAGGGGCAGGTCAAACGCTGGAAGCGGATCGTTTCGACGCGGTGCTCTGGGACGGGAGCGGCGACCTCGAAGGGCTGGCCCTGTTTCGGCAGTTGAAGGCGAGCGCCCCTCGCACCGAGCGGGTGCTGGTGGCCCGTTACGCGCAGTTGCCGGAGCTGATTCGCCTCGGCGGGGCGGCTCTGTTCGACCGGGCGCTACCGGACCGCCCTGCTCTGGTGCGGGCCTGGTTGAACGAGCGTCTGGGCAATGCGGCGGTCCCAGCTGACAGCGGGCCCGAACCGGACCTGCCCGCAATCGACCTGCGGCTGGAACCGCTTCGCCGCAGCGTGGCGCTTTTCTCCCGTTCCTCCGGAGCGGTGGTGCGCCCATTGTCCCCCGGCCCCCGATACCTTGAGCTTCAGCTGGTGGTGGAGCAGGTCGCGGCCGACGCCCTCCAACCCGAGCTCGACGCCGAGTGGGGGGCCGCCCTGAAGCCGCGCGGGGAGAAGCTTGCCCGAGCGGCCCGGTCGCACCCGGTGGTGCAGCTTCTCGGGAACGTGGGCAAGGACCAAGCGCTCTACGTCCAACCGCTGAAGCGCGGGGGCTGGGCCTATCTCGCGCTGCTGCCCTGGCGAGCGGAGCCGAGGGTCACCGCGGTGCTCGGAGTGGTGGGCACCGGCGAGCTTCCAGAGGAGCGGGGAGCGTTGCTTCAACCACTTCATGCGTTCGCGGTGTCGGGGTGCAGCGCATGGGTGCTCCCCCGCGTTCCGCCAGCGGCGTCAGGAGGAGCGCCGACGCTTTGGTTTGCCCGCGAATACGGCTGGGTGGTGACCCGGGGTTACGTCGGGCCCGATCGCCGCACCAAGCCGACCTCGCTGTTCAACCGCTACATCCTCTCGGGCCGACGGGAGCTGCTACCCGAGAACAGCCAGAACTTCTCCGACCGCTTCGTCGACCGGGTTCACCCTGCGGTGATTCGACTGGCGATCGCCTATCTGGCGCTCTCGATCGTCGACAGCTCGTTGAGCGCGTTCTACTTGCGCCGGGCGGGCCTGGCCGAGCTCAACCCGGTGCTCCGGGGGATGCTCGGCCAAGGTCAGCTGCCCTTCCTGGTGGCGAAGAATGCGCTCTCGCTTTCCGGGATGTTCCTGGTGGTGCGCTATCAGCTCTGGCGGGCGGGGCGCATCGCGCTGCTCCTCAACGTGCTCGGCTATGCGCTGCTCGACGCCTACTGGGTCTGGTTGATCGCCAAAGGCTGAACGTCAGCGCATCGAATCGGTCTGAACCCGCAGCAGCGAAATCAGCTGCAGCATGTGCTCCCTAGTCTCCAGCGCGACTCCGGGAGTGTAGTCCTGGAGCAGCTTCGCCGCAGCAGCAGCCTTGGAGGGGGTCATCTCGTGTCGGGCCCCAAAGTGGGTCGCTAGCCACTGGTCGATCGCCGCGGCATCGAGCTGCTTGTAGGGACCGCCCACTTCTCGTGCAGGGGCGCTCACCACCAACATCCTCAGCGAGGCTTCGGCGTCGGAGCGGGGCTTGAACCCTTCAGTAGGGGGGGTCTGGGAAGCGCGGGGCTGCGTTCGGGACGGCGAAGTTTTGAGCGTCACGGGTTCGTCCTAGCACGTCCACGGAGGACCCCATGCCCGACCGCGGGTCCAGCCGTGAGAAACCGCTCAGCGTACGCTGAGCTGGTGAGTGACCTTGCGGCCAGACGCCGTGCGAATCACCAGGGTGGTCTCGCCTGCTTTGACGCCACGAATGCGCAGGTAGGGCGCTTTGGCCTCGAGCTTGGCGAGCTCGACGTCGCCGAGAAACACCCCGGTCGCGCCGTCGAGGGGAATCGCGGTCTCTTCGCCGACGTGGACGCCCAGACGCTCGCCCCGGGTGGTGAAGGAACCGGGGTCGGCAGCGACGGCAACCAGCGGGGAGCAGACAAAGACAAAGAAGAGGACCAGGGCGCGGTTCATCGGGAAACAACCTCCAAAAGGGTGCTGTAGGGGTTATCGGCCTGAACTGGGCTGGAGGTGCTTACAGCTGCCTTCACTGGAAGCCGAGGTACACCTCACGACGGTCGCAGTCGAGGATAAAGGCTCGGAAATTCAAGGAAAAAACTGACAGAGAGAACAAGTTCGAGGCGGTGGCCGAGAACCCCGGTCGCATCGCACACCGAGGCGAAGTGCCATGAGCAACTCGATTCGTTTTTCTTCCGGGGCACCTCTTCGAAGCGCAGATACCGCTGAATCGCCGGCGGAGGCCGAGGTTCGAGCAGAACGCGAACGTCGGATGACGCGAGGATCTTCGCCCGGCCCAATACGTTCGACCGGCGCGGCGTCATCCGGCGCGGCGTCGCCACCGTCCGCAACCGACTTCCGCTTCGACTTCTCTTTCGACGAGCCGGGCTCTACCCATGCGGCATCATCCGGAACTCCATCGTCCGGCGCGCCGGGGTCTGACACGAGCAGCTTCGAGCCCGCGCCGCCGACCTCGGCACAAGCTGCAGCCGAGGCGGGCTTCCTCCGGGCGGTCGCCACTCCGGGCGCGGAGGCATTGCTGGAAGCCATGGGCGTAGAGAACTCTGCCGATTTCACTCAGCTCTGCGGCCTGCTCAATCGCCCTCACCTCCCCCAAGGCCCCGCGAGCCCGCGAGTTGCGTTCCGCGGAGTCCCCGCGCAGACCGGTACTGAAGCAGTGAAGGCCGTCCTCCTGTCCCTGGGCGGAGGGCTCGTCGGTCCATTGGGCCTGCTCCTTTCGTCGACTTCATTCGTGGACGAGGCGGCGCGTAGCTTGGCCTTGCCCCAGTTGCTCGCCATGCTCTCTCAAGGAAGCGCGAGCGCAGCGCTGAGGGTGTGTGAGCGGGACCCGCGGCTGCTGGTGGCCGCAGTAGAAGCGGTGCGTACCTTGCCCGAGGCAGCGGGGCTGCTCGCGCGGCTGGGGTTGACCCCCGCCGATCTCGACGGAGCAGGAGCAGGATTCGGACTTCTACTCGACGCCGCCCAGGCCGTGGCCAACGAGGACTGGAGTCTCGCGTTCGACCGTTTGGGGGACGCCTTCAAGGCGGCGCCCAATGCGGTGCAGAAGGTGGTGGCCTTGATGGTCGCCGGGTTGCCCGACACCGGTCCGGCGGGAGCAGCCAAGGAGATGCTGAGCAATCCCGCCTTGCTCAAGGCCTTGCTCCGCCAACCTCACCTGATGCTGGCCTTCGAGCGACTGGTGCGGGGCGACCTCAAGGGCTTCCTCGGGGAGTTGCTCGAGAACCCCGAGGTGGGCGCGATTACCGCCGGAATGCTCGCGCGGACCCCGGCACTACAGGCGGCATTGCAGAGCGCCGGCATCGACGAATCGGTGTTGCGCCAGCTCGGCACCGCGCTTCCCGAGCTGGTCGGGGCGTACCGTTCGGTTACCCAGGGAGATTGGGCGGGAGCGGTGGGCCACCTGGTGGCGGCCGGCCCTGCCGTGCTTCCGTTGATCGAGCAGGAAGTCATTCACGAAGCGAACACCCTGCCTGAAGGGTTGGCGCGAACGCTGCTTTCCGACCCACAGGTGGTGCACGCCCTGTTCTCGGACCCGGACCTGAAAACGGCTTTGCAGGCTTTCCGCCGAGGCGATGTGCCCGCAGGGCTCGCCGCCCTTCCCCGCAGCGGGCTGCTTCGGGAAAAAGTGTTGCGGGCCATCGCCGCCGGACCCATGGCGCAGACCCTGGAGCGGCTTGGGCTTGGCGAACAGGACCTGGTTGATTCCGGCGAGGCCATTCCGCAGCTGGTCGACGCCGGTCTGGCAGTGGCCCGGGGGGATTGGCGGGGAGCGCTCGAGGCCTTGAAAGGCACCGGGGCGATGGTCGCCCAAACCTTCGAGAAGGCGCTGGTGCAAGTCTTCTCCTTGTTGCCGAAGACCGGCTCGCTGGCGCTCTTGCGCGCAGTGCTTACCGATGCCGACACCGTGCACGAACTGGTGTCCGGGAAGGGAATTGAACGGGTGCTCTCGGCGCTTCGAAGTGGAGACCTCAGCGCTGCGGTCGAGACGGTGTGGTCGCTCACCGCTTTGCGCAAGTCGATGATTCAATCGCTCGCCGATGGACCCCTGGCGCCGATTCTCGAGACCCTGGGGCTGAACGCGGAGCTGCTCAACCAGGGTTCGGACGGAATTCCTGAGCTGCTTCTCGGGCTGCAGGCCTTCGGCGTGGGCGACTTCCACGAAGGGTTGATTCATCTCAAGAACGCGGCTCCGTTCGCCGGGCCGCTCTGCGTCGCGGTGGTGACCAAGGCTGCCGCCCTGCTCCCGGACTCGGGCTCGACCGCGCAGGTGAGGGCGCTGTTCACCGACTCTCGAATCGTCACCAGCCTGCTTCTCAGCGACGAGCTGCACGCCTGCTTCATGAAGATGGTCCACGGCGACTTCGCGGGAGGGCTGGTCGACGCGCTCAACCAACCCCAGGTGCGTGGCGACGTCGCCTACGCGCTGTCCAAGAGTCCCGAGTTGATGGCCCGGCTGGAGCCGCTGGGAATCACCAGCGCCGAGGACCTCAACGCCGCCGGGGCCTCGTTGAGCGATCTGCTTTCGCTGTCAGGAGAGCTGCGCGCCGGGAACACGCTCGCGGCGTTGAAAGCACTCAGCCAGGCGGTGATCGATTCCCCGCCAGAGATGCGCTCGAAGATCGCGGGCGCGGTGATCGGGGCCCTGAGTCTTCCGGACTCGCTCTCGGACGTGCTGATCGCCGCCGTGGGGCTGCTTGGAAACGAGCACGTCGGACAGGCGCTGATCGAGGCTTATCAAGCGCTGGGACGCCACGACTTGTCGGGCTTTGCCGCGGGGCTCGCACGCGCGGGCGAAGGGCTGGACGAAAACAGCCCCTCGGACGCGAAGGCCTTTCTCGACGCCCTGGCCCATTTGCCGGGTCGGCTGGGCCTGCTCTTCGCCAACTCGGTTCTGAACGCAGCGATGGTGGATTCGAAGTCCACCCACCACTTCTTTTCCGCGACCGAGAAGCTGGCCCTCGGCGACATCAAAGGAGCCTTCGAAGAGCTGGGGGTTGCGGGGGCGTCACTGCTGAACGGAGGGTCGGAGCAGGTCCCCGGCCACTGGAAACTGCCGGTCACCGTCGACGGGGCGAAGGCCCTGGGAATGTTGTTCGAGAGATTCTTCGCGGTGCTCCCCGACGAGATCCACAGTCGGCTCGCGGTGGAGATGGCCCGGCTGGTGAGCACCACCGGA
>JAYUUC010000531.1:0-3739 GCA_043755105.1 Myxococcales bacterium
GACGGAATCGGGGACCACCATCAGGTGGGTGGCGCCCACACTGGATCGCAGAGCCCCTGAAGTCTGGGTGCCGGTGAGAACTGCGTGCCACGTCCCCGACTCCCAGAGTGACTGCACCCGAACGTAATGGGTCAGCCCGGTCGGCTTGCGGTATTCGCCCTGAAAAATCCCTGCCACCCGGTCCGGACCCACCTGAGAAAGGCCGAGGAATCGACGCAGGGCGGGGCGCGCGAACAGCTCAAAGGTCACCTGGGAAGAGATCGGATTGCCGGGCAGACAGACCACCAGGGTCCTGCCCCAGCGGCCGACCGCAATCGGTTTTCCCGGCTTGATCGCCACCTTCGAGAACGCGAACGTCGTTCCCAGGTTCTGCAAGGCTTCGATCGCGAAGTCCCGGTCCCCCACCGAGGCCCCGGCGCTGGTGATCAGCACGTCGTACCCTGCGCCCTTGGCAAACAAGGCCTCCACCTCGGACAGAACGTCGGCGGCGATTCCCAGCAGTGTCGGCAGCCCCCCTGCCTGGTGCACCGCCAGCGCCAGCGAAGGAGAGTTGGTGTCCACAATCGCCCCCTCGCGTGGGCTTCCCACCGCGCAGAGCTCGTCGCCCGTCGAGGCAATCGCAACCCGCGGCCGCCGATGCACCGTCACCGCGGTCAGACCCTGAGCCCAGAGCAACGCCGCTTCGGGAATGCCGATCGCCGTCCCTGCTGCAAGGAGCAGCTCGCCTTTCCGCGCATCCTCCCCCTGGGGACGAACGCACTGTCGGGACACGACCTTCTCGCGCAGCTCGATCTCGCCGCTTTCGAATTGCTGAACTTTCTCCTGCATCACCACCGCATCGGCGCCCGGAGGAAGCGGCGCTCCGGTCATGATCCGCGCACATTCTCCGGGCGCTATCTCCTGGTTTGATCGCTGGCCGGCGCGGACCGTGCTCACCACCTTCAGCCGCGTCCCCGAAGGAAGCATCTTGATGGCCCGCACCGCGTAGCCGTCCATCGCCGAGTTGTCCCACGGCGGCAGCGTTCGTTGGGCCCGGACCTCGGCGGCCAGCGCGCGACCCACGGCCAATTCCACGGCTACCTCTTCCGTGGGAAGGGGCTGTGCCAACGCCAGTACCTGGGCAAGCGCTTCGGCGACCGGAACCAAAGTGGGCCTGGGGGACATGTCGGGTTGGACTTAACAGGTAAATACCAAGAAAGTTGAAGACTTAGATTGACTATCAGCGGAACTGAAAGTACATGCCGAAGTCTCTCAAGGAGACGGCGTCAATGCCCAAGGCCAAAGCAGGGGTCAAGAAGGCTAAACCCGCTGCAAAGAAGCCCACCGCTCCCAAGCTGGGTTTGCTCAAAGCCACTTCCAAGAAGGTGGCCAAAGCCGCGGCGAACGTGGTGAAAGCAGCAACTAAGTTGATCAAATCGGGAGACGCGCCCGCCAAGGGAGGCAAGCCAGTCAAGGCCGCCTCCTCGAAGACGGCGCCTCCAAAGGCGATCACTTCGCCCAAAGCGGTGGTTGCCGCCAAGGTTTCGACGCGCGCGTCACTGCCTGAACCGGCAGAGGCTCCCCCTCCTCCTGCTGAGGCTGCTGCCAAGGCGCCGAAAGCCAAGTCGAAAGACAAGGGCAAGGGCTCTGAGGAAGCGGGGCCGGTACCGGAGAAGGCACTTCCGCGGGCCAGCAAGCTTCCTCCTCCCGGCATACTTCTGACCAAGCGCGAGATGGAGCAGCTGCTCACCGCCGGTCAGGGGCGAGGCGTCGAGGGAGAAGGATCGCTCAAGGGTCGGCTCGCAGTGAAGGACGAGTTTCCCTACCTTCAGGTGATCGGTCGCGACAAGCGCGAGCTGGTCTTCCTGCTCCAGGGGCCGGACCAAGAGGTGCTGCCTGCGTACGCCGACCACAAGGTCTCGGTGAGCGGGTTCATCCGCAAGACCACGAATTACGGCGGCACCGTCGACGTCCGCAAGTACTCCGCCAAGAAGCCGGAGGCCGAAGTGGTGGTCCCGGTTGCGGCGGTGGAAGAGAAGCTCAAGTACCTGTCTCCGGGTGAGGTGGAGCAGCTCTGCGCCGCCGGCATGGGCGCAGGGATTCGGGGGTTCGCGTCGATGCGCGGAAACCTCGAGATGACCGGGGACGAGTTCTTCCTCGTCACTTCCAATGGCGGCACCCGGCAGCAGGTTTCGTTCTTGCTCGAAGGCAAGGGCGCGAAGGGGCTTCGCAAGCACGTCGGTCATCTGGTTCAGGTCAACGGCGTCGCCGAGAAGATGGCGGGGTGGGGCGGGAAGATTCAGCTCGAAAACTTCGAGCCCCGGCTTTCCGAGAACAAGGCCACCTCGCGGGCGTCGATTGAAGTCATCCATGTCGACGGCGGTGAGGAGAATTCGCTCACCGAGATGAAGATCACCCAGGGGTTGACGGTGCGTCTGCCCGAGCGGGCGGGGTTCACCTGGGCGATCGAGCCCACCGTGGCCAAGCGCGTCGGTCTGCGGGAAGCGAACTTCGAGCCGGGTTCTGCCGGAACCGCGACCCGCGAGTTCTTCTTCACGCCCCGTACCCCGGGGACCTTCGACATCGATTTCTTCCTCGCCAAGGTCTTCATGCCTACCCAGGTGACGAAGACCTTCAAGCTCAACGTGATCGTCAAGCCTTGATCGGCTGACGTGAGGGGTCGGTCCTCTTGGCGCTTTCGCCGTCCGAACTGAAGTCGATTCTCCAGCAAGCGCAGCGTCCCCTCGGCATCAAGGAACTCTTGAGGCTGGGGGGCATCCACCCGGGGCAGCAGACCGCGGTCAAGCAGGCGCTCCGCGACCTGCTGCGCAGCGGAGAGCTGGAGAAAGATGGCAAGCGCTTTGCCCTTCCCGGCCCTCGCCGTCCTGCCGCCAGCGGGGAGCTGGATCCAACCGGCGACCGCGTTCAGACCCCGTCGCCGGCCAAGGGTCGGGTGACCGGGGCGCGACCCGGACGGAAGCCTGCGGTGCAACGCTCCGAGCCTGGTCGTCGGGGCGGACGCGCTGCCGAATCCGCCGTGCCTCGCGGAGGCGGAAGCGGTCGCCGCAGCGCGGGCACCGACAGCCGCCCTGCGGTGCCGCCCAGGGCCGGCGGCGCCCCGCGGCCCAAGGTGCTCGAAGGCACGCTGCACATGCACCGCGACGGCTTCGGGTTTGTGCACCCCTCCGGCGAAGGGGAAGAGAACATCTACGTTCCGGTCGATCAGGCCCGCAAGGCGCTCGACAACGATCGGGTGCGGGTCGAGGTGGTGCCGGGCCAGAAAGGACGGACCGCAGGCCGGATCGTCTCCGTGCTCGAGCGTCGCCGTCAGCTGGTGGTGGGCACCTATGTCGAACGGCCCAAGGCAGCCTGGGTCGAGCCGCACGACCGGACGTTGAGCGAGCACATCCGCGTTCCCAAGACCCAGCTCGCCCGCGATGGCGACGTGGTCAAGGTTCGGCTCGGCGTCGGGTCGGGGCTGCTCGGCGCCGGCAAGGGGCTCTTCGGCGAGGTCGCAGGGTCGCTCGGTAAACCGGGCGACTCCTCGGTCGAGGTGCTGTCGATCGCTTACGCCCAGGGCTTCAATGATGAGTTCCCCGCGGAGGTGATGGACGCGGCGGACGCGGTTTCCCTCAAGGTGACCGATTCCGAGGCGCGGGGTGAAGGCCGCCGCGATCTGCGAACCCTGCCGCTGGTGACCATCGACGGCGAGGACGCCCGCGATTTCGATGACGCTGTGTACTGTGAGCCGGCGAAGGTC
>JAYUUC010000532.1:0-10790 GCA_043755105.1 Myxococcales bacterium
CCGCAGGGCCAGGCTGGTGCGCCCGGAGGCGGGCTCGCCACAGAGCTCGAGCGCGGCGCCCATCGGCAGCCCGCCCGCGGGGAAGAGCCCGTCGAAGGGGCCCACCCCGGTGCGCAACACCGAAATGTACTGCCTCGGCGCCGCCTGAAGTTTCCGGATCCGCTCCCGCAACCGCTCGACGGTTTCCGCCTGAGCCGTTCCGCCCATCGCTGCCGCGACTTCCATGTGGCCTCCCTCCCAGAATCACGCTGCTATACAGATGTTCAGTATGCAAGGCGGTCTGACAAGCAGGCGAAAGGAGGGCGTAAAATCGGCGAGAAACGGCCTCGGCCAGCGACGCCAGGGCCGATTTACCGGGCCGGGCGCGGTCGACGAGCTTTTTGCCTCCGCGTCGAGAAGCGGCTGACTACCCGGCGCAGAGCAGCTTGATCTTCACCGAGGCATCGTCGGCGCGGCGGAAGCAAACGCCTCCGAAATGCACCCGACCGGGCTGATTTCCCGCGGGGGCATCGAACGAGCTGATGCCGCCATTGGCCATGGTGCAGCGCTGCACGGTGCCGTCGTGGCGGCTGATCTCGAGCTGGAGCAGCCGGGGGTCGGGCACGTTCTTCACGTCGAGCGTTTGACTGACGTTGGCGAGCGCGGCGATCGCCACCAGGGTCTCGCGGTACGACTCCTTGCAGATCGAGTCCAGGTTGGCGAGCGAGGGGTCGAACAGCTGTGCCATCAAACGGTGGCGCGCACCCGGTTCGAACGACGTGGGGCAATCGACGTTGCGCAGGATGTTGTTGTCGAGCACCGGCTGGGCCACCTTGTCGGCGCGCGAGACTGGAGCGATTGCCGCCCAGACGATGTCCCTCTGGGCGCCGGTGGCGTCCTTGAGGTCCTGGGTGAAGATGCGGTGGTACTCGGCCACCTGGGTGAGGCTGCTGCCCTGCTCACCACAGTAGTCGCGGGAGGTCTCGTTGCCCACGTACACCAGCGGAGGCCGCGCCATCTCGCTGCAGTCGTCCTCGTCGCTCACCACCACCACGAGCAGCCGGGCGCGATCGCGAAGGAAGCCGCCATTGCCTCCGTCTTCCACTGGAACGCTGGCCAAGTCCGAGGCGAGCGCGAGGCGGGCGGCTTCGAACGGGGTTTCCTGGCCGCTGCCAGAAGTCCCCTGCTGAACCAGCCGGCTCAGCTTGTCGATCAGCAAAGGGTCGGTTCCGTTGAGCACACGTTCGGTGCCGGTGTGGGGAATGACCCCCCCGTCCGGAGCGGCGTCGGGTACGGCCTGGAGCTTGCCGGACTGGGTGGGATATTCGAGGTAGCCCTGAACGCCGTTGACCAGGGTGTGTTGGTAGACGGTGGTGGTGACCAGGCCGATCTTGAAGTCCTGGGACACCCCTCCACCCTTCTTCACCTCGTCGACGAAGGCCACCAGCTCGCGGGCCACGCCCTCCTGCTCCTCGCGCATCGAGCCGGAGTTATCGACCACGAAGAGAATGTCGAGCTTCTGTGGCTCGATCAGCGGTTCTTCCCCCAGACACTTGGCGGGCACGGTGGAGTCGGGGTCGTCGACCGGCGATTGGCAGGCAGCGCAGCCGCCCAATGTCAGGGTGAGGGCAAAGAGTGCCCAGCATGCGCGGTGGGAGAGAGGCTTCGAAGACATCTGTCGCTCCTTGGGCGAGCTGGCCCGGCGACGATTGTGCCCCAACACACACCCCCACGTCGAAAAGAGCACTACTTCTGCTTGCGGAGGGTCATTTACTGTTTACGCTTCGCTGTCACGGCCGATGGCTGCACAATTGCCCGTGCGACGTTAATTCCTGTTTCTCAGCGCATCACCTTTCATCCGGAGCACTCCAAACCCATGTCGGACGAAAAGAAAAAAGGGGTCGCAGCGACCCCGATGGCAGCCCCGATGACGCCTCCCGGGCTGATCAACAAGGACGACATCCCCCAGGTCCTTCCGATTCTGCCTCTGCGCAACTCGGTCTTCTTCCCGGGCGGAGTGCTGCCCCTCGCGGTGGGTCGGCAGAAGACCATCGCCTTGATCAAGGACGCGGTTCGCGACGACCAGGTGATCGGTGTGGTCACCCAGCGCAAGGCCGAAGAAGAAGACCCGGGCGCCGCCGACCTCTACTCGATGGGAACGGTGGCCCGCATCGTCAAGCTGCTCAAGATGGGCGAGGACAACTACTCCCTCGTGGTTCAGGGTCTGGCGCGCTTCCGGGTGCTCGATCTGGTCCAGGAAAGCCCTTATCTGAAGGCCCGCATCGACGCGGTGGAGGACAAGACCTCTTCCGAGAACGTCGAGGTCGAGGCGCTGGGCATCAATCTGAAGAAGCTCGCTCGTGAAGTGATCGAGCTGATGCCCGAGCTGCCGGCGGCGGCGACCGAGCTGGTCGAGTCGATCACCCACCCCGGGCACCTCGCCGACCTGATCGCGGCCAACGTCGACGTTCCAATCGAAGAGAAGCAGGCGGTGCTCGAAACGGTCGACCTGAAGGCGAGAATGAAGCTCGTCCTCGAGCTGCTCAACCGCAAGCGCGAGATCCTCAAGCTCTCGAACAAGATCGACTCCGCGGTGAAGGGCGAGATGTCGAAGACCCAGCGCGAGTACTACCTGCGCCAGCAGCTGAAGGCGATCAAGGAAGAGCTCGGCGAGATGGGAGAAGAAGAGGAAGAGCTCGACGAGCTCCAGGAGCGGCTGAAGAAGGCCGGGCTGCCTCCCGACGTCGAGAAGGTGGCGCAGAAGGAGCTCAACCGGCTGAAGACGATTCCCGCTGCCTCTTCTGAATACACGGTGGCCCGCACTTACCTCGACTGGATCGCGGATCTGCCCTGGGCGAAGCTGAGCGAGGACAACCTCGACATCGACAACGCCCGGACGATGCTCGACGCCGACCACTTCGGGATCCAGAAGGTGAAGAAGCGGATCCTCGAGTACCTGGCGGTGCGAAAGCTGAAGAACGACATGCGGGGCCCGATTCTGTGCCTGGTGGGTCCTCCCGGCGTGGGCAAGACCTCGCTCGGTCAGTCGGTGGCCAAGGCGATCGGCCGCAAGTTCGTGCGGTTGTCGCTTGGCGGCGTCCGCGACGAGGCCGAGATCCGCGGCCACCGCCGCACCTACGTGGGCGCGCTGCCCGGTCGGTTCATCCAGAGCATGAAGAAGGCCGGGACCAAGAACCCGGTGATGATGCTCGACGAAATCGACAAGCTCGGCGCCGACTTCCGCGGCGACCCCTCGGCCGCTCTGCTCGAAGTGCTCGACCCCGAGCAGAACCACACCTTCTCGGACCACTACCTCGATGTCGCCTTCGACCTCTCGAAGGTGATGTTCATCGCCACCGCCAACATGCTCGACCCGATTCCCGGGCCGCTGCGTGACCGCATGGAGATCATCGAGCTGTCGGGCTACACCTTCGACGAGAAGGAAGAGATCGCCCGCATCCACCTGATTCCGAAGCAGCTGCGGGAGCACGGGCTCACCACCGAACACATCGCGATCGAGGACACTGCCCTGCGGACCTTGATCGTCTCCTACACCCGGGAAGCGGGGGTGCGCAGCCTCGAGCGGCGCATCGCCGACGTCTGCCGCTCGGTTGCGGTGGAAGTGGCTTCGGGCAAGACCGACAAGCAGACGCTCAACTCCGAGCGGGTGATGGAGATCCTCGGACCCGAGCGCTACTACTCCGAAGTGGCAGAGCGGACGGAAGTGCCCGGCGTCGCCACTGGCCTCGCCTGGACCGCAGCGGGCGGCGACCTGCTCTTCATCGAATGCACCAAGATGGCGGGCAAGGGCGGAATGACACTCACCGGCCAGCTCGGCGACGTGATGAAGGAATCGGCTCAGGCGGCCCTGTCCTACCTACGTTCGAAGGCAGACCAGCTGGGAATCAGTCCCACCTTCCTCGAGAAGACCGACGTGCACCTGCACTTCCCGGCCGGCTCGATTCCGAAGGACGGTCCGTCGGCCGGGGTGACCATTCTCACCGCGCTCACCTCTCTGATGACCGGCATCCGGGTGCGCGGCGATACCGCGATGACCGGGGAGGCCACCCTTCGCGGCCTGGTGTTGCCGGTTGGCGGCATCAAGGAAAAGGTCCTGGCTGCTCACCGCGCGGGCATCAAGCGGATCATCATGCCGGAGCGTTGCCGCAAGGACCTGATCGACGTGCCCGAGGAAGCCAAGCGGGACATCGAGTTCATCTTCGCCACCCAGATGGACGAGGTCCTCAAAGCCGCACTCGAGAGCAACCCGTTCAAGGGGCCGGCGACTCCCACCGCGGGTGAGACGAAGCCGGAGATCCGGGTCTGATCGAGCAGCATTCCGCCTGTTGAGATTTCGGGGCGACCTTCGAATGACGAAGGCCGCCCCGTTTTTTTTGCCGTGGCTCCGGGTCGTTTTCGCATCCTGCAGAGGCGTGACAACCTTCCTCCCAGCGACGAACCTGGAAGGCAAGGGGCGGAAGGCAGGCGATGACTCCGCTCGAGCGGCTACTTCGAAACCGTCGACGATCTCACCCGTCACAACGGCGTGGGGCTGCACCCTGCCAAGAAAGCGCTGGTCACCCTCCTCTTGATTTCGAACCCAAGTCGAAGCAGCAAGCTCTGCGCTGGGGACCTCAACTGGCTGCCCGCCTGGCAACAACGGGCGCAGCAGCAGGAACGCGCTAGACTCCTCGGAGTGAGCCTTCACCCTCGCCTCCTCGCCGTCGCCTTTGTGCTCGTGATGGGCTTCGGGTTCGGCTTCTGGAGCTGTACCGACTTCCGACCCGATGGCCGCTACGCCTGTAACCCGGCCCGAGGCGAAGACTGCGTACCCGACGCCGGTTCGGCGAGCGACTGTGACCCGCTGTGTGGCGAAGGTTTTCTTTGCCTTCATGCTCACTGCTTCCCGGCCCAATGCGACGGCGTTTCCTGCAGGGACACCGAAGCCTGCGTCAACGGTCAATGCGAGCCACGGCTGTGCGCGGGGCAAGTCTGTCCCACGGGAACGCTGTGCGCGCAGGGAACCTGCGTTGCCACCCATTGCTCGACCACTTCCTGCGGCCCGGGTCAGGTGTGTCAGGGAGGCACTTGCCTCGAGGCACTTTGCGTCGGCGTGCTCTGCCCCAGCGGCGAACGTTGCGCAGCGGGGCGATGCACCGGGTGCGCGTCAGGCACCTACTCTGACGACGCCGGGTGCGTGCCGGTCAAGTCGGTCGGCACGACCTGCTCTTCGCGCGTCGAGTGCGCCGCCGGGCAATGCGTCGGTGGCAGCTGCTGCAATAGCGCCTGCACCGGTTCACCGGGCAGCTGTCAGGGCGCGGCCCGGTGCATCGACGGCAGCTGTTCGTTTCCGCCCCGCGGGACAGGCACCCGGTGCGACGACGACGACCCCTGCACGGTGAACGACAGCTGTAACGCATCGGGCAGTTGCGAGGGCGCAGTGCGCAGCTGCACCACCCCGCCCGGACAATGTTTTCAGACCACCGGAACCTGTTCCGGTGGCAGCTGCTCGTATGCGCTTCGAACCGGCTCCTGCGACGACGGAGATTCCTGCACCCTCGACGACACCTGCAGAAACGGCGGTTGTAGCGGCACCCCGATGAGCTGCATCACCCCTCCAAGCTCCTGCTTCGCCTCGTCGGGTTCCTGCTCGAACGGCGTCTGCCAGTACACCCCCCGTTCCGGGTCCTGCAATGACAACAACGCTTGCACCGTCAATGACACTTGTAGCAACGGCACCTGTGTCGGAACCGCTGTGAGCTGCAACAGTCCCGTGGGGCAATGCTTCGAACCGGTCGGCGTCTGCGCCCCGTCCGATGGCGCCTGTTCCTACGCTGTTCGCAGCGGCGCCTGCAACGACGGCAACGCCTGCACCGGGCCCGACACCTGCTCCGGAGGGACGTGCTCCGGCCTGGCGGTCTCCTGCCCCCTCAGCGGTAATCCCTGCACCTACAGCCTCTGCGATGTCGCCACCGGCTGTGGCTTCGCCAATGTCGCCGACGGAACCACCTGCGCGATGGGGCACTGCTCGGGTGGAACCTGTGTTCCCTGACCCAGGGGTCGGTGGGAGGAAAAAGCCCACACGCTGCTTCGGGTTCGTTTGCGTCGACTCGTGAAAGCGGTTCCAACTCTGATTTAATCGAAGGGTGGAGAACGCGATCAGCTGCCGAGGATGTGGAGTCGACCTCACCGGCAGCGAGGCAGACTGTCCGACCTGCGGCCTCGACGATCCGGGGGCCGTGGGGATCGAGCCGACCACGGTCCGGACGCTCCACTCCGGTGACCTGCTCGAGGGAAAGTGGAAGCTGGAGCGCAAGCTCGGCCAGGGGGGCATGGGCGCGGTGTACCAGGCCCGCGACTTGAGCCTGGACCGCACGGTGGCGATCAAGCTGCTCTCCGCCAGCCTCTGCGGGCAGCCGGCGCTGGTGTCACGTTTCGAGCGGGAGGCGCGGTTGATGGCCCGGCTTGACCACCCCAACATCGTGCCTGTTCACGCGGTCGGGAAGACGCTCAACCAACCCTTCATCGTGATGAAGTACCTCGAAGGGGTCACCCTCACCGAGTACCGGAAGGAACACGGAGGCAAGCTCAGCCCCGAGGCAGCGCTGCCGATCGTCCGCCAGGTCTGCAAGGGGCTCGACGCGATTCATGCGCAGGGGTTCATTCACCGCGACATCAAGCCAGGCAACATCTTCGTTGCCCCCAACGGCCACGTCACCATCCTCGACTTCGGCATTGCCCGCGATCCGACCAGCCAGGATCGGACTCAGGCGGGAATGCTGGTCGGCACTCCCGCCTACATGTCGCCCGAGCAGGTGATGGGCAAGGACACCATCGACAGCCGCAGCGATCTCTATGCGTTCGGAGTGGTCCTTTACGAACTGCTCACCGGCTCGGTTCCATTCGAAGGCGCGAGCGACTTCTCGGTGATGCTCGCCCACCGGAGCACGCCAGCGCCCAGGGCCGATCTCCGGTGCGTCGACGTTCCGGTCGAGATCGCGCAAGTGATTGAACGCGTCCTCTCCAAAGCACCGGAAGGACGCTACGACCGAGCAGGCCAGCTGTTTTCCGCCTTCAAAGATGCGATCGCCGGAGTCGCGGTAAGCCAGGGACGGCGCGACCTCACCCGTCGAGAACGCAGTACGCCCGCTCCCGCTCAGACCGACCAGACTCGGTTCTCCCCCTTGACCGACGACGAGGTCGACCCGTCAGCAGCGTCGCGCCAGGGAATTGCGACCCGGCAAGACGTTCCTCGCGTCGTGGTCCCGGCGTCGCCGCCTCTCCGGCCGGCCCCTCGCCCGCGTGACGCGTCCTCTGCCGCAGGCCTCGCGCGGTTGGGAGGCTGGCAGCTGTGGGCGCCGATCGCCGGGGCGGTCGCCGTTTCGCTCCTGCTCTTCTTGTTTTTCCGCCCGGGCAAGCACTCTGCGGACCTCGAGCGCGCTGTGGCGAAGGTGACCGCTCTGCCCGAAGCAGCCCCTCTCGTGCCGACCGTGCCGCCCGTCAAGGTAGTGGCGACGGTGATGGTCCCGACCGTGACGGTCGTCCCTGAGACCGAACGTAAACCCGGGACCGTCGACCCCGACCGCCGAACCCGCGTGACCCGGGCACCGCCGATACGAAGCCGGACCGAGCGCGAGGGGACCCTCAACGTGGTGACCACTTTCCAGGGCAGCCCCCGCTGGGCGTCTCTCACAGTCGACGGGCGCAATCAGAACTCGACGCCCTGCTCGTTGAAGTTGAAGCCGGGGCTCCACCGCATTCGCATTTCCCAGAAGGGCTTTGCGGTCTTCGAGGCCGAGATCCCGATAGCCTCCGGGCTCAACCCTCCCCTGAAGGTCGAGCTGAAGAAATGAAATCGACCGTGGTGCTGCTCGCCTCGCTGCTGCTGTCGACTTCGGCCGGAGCCCGGAATCGACGACCTCCAGCGCCGGCCCAGGCACGCGACCCCCTGTCTGCCGCGACCTTCGCCTTCAGCCAGGGCGACTTCCGCCGAGCGCTCGAATCGCTCGAAGAAGCCGAGGCCGACGAATCCAACGACCGGGCCCGAGCGCGCATTGCCGTGTTGCGAGCGCAGTGTCACCGGGCGCTGCGCCAGCCCCGCTCGGTGCGCCAGGATTTGATTCATGCGCTCGAGCTGGCCCCCGAAGTTCAGCTCGATCCAGATCAGGCCAGCCCCGACCTGGTCGATGCGCTGCAACAACTGCGCAGCGAGTTGGGCGGGCAGGTGTCGATCCGCTCGACGCCGGGCGCACAGATCAAGATCGATGGCGCGCTCGCGGGCACCGCCCCGGTCGAGGTGGCACTCCCCGTCGGCCGCCACCAGGTAGAAGCCTCCCTTCCAGCCTCTGCGCAGAGCCGGGTCGAAGAAATTCTGGTTCATCCCCACCAGGAACAGGCAATCGATCTCGCATTCCCGACGCCCAAAGTGAATCAAGCGCCTCCGGAAGCGCACGCCCTTTCAGATACGCACAGGCCTCCAGTGACGCACGCGCCTTCAGTGTCGTCCGTGCACCCCTCTCCCGGAGCGACGGGTCCCCTGCCCTCCTCGGCGCCCGGCCTTCGCCGTTCGTCGGGCCTCACCGCTCAACCGGTTCTGTTAATCGCAGGCGGAGGCGCCCTGCTGGGCCTGGGAGCGGTGGGATTCGTCTACTCCCGCGGCGTCCAGGTCGCCTACGTCCGGCAGCAGTCGGTCGACGCCCCGCTCACCGTGACCCGAAGCGAGGCTGGAATCGCGCAGACCCTCCTCCCGCTGTCGGTGTGCGCGGGAATCGCCGGGGCCGGGTTGCTCGCGGTGGGCGGCTACCTCCTTGCGACTCCGTCAACCGCGGTGGTGCTGGCTCCGACAGAGGGCGGGTGGGCCATCGCTGCGGCGAGCCGCTTCTGATTTCTTGCGTCGCTGAGGTCGACGCGTACCGTTTCTGTTCATGGACAAACGACTCCTGGTGGACCAGCTGACCCGCAAGCTCCGCGCTTCTGCGGAGATCGCGCACCGCTCTCAAAAGGTGGCCGCTCAGGAAGCCCGCGAAGGCGCCACCCCCGCCGAAAAGCGGGAAGACGCCCGGGTAGCGCTCGAGTCTGGAGGCCTCGCCCGAGGCCAAGCCCAGCGGCAAGAACGGGTCCGTGCGGAAATCGATGCCCTCGACGCCTTTCACCCCCAGGTGATTCGTCGCGATGCTCAGATCTCTCTGGGCGCCATCGTGGAAGTCGAGGACGACGAAGGAGGCCGTACCTTCTTCCTCGCTCCGGTGGGCGCCGGCGAAGAGCTCACCGGTCCCGACGGCGACGGGTTTCTTTCGGTGGTGACTCCAGCCTCTCCCGTGGGGCGCGCGGTCCTGGGTCGAAAGGTGGGCGACACCATCGAAGTCACCGTCAAGGGCGAGGTCCGCGAGTGGACCATCACCTACGTCGCCTGAAGCTCCGTCAGCTCCCGCTCAGCCCAGATCCTGAAAGGCGCCTCGTCGCCGGCGCCTGAGCACCATCGAAGCCGCCAGGCCGAGGCCCAACGCCGCCGCGAGCAGGCCCAGCACTCGCGAACGGCCCACCCCCGGGCTCGAGTCTCCGCGAAAGCTTTCCAGCGACGCGTTCAGCTGCGGGGCAAGGGCGTCCCATTGCCCCGACGGCACACTGAAAGTCACCACTTGATGCCGGGCCGTCCCCACCATTGCCGCCACCAGCACCTGGCGGACCTGGTTCTCCTGACGGACGGTGCCGAGAACGTCGATGCGCGCTCGGGGCCCGGACACCGACGTGGCACGCTCCAGAGCAAACTTCAGTCCCAGATCCTCGTAGTGCCGCCTCACCGCTTCCGCAAACTCGTCCCGCTCGCTCGGGCTCGCTTCGAACGGCGACTCCACCACCGAGATCAACATCGATGTGGCGTCTTCCCCTTCGCCATTGGTCAGCGCCGCCGATAGAAACCGCGGCACCGAAGCCGAGCCGCTCACCGCTCCCGCTCGAGAGCCGCGCATCAGGTTCATTCGCTCCATCCGGAAACCTTGCGGGGGGCGAATGCTGTAGCCCTCGAGGCGGAGCACCGTCCCCAGCGCCTCCTCGTTGGCGGCCCCCGCCCCCGGGACCGCCAGGGAGGCCAGGGGCAAAAACAGCGACGCGAGGATCAAGGCGGTCATGAAAGGGGTGCGAGTTCGCCTTAAAGAACCGCTGCGCTCTTTTTGCAAGACGCTCGGTTTGTGTAACCTCTTCTCTCCATGACCCTCCCTCCGCCTGACCGCGAAGATCTCGAAGCGCGCGCCGAGCGATGCATTCGCCGGGGAGAACTCGGTGAGGCGGTGACCCTCCTGCGAGCCCTCCTTCAGCACTGGCCCGACGATGCGGCCTTGAGCGCGCGGCTGGCTCAGGTCGAAGAGAGCCTGCAGCCCAGCGAGCTTCTCCGGGTCAACCAGGCCCCCCCGCTGGACTTGTCCCGCAGCCCTTTATCGAACCAGACCCCCGAGCAGGAAGGTGAACGTCTGGTCGCGATCGGAGACTACTCAGGAGCCCTCGCCGCCTACCGTCGGGCTCTCGCCGCGAAGCCCGACAACGAGCTGCTCCGGGAACGGCTGGCAGAGCTCTTTCCGCTCGCGCAGGGTGCGTCCGGAAGCTCGCCGACCGACTCCGCGCTGCCCCTGGAACGCGAGCAGCTCTTTCGCGCCCTGCTCGATCGCATCTCCTCGCGCAAGCGGTTGCAGGCAAGGTAGGGTGCCGCCGCTTGCCCTCACTCTCGTGAATGCGGGCGAGGGCGGTCGGGGATGTACGGTTGATTCCCGGATTGGGTGCCCTCTACACTTCAAATTCCGGGCATCGCTGTCATACTT
>JAYUUC010000533.1:0-3729 GCA_043755105.1 Myxococcales bacterium
GGCTAGAGGCCAAAACAAGCCTCAAACCAGCACCAGGCGCAGCAAGGTGATCTCCGACGGCGCGCCAAAGCGCTTGGGTGGGCCCCAATAGCCGGTGCCGCGGCTGGTGTAGACCCGGACCTCGCCCACCTGTCGCAGCCCGCTGATCACCGGCTGCTGGAGACGAACGAAGAACATCCAGGGGAACATCTGACCTCCGTGGGTGTGGCCCGAGAGCTGGAGGTCGACCTTCAGCCCCGTCGCCGCCCGCGCGCTGCGGGGTTGATGGGCGAGAAGGATGCGGGGTATCCCCTCGGGGGCACCGGCGAACGCCAGGTCGGGGCGAGACGCCTGGGCGGCGCCAAAATGGCCGGCATCGTGATCGGTCACTCCGGCGATCACCAACCGGTCTCCGTCGCGTTCGAGGACCCGGTGCTCGTTGTGGAGCACGGTGAGCCCCAGCCGCCGCACCTCGGCCTCCCAGGCGGGTCCACCGTGGTAGTACTCGTGGTTTCCGGTGACGAAGAAGACACCCAGCTTGGCCTTCAATCCGGCGAGCGGGGCAAGGTCGTCTTTCAGCGCCGCCACCTGGCCGTCGATCAAGTCTCCGGTGATCGCCACGATGTCCGGGTCGAGCGCATTGACCCGGGCTACCGTTCGTTCGAGAAATCGGCGACCCAATGTCTGACCGATGTGCACGTCGCTGAGCTGCACGATTCGCAGCCCCTCCAGGCCAGACCCCAGCGAGGCGATGTCAATCGGGACCTGCTCGAGCGTGGCCGGGCCCCGGGCACTGGCGAAGCCGAACCCGAGCGCCGGAAGGGTCACCGCCAGCACTGCCCCCGCTTGCCACTGGCTCCAGAGCAGCGCGCTCGAAGTGGGCGAGTGGAACCCGACCCAAAGCAGCGAGGACACCCCGTCCGAGCCCGCCACGGTGACGAGGAGCAGCCCGAAGGCCCCCATCCACAGGTGCGACACCCAGTATGAAATCTGTGCGATCAGGCCGCCCGTGCTGCGCGATGCCGCCAGCCCCACCGGGAGCGAGAGGAACATCAGTCCCAGCAGCGTCCAGGCAGCCGTGGCGACCGCCGGCGGCAGGTGCGGGTCCCGGATCAACCTCAGCCCGAGATAGACGTGCAGCGCCGCGACAAGTGACAACGCCACCAGGGAGAGCGCGGCGCCGCGAATGAAGAGCACCACCGGCATCCGAGCCACCGAACCTTCTGGATCCATCGAGCCTGTCTAACACCCGACCCGACCGCGCACCCGTCTCGCGCAGCCGGCTGGCCCCTCAACGCGAGAGGTGCACCCCGGCCCCAAGAAAGAGCGAGTCCCCGTTGCTGCGGTTGAGGGGGTCATCCCAGCCTCCGACCAGGTAGAGCCCCCGCGCCAGGTCCACACTTCCCTGAAGCTTGGCGTGGGGCGCCAGCCCCGTCCGTCCGAAGTCCCAGGAATCGGCGCTGAAGCGCAGCCGGTCGCCCCAGACCAAGAGGTCGGCTCCCGCGCCAAGCCGCGACTCGACCAGGCCCGCGCGCGCCACCAACGGGCTGAATCGCCAACCCAGCATCGCCGAGTATGCCAGGGGCTCTGCTGCCCGGCCCGGGACCGCGGGGTTTCCCACCAGCTCGAGGCGCAGAAACCGGTCCCCCGGCGGCTGGATGTCGAGCCGGAGGTAGCCCTTGGGGCGGGTGAGGGCGGCGAGGTAGTTGCCTTCTAGCCCAACGCCCAGGCGGGTGTTGCGGACGCTGTCGAGGGTGCTGGACAAGGCGCTCACCCCGCCCTCAACGTCGGCCAGGGCCCGCTCGAAGCGCTCCGCGGTTTGCGGGCTGTCGATCAATCTGCCCACCGTTCCCTGGCCCTGGTTCACCTTGCCGGTGATCGACTCGAGGTGCTCGGACGATTGGCGAAGGCGCTCGAGCCCTTCGCCGAGGTCGTCGACCCCGCGGGAAAGGTCGCCCCGGTGAAGGTCCACCTGCTCGTTGAGCTTGCGGGTGAAGCGCGCCATCTGGTTGCTGAAATCTCGCAGCGCCACCAGCGTGGCTTCGGCGTTTCCCTGATTGGCAGCGAGCACCTGATCCATCCGGTCGACCACGCGGGTGAGACCGCCGAGAAGAAGGTCGAGCTTCTGTTCCCCGCCGTTGGCGCCCAGCGAATCGCGGACCGCGCCGGTGATGTCCTTGACGTTGCGACCCACCTCTCCAACCTCGTTGATCACCTGATCCAGCGAGGTGGCGTTCTTTCCCGAGATCACCGAGTTGGGAGCGAGCAGCGGCGCGTCTTCGGCCCCGGGCATGATGTCCAGCTGCTTCTCGCCGAGCAACCCAACACTGCCCACCACCGCATGCGAGCCTTCGCGGAGCGCGACGTCTCTGCGAATCTGGATTTCTGCTTCGACGATCCGGTCGTGAAGCTCGAGCTTGGCGACCCGGCCGACCTTGACTCCCTGGAGAAAGACCGAGGAGCGCTCCGCCAATCCCTGGGCGTTGGGGAGCTGGACCCGGTACCGGTAGGCGAGGTCCTTGCCGATCTTGAGGTTGTTGATCCGGAGAATGAAGAAGCCGCCGATGCCCAGCGCGAGCAGGAAGAGCGCGCCGATCTTCGCAACCAGGTTCATCGGGGGCCTCATCGCGGCGCAGAGCGCGAACCCAGCTCTTCCTTTTCCAGCAGCGGCCCTTCGGCGAGACCGTCGCGGAGCTGCCGAACCTCGGGCGTGTCGAGGCTGAAGAAGTCTTTCGCCGGGGCATCGGCGACCAGCTTGCCGTGAAACAGCAGCGCGATTCGATCGCCCACGGCAGCGGGTTGCCGCCCATTAGGTTGAGGGCGACGAAGCGACCTCCGAGCAAGGCCACGCCGTCGGCGACAATCACCAGCAGCGGCATCATCGTCAGCCCCGCGAGCACCCGCGGCACGAACAGGTACTGAACCGGTTCCACCGCCATCGCCACCAGGGCGTCGATCTGCTCGCTGCGGCGCATGCTGCCCAGCTCCGCGGCGATCGAGCTTCCCATCCGGCCGGTCACCATCAATGCCGAGAGCACCGGGGCGATCTCCCTCATCACCGAGATCGCCACCACCCCTCCCACGAAGATCTCTGCGCGGAAGCGGGCAAAGGCCAGGTAAGTTTGAAGGGACAACACCATTCCGGTGAACAGCCCGGTGAAGACCACCACCGGCAGCGACTGCACCCCGACCCGGGTCATCTGTACCCCGAGCTCGCGAAAGTCGTAGGGCGGCCGGAAGGTGAACAGCACGGTGGCGATGAACAGCTGAAGGAAGCGCCCCGCTTCCTCGCAGAGGTGGAGTATTCGTTCCCCGATCGCCTCCAGAAACCTCATCCACGCGAGGTTTTGAATTCACCGCGCTTCGGACCAGTGGACGGAGGGCGCGGCGAACGTTCGTCCCGGTCTTGCGCCCTGCGACTAACCCTGCCCGAGGATCAGCGGGATCTGCAGCTCGGCCTCATCGTCCGCGGGAGCAAAGGCCATCTTCCGTGCTTTCGATTTCAAGCACCTGCCGAGCTCGGAGAGGTCGACCTCGCGGCGGTCAATGTTCGCCTTCTTCACCACGCCCGAGGCATTCACCGTGGCGATGAGAAATATCTTTTCCCCCCGGAACCCCGGGTTGATCCGGAGTTCCTGGTCGATGCAGTACTGAAAGGCAGGCTGGTGTTCGGACACGGTGCGGCTGACCGCTTCATCGTCGCGGCCACTGCCCTGCGTTTCGCGAGAGCTGGCTTCGATAAGCCCGTTC
>JAYUUC010000534.1:0-10761 GCA_043755105.1 Myxococcales bacterium
AGGCAGTGTTGAGCGCTTGCCCTCTTGAAGGTGGGTTGGCGGCTCAACCCCGGGGAGTGGAGGTGTCGCTCTCGGAACGCTGCGCCATCTCCTTTTTCTGCTTCGCCTTCAGCTTGTGGAACTCGGCGACCACCTTGCGCGGGTAGCCGGCGAGGAACTTCTTCCGCAGCTCGGCACGGGCGAGGATCTTCCGCGCCGCCGCTGGCCCCGCATTGTAGGCGATCAAGGCCGGGTCGACCGCGCCGAACTTGGAGACCAGGTCGGCGAAGTAAGCCACTCCCAGCTCGACGTTGAGCTCGGGGTCGAAGAGATTCTTGGCCTTCCCCATCTTCAGCCCGCGCCGAGCGGAGAACCAGCGCGCAGTGTCCGGCATCACCTGCATCAATCCCATCGCGCCCACCGAGGAGACCGCGTAGTTGTTGAAGGTGCTCTCGGTGCGAATCAACGCCACCACCAGCAGCGGGTCGAGCCCATAGCGATGCGCTTCGCGGATGATCGTCGCCGCCACCCGCCGCTGCTGGCGCTCGCTGAGGTCCGATTGCACCAGCACCCGCACGATGCCCAACTGACCTGCCTCGGCATACTCGACGGCATCGCTCTTCGCGAGCAGGTCCTTCTTCAGCCGATCGATCTCTGCCTGCCGGTATTCCAGCAGCGCCAACAGCTTCGGGTCGCGCTCCCCCTCGCCGACGCGCTTTGGGTCCCCGGCCGGGGGCCGCGATTCATACCCCAAGGCCCCGGTCACGGTGAACACCGCTGCCAGCCCCACCATCCAGGTCGAAGCCTTCATGTCGTGCTCCCCCGCCCACCCAACTCACCGGCCGCACCCAGGGGCAAAGCACGCGACGTGCCACCGTCGCTCGGCGGCTGCTACAGAGATGAACGCCGCGTGTGCTCAAGCCGCCCACACGACTCGCAGGCGGAAAAACTTTCTGAAGTGTTGCCGCGAGCGGGTTGACGCCTGCTTGCTCGTCCCTAGCTTCACCGTCGCCCGAGGCTGAGGGCAAAAAGGCGAGGAACTCGTGCTCTGGACCATCACCATCATTCTCTTCGTGCTCTGGGTTCTTGGGCTGGTCAGCGGGGCGCAGATGGGCCTTTGGGTCCACCTGTTGCTGGTGTTCGCACTGGTGAGTCTGGTGCTCGCGGTAGTCCGAAGGGGAAGGGGCAGGGCGGTCTGAAACGAGGGGGAGTCGCCCCGAAGTGGACGTCGGGCGGAGCGACCCGCTAAGGCCAGGAGGGTGAGACCGCGCTTCTTGGGTGGGTGGTTCCTTATCTCCGTACTGGCCTTGGCTCCCCGGGCTGCCTCTGCCCATGACGCCGACATCGTCTACGCGCGCCTGGAAAGATCGGGACCGACGTCGAGCGAAGTGCGTGAGCAGCTCACCCTCACCGCGGCCACGCTGGCCCTGCTGGCGCCCATCGATGCCGATGGCGACGGGCAGCTGAGCCAGGCCGACCTCGATGCGCGGTCCGAGGCGATGGCTGCCGGAGTGTGGGCCGCCGCGCCACTCTCGGTGGGGAGCGTCCCATGCTCGATCGGTCGGGC
This sequence comes from Myxococcales bacterium, assembly GCA_043755105.1. GTDB lineage: Bacteria > Myxococcota > Myxococcia > Myxococcales > Myxococcaceae > JAYUUC01. The sequence goes on from JAYUUC010000534.1 coordinate 1,547, forward strand.
GAGCGCCTCCCTGAAGGCAGGGTATGTCGAGCTTGCAGCAACATTTGAGTGCCCCCCGGGAGAGCTCCAGCAGGTCTTTCGCCTGCTCTCCGTCTTGCCTTCAGGCTATCGGGTGGTGCTCGGAAGCCAGCTTGGCGAGGCGCAGGGCCAGCAGTTCGCCGAAGGCAATCAGCAGACGTTGATTCTGCACGACCCCGCGTCGCCGCCTGCGCATGAAGCGGTCGTCTCGGGATTGAGGGGTTGGATTCAACTGGGGATGAGTCACATTTTTTCCGGTTTCGATCATCTCGCGTTTTTGGTCGCCCTGTTGCTGGTCGGAAGCTCGTGGAAGAAAGTCCTCGGGATGGTGACCGCGTTCACCCTCGCCCACTCGATCACCCTCGGGGTGACCGCCCTCGGTCTGGTGGTGCTCTCCCCGGCCTGGCAGCGCGCGGTCGAGGCGGCGATCGCGCTGTCGATCATCTGGGTGGCGATCGAGAACCTGGCTTTCGGCAACACCCGCCATCGACCCGCAATCACCTTCGGCTTCGGGTTGATTCACGGCTTTGGCTTTGCTGCGGCGCTGAGAGGTTACGGGCTCGGTGCATCGGTGCCGACTGCCCTGTTCGGCTTCAACGTCGGCGTCGAGCTCGGTCAGGGATGCGTGGTGGCTGTTGTCTATCCCTTGCTTCACTGGCTCCGACGGACGCCCCGCGTTGCGGAGCTGACCATTCGCGCCGGGTCGCTCGCGATCTTGATGGCCGGCGGATACTGGCTGGTAGACCGGCTGCTCGGTTGACGATGAAGGTCGAGGTTCCTACCCTTTTTTTGGGGCATGGGATCAGAACGGCCACAGGCAGACGCCGAGTGGGCCAGCATTCTTGGAGCGAGATGGGAGCACGCCACAGCCGCCTTGCAGCAGCGATGGCGGCGGCATGGGACGCGGAAGTGGTCTGTGCCCGGCGGCTGGGGGTGATTGCCGAGCGCGTCGACGATGCAGGCATTCGCGCGCGACTGCTGCTCCTGTCAGCCTTCAGCAGAGCGCATGCCTCGCGGATCCTCGCCCGACTGGCCTCGCTCGGCCGCGGTCCTCTCCCGGTACCCGACGAGGACATCGACGAAGACGAGGACGTCGGCTTGGCGTTGATGGAGCTGTCGCTCCAGGCCCGTCATGCGGCGCGCCGGTATGAGTCAATGGCACACCTTGCCCGCAACCAGGCGGACCTGTCGTCTGCCTGGGTCTGCGAGCTCAACCACAGTGAAGAGCAGGACATGGCGATCGAGCTCGCGCGGCTTCAACAGGAAGGGGCAGGCACGTTGTCCAGACCTTCGGCGCCGCCTTTAGAGTAAATTACCCGGGCCGATGGCCAATTCTGCTGCCTACAACGACCTCATCTTTCAACTGGGTGACCTGGCCCGCGAACGCCTGGGGCACCGGGCGACGGCTCCGCGGTCGATGGCGCGGGTGCTGCGCGCAGAGCAGGCGCTGCTCGACAAACGCTCCGAGCTGCAGGCGCTCGAGGCACAGCTCAACTCCGAGGACGCCGAGAACAAGGCAGCGCTGCTGGAAATCGAAGGCGAACAGGCCGAGCAGCGCGAGCTCGTGGCGCGGTTCAAGAAAGCCGTCGAAGGCGCCGAGCGCCGGTCGAAAGAGCTGAGAAAGAAACTGGCGGTCCTCCGCACCACCCAGCGCATCGAGCAGGCGGGGTTGGTCAAGGCCGAGGCCAAGCACGCCGAGCTGGCGATGAGCCAGGCCCACGAGCCCGCCAAGATCGATGCCTCGAAGCAACGTCTGAAACAGACCCGGCTGATCCAGATGCGGCGCCTCCGCGAGGTTGAGGAAACTCAGGCGGCTCTGGATGCAGCGCTCACCCCCTCGCCCGACCAGCCAGGTGCGGAAGGCGTGCTTGCGTTCAAGCGCCTGATCGAGCTGGACGACGAGCTTCAGGAAAGGGCGGCGCAGTTCGAGGGGCTGATGGGCGACCTCGACGCAGCGATCGTCGACCGGGAGAAAGAGATCACCGCCGCTGAAGACTTTCTCGATCAGGCAATTTTCCTGCTCGGAGAAGCCTGTTATCAGGATCGGATCGCCGACCCGGCCCTGGCCGCCCTCTATCTGCGACTCGACCGAACCACATGAGACCTGCAACCCGAACCTTTGCCACGCTCGCTCTCGCCGCTGTGCTCGGTGGCGCCGCCTGCAAGTCGAGCACGACGCCCCCCCCCGTGGGTGAGGCCGCCGCTGTTCCCGGGGCCAAGGTCGGAGTTGCTCCGCGGGACCCCGCCCCGGCCCTCGCCATGGGCGACTCAACTCCCCAGCCGGTACCCCCGGCGCCGACCGGTCCTTTCATTCAGCAGATCCAGGTCGACCCGGCCCACCTCGACGTCGAAGCGAGGAGGGTGGCAGTGCAGGCAGCCGCCGAGAAGAAGCGGGTGCTGGTCTATTTCCACGCCTCGTGGTGTGGCCCCTGCAAGGAAGTGCAGAAGGCATTTCGCCGCTACCAGAACGCGGCCACTTTCAAGGACTGGTACCTCGCCGAGGTCGACGTCGATGCTCTGCCCGACGGGCCGGCGCTGGGGGTGGATCTCGAGTTGATTCCCTTCTTCGTCAAGCTCGACGCCAAGGGAAAGCCAGACGGGAGCCTCGCTCCTGACGCGTTCGGTACCGATGGCGACCCCCACATGGTGGACGCTGCGTTTCACGAATTTCTCGCTGCCCGGCCAAGCGCCGAGACCGACAAGCGGCCTTGACCGCCTGTTCTCCGGTCAGGTCCTGAAATCGCCCGGCCCGACTTGATTCCGAAAAGTTTCCTGTTAGGTTGCGCCGCCCTACGAGCCGGCCAGCATCCCGCCGCCCGGTTTTGAAGGGCTTCAAATCACCTGTACCGCACCTCCGGTTCCGGAAATATTTCTCCCCGGGCTCGCGTGCGAGAGAAAAAGAGAGTCGCCGATATGTCGAAGGGTCTGATTGGCAAGAAGGTTGGAATGACGCAGGTCTTCACTGAAGACGGAACCCGGGTTCCGGTCTCAGTGATCGACGTCAGCTCCTGCATCGTGGTGGGCAAGCGCACCCCCGAGAAGGACAAGTACTCTGCAGTGACCCTCGGCTTTGGCGAGCGCACCGAGAAGAACCTCTCCAAGGCGATGTCCGGGTCGTTCAAGAAGGCTGGCGCTCCTCCTCGCCGGGTGATCCGCGAGTTTCGCGTCACCGCCGACGAGGCGCAGGGCTACAACGTGGGCGACGCGATCAAGCCCGACCTCTTCACCAAGGGCCAGCTCGTCGACGTCACCGGCGTCAGCAAGGGCCGCGGCTTCCAGGGCGTCGTTCGCCGCTGGAGCTTCAAGGGCAACCAGACCAAGACCCACGGTACCCACGAAGTTCGCCGTCACCCGGGCGCGATCGGCCAGCGTAAAACGCCGGGCCGCGTTTACCCGAACAAGAAGCTCCCCGGTCACTACGGCGTCGACCAGATCACCACCCAGAACATCACCGTGGTCGAGGTGATCCTCGAGAAGGGCCTGCTCCTGGTCAAGGGCGCCATCCCCGGTCACAACGAGGGCATCGTCACCGTTCGTCCCTCGGTGAAGCAGTCCACCCGCGAAGGGCACAAGGCGAAGAAGTAGCTCGCTGTCGGCGCGGTACCGGGGAGGGGACGTGTCACGTTCATCGGGCTGGGCCACGCTCGCCATGCTGTTGCTGGCGAGCGCGTGCGTTCAGTCGACCTCGGCCCCGAAGGCGTTGGGTGAGCCGTGCTCGCCCACTGTCGCACCCGGGGAGACCGCCTCGGAGTGTGCCGATGGGCTTTGCATCGCCCTCGACAGCGCCTCGGGCTTTTGCACCCGAAGCTGCACCGAGGACTCGAAGTGCGGCAGCGGTTATGTCTGTTCTGCAGCGGGTCGCTACGGCAAGGTTTGCCACAAGCTCACCGGCTGCAAGACCGACGGCGAGTGTCCGGCCGGGCACGCCTGCAACCCGGGTACCGGCAACTGCTACATCAAGGTGTCGAGGACGCTGTGCTCCCCCTGTCAGGACGGGCTGCAGTGCCCTCCAGACGGCGCCTGCTTCAGCGCGGCAGGAAGCGGTGAGCAATTCTGCACCACGGCCTGCGGCGAGAACGGACTTTGTCCGCAAGGGTTCACCTGCCAATCGATTCCCGCGGGGGTCGACCGCGCGATGATTTCCCAGTGTGTGCCGGTGAGCGAGAGCTGCGACTTCGGCAAGACTCTCTGTGCCCCGTGCAAAGGCGACGCAGAGTGCGGCGGAGCCTTCGACCTCTGCGTGCGCAACGTCGTCTCCAACGAGACTTTCTGCGGCAAGGACTGCGATCCAAAGCAGAATGTCTGTCCCGGCGCCGGCTGCGATCCCCAGACTCTGCTCTCGGCGAAGAACCCCGGCTGCCCGGAAGGCTTTTCCTGTAGCAACATCGGCAGCAGCGACGACCCCAACGTGAAGGGGCCCTTCCAGTGCGTACCCGACTCGAACACCTGCGCTGGCTACTGCAGCGCCGCTGACGAGCGCGGCCAGACTCGCCAATGCGGCCTCGGCAAGGCCTGCGACGGTCCGAGCCACCACTGTCAAAGCGCGAGTGATGGCCGCCAGTGCGCGCCGTGTCTGGACAACGATGATTGCAAGAAGGGTCCCCACAGCGAGAACCGCTGCCTGGTCAACGACTGCCCCGACTGCCCCTTCAAGGGCGAGTCGTTCTGCGCCAGCCCCTGTCTCGACGACGTTGCCTGCCGCTCCCGCTTCGGCCCGGGGTTTCTCTGCAAGGCGGTGAGCGAGTCGGCGGGCTCCGGCCATTTCTGTATTCCGCAGCGCGGCAGCTGCGCCTCGGGCCTGGGCCAGCTCGGCGACGATTGCAGCGTTCATGGCGCCGAAGACTGCGTTGCCGGTCTCTGCCTACGGGCGGGGCGGAGCGCGCTCTGTTCCTTCCCCTGCACGGAGGACTCCGAGTGCGGTGACACCCGCTACCGCTGCTGCGAGTACACCGACGCCGGACACGACTGCTCCGAGAGCAAGCGAACCGCGAACGGGCCGCTGAGCGGGACTGGCCTCTGCGCGCCGCTGGGCGGCCTGTTCGGTGACGACTGCACTCCCGGAAGACCGCCGTGCCAGTCAGGCACCTGCCTGGACATGGGCACCGCTCGGCTCTGTACCCGGACCTGCGAGAACGGTTGCCCCGCGGGGTTTGCCTGTCGCAAGGCCGTGGCGGGGGAGGGTGCCGCCGAGCTCGAGGTCTGCTTCCCGGAGGGCGGCGGAGGGGCGGGGGCGGACTGCAGCTTCGGGCCCGCGGCCTGTGCGAGTGGCCTCTGCATCCGCAAGGACTCGGGCCCGATCTGTTCCGACGCCTGCACCGAAGACAGCCAGTGCCCTGAAAGCTGGCACTGCTCGATCGTCCGAGCGGTGAATGAACAGTCAGTACAGGCCTGCCTGCCGCCGGCGCTTCAGTAGCTTCCCTGTCCGCAATGCGACTTTGCCGTCGTCCCTCGGTGTGCTAGGCAGTCGGTCCTTTTCGGGAGCCTATTTGTCCAGTCGCGGGTGCCTCATCGCGATTTCCTGCCTGGCGCTCGTCGCGCCGGCTTGCGACGATCGCACCCGGACCCGGAAGGTGCTCGAGCCCTTCATCCTCGTGCCGGGCCGCCCCCAGGTCGACACCGGCACCGCTCAGGTGCTGAGCGATGCGACGCGCGAGAACGATCACTTCGCGGTCAACGTGCCCCACCCCTGCGACGTCTTCCAGCAGCTCTCGGTCCGCAAGGTCGACATCCTCTGGGTGGTTGATTCTTCCGGCTCGATGGCCCCCAAGCAGGCCCGGCTGGCGGCCAACTTCCAGGGCTTCATCAGCCAGCTCGTGGCAGCGCAGCCGCCGATCGACTTCCACATCGCGGTGACCTCGACGGACACCGACGATCCGGCGACGCGGGGCAAGTTGAATCCCTGGTCCCTCGCAGGCCGCAGCGCGCCATACATTGCCTGCACCCCCGACGCCCAGGGCGGCTCGAGCTGCAATACCAACCGGGCGGCCGACGCTGGCACGGCCGACGCGATGCTCGCGTTCAACCAGATGGCCACGGTGGGAACGTCGGGCAGCCCCCAGGAGCGGGGGTTGCTCGCCACTTACCTTGCGCTCACCGATCCGGCCAACCTCAGCACCGCAGCCGAGGAGCGCTTCGTCCGCGCCGACGCCGCGCTCTACGTGGTGGTGGTCTCGGATGAAGACGACTCTTCTTGTGACCCGCTGGTGAAGGCGCCGGTGTGCACCGCAGACCCCGGCTGCCGCTGCGCTTCCGATGCGGTCCTCTCCGGAGCGGGGCGCTATGGCCCGACGGGCTACTTCAGCCGCTTCCTCGAGACCTACAAGGGTTACGGCAACAAGGACCTGGTGGCGCTCGCGGCGATTGTCGCTCTCGACGGCGCCGACGACGCGGGGGTGCCCTCGCAATTTGGAGGCACCGACCTTCACGTCGGCTGCTGCCGCTCGCTCAACGGGCAACCCTGCCCTACGACCGGAGCCAACGACGGAGGCTTCGAGGTTGCGTACTTCGGCGGCCGCTACGCCCAGGTGGCGGCGGACACCGGGGGTGTGGCGGTATCGATCTGCGATGCGAATTTCTCCGGAGCGCTGGCCTCGCTCGGCTACGCCGCTTCGGGGCTGCGGAAAGAGTTTCGGCTCTCGCGTGGGCCCGTTCTGAATCCGGTCGGAACCACTGCCAAGGGGGTCGAGCTGTTCGTGTCTGGCCCCAACTCCGCTCCCTGTACCGTTTCCGGAAACTGCCCTCCGGCCGAGGTCTGCCGCTCCGGCCGTTGTGCCCGGGCGGTGGACGTGGGACTGGTTCCCAGCGCGAACGCCCCGCACTACGTCAAGTGCGACGCCTCGGCGCTTCGCAACCTGGTGCGTTTTGAAGGAACGTCCGTGCCCGAATCCCTGAGCACGGTCGAGATCTGCTACGACGTCGAGCCCGCTTTCCAGTCCTCCTGCCCGTGATCGCCATGAACCCAAAAAACCTGCGCTCTGTTTGCCTGCTGCTCACTGCGCTCGCCGCGTCCGCCGCCTTTGGTCAGGACAAGATCGAGAAGGTGGTGGTGCGAAACCGACTCTATGAAACCGGAGGCAAGGTCGAGGTCGGGGCCGACGTCGGCGTCTCGGTGCTCTCGCGCCTGACCGACCAGACCAACCTCACCGCGCACCTCGGCTACAACCTCAGCAACAGCTGGGCGGTCGAGCTGAGGGCCGGCTACGGCCTCTCGCGCCACACCGGACTGGCGAACAAGATCGCGGAGGACTTCACTTCCAACACGTCGATCCTCACCGCGGACGACCTCGCCGACCTCTGGGAGATGAACGCCAACGGAATGGTCGGGCTGCGCTGGGCGCCGATCTACGGAAAGATTTCGTTGATGGCCGAGCTGCCGGTGCACTTCCAGGCCTACCTCTGGCTGGGCGGCGGAGCGGCCCAGTTCAAGCGAGAGTCGATCGTCTACTGCACGCAGGGATCTGCAGGCAGCTGCGACGCCTACCTCACCGAGAGCAAGGTCGGTCCGGTCGCCTCGCTGGCACTGGGGATGCGCTTTTTTGCCACCCCGAACCATTCCATCAAGGTCGAGGTTCGCGACTACTCCTTCCCCGATTCTTACCGGGTGGACATCAATCGGGCCGCCGCGCGGTCGTCGTCCGACACCGGGACCCCGATGACCTCCCCTGGCATCACCAACCTTGCCCAGATCGACCTGGGCTATTCGTACACCTTCTGAGGCCCAGGGAATGAGCACTCCGATGAGAACCCTCCTGTTCGCAGTCTTTATCTCCACCACCGCCGCCCAGGCCTACTCGCCGGTGCGGTTGCCGCTGGCGGCACTGTCCGCCACTCCCGGTTCCACCAAGGACGACGAGGAGGACGACGAGTCCCCCGCAGCCAAGGCGGCCGCGTCGCAGAAGGGCCCCACCGGGACCGCACCCGAGCTCGCTCCGAAGCAGGGACCGAAGGCCGAGGCGCCCGCCTCTCCGTCGGGAACTCTAGCGGCGCCCGGCCCCGGCCCCTCGAACCCCGACGTGCAGAAGCTCGTCTCCGGGGCGCCGCTCTACAATCCCAACGTCGCGGTGCACATCGTCGAGAAGAAGCAGTTCTCCGACCGAAGCAAGCGCGAGATCGTCCTCTACCCGGCAGCCCTGCAGGCGAACGGGAAGTTCACCCAGCACATCGGCTCGGCGCTCTCGGCGATTTACCATTTGCACGAGAACTTCGCCCTTCAGGTGTCGGGCCAGTACAACTGGCTCGCCTCGGAATCGGCGTTCAACGGTGAGCTGATCGACAAGGTTCGTCAGGAAGCGCAGGCCGCGAGCTCGCTGTTGCTGGTCTGGGGAGCGCTCGGCGGCGTCGAGGTGACCCCGCTCTACGGGAAGTTCGCCTGGTACGAGAACAGCCTCGCCCACTTCTCGCTGGTGCTGAACGGCGGCGTCGGGGTCGGCGCCACCCGGCATCAGCTCAAGCCGGCGAAGTTGACCCCGGCCACATTCGGCGAGACCGGAATGAAGTTCATGGGCTCGGTGGGCGGCGGCTTCCGGGTGCAGCTGGGCGACCGGTTCGCGGTGCGCCTCGAGGTCCGCGACCTGGTCTACACCGCGCGCGTGGACAACGTGAACGGCTGCAACCTCGGCGACCTCGACGCGATGAACTCCGCGCTCAACAACGGAAAGAACCTTTCCGGTGTGCCTGTGACCTCCTCTTGCAAGATCGAGAAGTTCGACAACGAGGGCAAGACCGACGTGCCGCTGGCGAAGAGCCTGGTGGCGACCCCTTCCTCTGACGTGCTCAACAACGTCGGCGTCTACGCCGGCTTTGCGTTCCTCTTCTAGAGATGAAGACGACCATGATGAAGCGACTGCTCCCGATTCTTCTCATCCTTGCCCCGGGCTTCTCGTTCGCCCAGGACATGGGCATGTACAACCGTGGGTTGGCGGCGTTCAACGCCGGCGACTACGACGGCGCGGCCCAGACGTTCTGGGAGCTCCAGGAAACGGCCACCAACCCCGAAATGCGGACCAAGTCCGAGTACTACCTGGCGCAGAGCTTCGCGCGCAAAGGGCTGCCGGTCACCGCGTTCATCCAGTACGCCCGGATCCTCGAGGCGGGGAAGAAACACCCCTATTACCTCAAGGGCGTCGAAGGGCTGGTCAACATCCAGCAGCAGCTCAACGAGGCGTTGCTGATCCCCAACCTGCTCAACAAGAACTACA
>JAYUUC010000535.1:0-3707 GCA_043755105.1 Myxococcales bacterium
CGTCTTCTGCGGCGACCCCTCGCTGGCGGCGCTGAGGGCAGGCGCCGACGCCCCGGTGCAGTGCGTGACGACGAACGGCCTCGCGGCGTGCGGCTACGACTGCAAGACGACGAACGGGCAGGCCGCTTGCGCACAGACGCCGTGGGGTCGCTGCCTCGCGACGAACGGGAACATCTTTTGTGGAGACCCGTCGAGTCAGCTGCTGCGCCTCGGGCAGGCGGCGCCGGTCGAGTGTTGTGGCACCAACGGGCGGGCGGCCTCGGTGGCGGCGAAGCGCGTGTCATCACGGCTCGCGACATGGACGAACGAGAACGAGCCATCTACAGGCGCAAGTAGGCAGTGCAGGAGAACGAACTATGGGACGAGCAAAGGCAACGAAGGCGAAACGGGCTCCGATGCCCAGTCGAGCGGCATCCGACCGAGACGTGGCGGAGTTCTGGGAGACGCACTCAGTTGCGGACTACTGGGACGATCTGGAGCCCGCCGAGTTGACCAAGAAGCCGAAGCCCCGGCAGGTGGTGACGCTGCGCCTCGACCCGCAGGCAGTCGAGGCCCTGCGCGCGTTGGCACGGCGACAGTGAATCAACTACACGACGCTCGCTCGCGCATGGATCGCCGAGCGGCTTCGGCACGAGTTGCACTCAGGCGCATCGAAGGGAGCATGACCAATGGCTCGACGAAGAAGGAGGAGGGCGCACAACCAAGGCTGCGCCTACCAGCGCGGGCTCAAGAACTGGTGGATCAAGTGGCGGGAGGGTGGGCGTGCTCGGTATTCCGGCGGCTACGAGTCGCGGGAGCTGGCCGAGCAAGTGCGCACGAAGATCGCGGGTGACGTGCAGGCAGGCCGGGTTGGCCTCCCTGCCGACCCCAAGGGCGTTCTGCTGCTCGCTGAGCTGGCCACCGACCTTCCACGGCGAGAGTCGTTGCTTTACCTCAGCCGGTGCAGGAAACAGGTGCAGTTGGTTACGCCGTGGTTACAGGCGCTGCCAAAGGGGTGGTCGAAGTATCCGCAAGTCACTGAAATAGCTTTCGAGCGCCCGTAGCTCAGCTGGATAGAGCATCGGCCTTCTAAGCCGAGGGTCGTGGGTTCGAGTCCCGCCGGGCGCGCAGGAAGGTCCCGTTCGTCAGCGTCGAGCTTCGTGTGCGAGGTTGACGTGGGGTGACGCGGTTGGTACCTAGCGCGTCGTCTCAAGCCAAAGTCGTGGTGGCGATCTTAGCTCAACTGGCAGAGCACAGGATTGTGGATCCTGGGGTTACCGGTTCAAGCCCGGTAGGTCGCCCTTCTTTCTTTCCGACGCGTTCGTAGCTCAGCTGGATAGAGCATCGGCCTTCGAAGCCGAGGGTCGTGGGTTCGAATCCCTCCGAGCGCACTTCGTAAAAGCCCTCGAGTTCCGCGCGGGGGACGCTGTCACTGCTGGCGGTTCCACAGCGCCTCGATGGGAATCAGCGGTGCTTCGGGCGCGTCCGGCTGAACGGTGACGTGCTCGATGCCATGCTCGGCACGGACGCGGGCACCCACCTCGCGGGCGACGAACGTCCCGTGCGCTTTCCCGTCGAGCACCACGTGCACGGTGACCATCGGGACCCCATCGGTGATGGACCAGACGTGAAGGTCATGCAGGCTGGTGACGCCCGCGGTGCCGAGGATGGTCGCCTCGATTGCGGAAACAGAGAGTCCCTTGGGGGTGCCTTCCATCAAGACGTGCACGGACTCGCGGACCAGTCTCCACGCGCCCCAGAGAATCAGAACCGAGATGGCGATCGAAGCGGCCGCGTCGGCCCACAGCCAGCCGCGCCAGATAATCAGCGCGCCAGCCACGATCGCCGCGACGGAGCCCGCCAGGTCGGCGAGCACGTGGGCCAGGGCGGCCCTCACATTGGCGTTCGACGCCTCGCCCCTCGACAGCACCCAGGCCGAGACCAGGTTGACGAGGAGACCGCCCCCGGCCACTGCCATCATCGGAACACCGGAGATTTCCACGGGTGCATCCATGCGCTCGACCGCAGCCACAATCACCCAGACGGCTCCGACCCCGAGCACGGTTCCGTTCACCAGCGCCGCCAGAATTTCAGCGCGCCGGAAGCCGAAGGTGCGTGCTCCGGTCCGGGCGCGGCTGGCGAGCACCTGGGCGAAGAGCGCGAGCCCGAGCGCGCCGGCGTCGGTCAACATGTGCCCCGCATCCGAGAGCAGGGCCAGGCTGCCCGTGAGCCACCCCGCGACGGCCTCGACGCCCAGAAAGCTGCCGGTGAGCACCAGCGCCACCACCAGCTTGCTCCTCGCGGTCGAGCCACTGGCGTGGCTGTGGCCCGCGTGTGAGTCGTGGTCGTGGCCGTGATGTTCAGACATGGGTCATCCTCCCCTTCGGTGCTCCGTAGCGCGAATAGAGCGCCGGCAGCACGAATAGGGTGAGCAGCGTCGCCGAGATGAGGCCGCCGATCACCACGGTCGCCAGTGGCCGCTGGACCTCGGCGCCAGGCTCGGTCGAGAGCGCCATCGGGATGAACCCCAGCGACGCGACCAGCGCCGTCATCAGCACGGGCCGCAGTCGAAGGTCCGCCGCGCGCGTGATGGCCTCGATGTGGCCCACGCCGCTGGCCTCGAGCTGACGGGCGAAGGACACCAGCACGAGCCCGTTCAGCACGGCGACGCCGAACAGCGCGATGAAGCCGATTCCCGCCGAGATGGAAAATGGAATGTCTCGAAGCCACAGCGCCACGACGCCTCCCACGACCGCGAACGGGACGTTGAGAAAAATGAGCAGCCCCGCCCGCATCGAGCCGAAGGTCAGCCAGAGCAGAAAGAGGATCATCGCCAGCGCGAGGGGGACGACGAGCGCGAGGCGGGCACGCGCCTCGAGGTAGTGCTGAAATTGCCCGCCCCATTCGACGCGGTACCCCTGTGGCAGCTTCACTGCACCGGCGACGCCGCCGCGCGCGTCGTTCACGACCGACAGCAAGTCGCGGCCGCGCACGTTGAATTCGACGGTCAGCCGGCGCGACTGGCCCTCGCGCGAGACCTGGGCGGGGCCGGTGATGAAGTCGAGGCTCGCCACATCGCCCAGAGGCACAATCTGCCCGTTGACGGCCCGCAGCGGCAGGGCGCGTAGCGGCTCGAGGTCTCCCGCGAAGTGGTGGTCGGTGCGAACAGTGATGGCGAAGCGGCGCTCGCCTTCGAGCACGTCGCCGACCCAGTGGCCGACCGCGAGGGTCTCCGTCACCTGGTTCACGTCCTCGATCGTGAGGCCGTAGCGGGCGAGCCGGTTCCTGTCCGGAGTGATGCGCAGGTATTTGAGCCCTTCGACTTGCTCGACCCGCACGTCGGACGCGCCGGGAACCTTCCTCACGGCGTTGGCGATGCGCTCTCCGAGGTCGGCGAGCTCCTTCAGGTCGGGGCCGTAGATGAGCACGCCGACATCCGAGCGGATGCCGGCGACCAGCTCGTTGGTGCGCATCTCGATTGGCTGTGAGATCGCGCCGCCCACTTCCGGGGAGGCCTTCAGCACCTCTTCGACGTCGCGCGCGATGTCGGCCTTGGTTCTCCCCGCGCGCCATTGCTCGCGGGGCTTGAGCTCGATGTAGACGTCCGAGGCTTCGATGCTCATCGGGTCGGTGGCCACTTCGGGCGATCCGGTTCTCGCGACGACCTGGTCGATTTCTGGAATCGCCTTCAGCGCCTTCTGCAGGTTGAGGTCGGTGCGCACCGACTC
>JAYUUC010000536.1:0-3700 GCA_043755105.1 Myxococcales bacterium
GGCATGGCCGAGGTGTTCATCGCGAAGGCGTTCGGCGTCGAGTGGTTCGAGCGGATCCTGGCGATCAAGAAGATCCTCCCCACGATGGCGGATGATGAAGAGTTCATCACGATGTTCATCGATGAGGCGCGGATCAGCGTTCAGCTGAATCACGCGAACGTCGTGCACATCCACGAGCTCGGCAAGCACGACGAGGCGTTCTTCATTGCGATGGAGTACGTCTCGGGCCGGGACCTGCGCACGATGCTCGAGCGCTATCGGCGGCGGAAGGAGATTATGCCGACGGCGCAGGCCGTCTACGTAGGCTCGAAGATTTGCGAGGGGCTCGACTACGCGCACCGCAAGAAGGACGCGCGCGGCCAAGAGCTCCACATCATTCACCGCGACGTCTCGCCCCAGAATATCCTCTGCAGCTACGAGGGCGAGGTGAAGATCATCGACTTCGGAATCGCGAAGGCTGCGAACCGGAGCCAGAAGACCCAGGCCGGGATCCTGAAAGGGAAATTCGGCTCCATGTCGCCCGAGCAGGTCCGGGGACTGCCGATCGACCGCCGCAGCGACATCTTTGCGCTGGGCGTAATTCTCTACGAGATGTTGACGGGCGAGAAGCTGTTCGTCGGTGAGTCCGACTTCTCGACCTTGGAGAAGGTCCGCAACGCCGAAGTCCCGACGCCCCGGCAGTTCAACCCGAACATTCCGGCCGGCCTCGAGAAGGTATTGATGAAGTCGCTGGCCCGGGAAGCCGAGGATCGCTACCAGTGGGCCTCGGATCTTCAGGAAGATCTGATGCGCTTTCTTCTGGCGGGGGATGCGATCTATTCGGCGAAGCACCTGGCGTCCTTCATGAAGGAGGCGTTTGCCGAGGACTTGTTCCGCGAAGACGAGAAGATGCATCGCTTCGCGTCGATCACGAAGCCAGAGGAAATCGAGCAGTCGGGTGTCCTGGCCCAGCCGCCACCACCCAAGCGCCGGAACACGTCGCAGCCTCCTGCGGCCGCGACGCCCGTCTCGATGCCCTCCGCCCCGCTCGCCTCCCCGCGTCCGAAGCTCTCGTCGCAGCAGCTGCCGCAGGTTCCGAGCAGTCCGGTCGGCAACAGCGCGGCCGCGGTCGCGCTGGCCGCTGGAATCGGCAACGACACGGTCAACATTCCTCCGCCGACGGCTGAGGAGCTTGCCGAGATGGACGGTGCGAGCGATCGCACCCAGATCGTCGACGGCGAGTCGATGCGGGAGAACCTCAAGACCAACGTCGGGATCTCTCCGTTCGCGCAGATCGAACAAACCGGCAGCGCCGTCCCTTCGGTCGAGATGCAAGAGAACATCGCTACCGGGAGCTTCGCTTCGGAGAACCTGGACGCGACGATGGCGCCGAAGAAGAAGAACGGCGCGAGTACGAGCACGTCGACCAACGGCTACTCGAATGGCTCGTCGGATGGCGACGACATGCAGCCGCTGGATCAGACCGGCTTTCGTCCGGCGGTCGAGCACGGGGGCGGCGACACCGGCGAAAACCAGAAGTTCGTCGAGACGGTCGAGAAACCCAACCGCAAGAGCGGAAACAAGCCGAAGATCGTGATCGGCGACGCTCCGGAATACAGCGGGCAGACGATGGTCGGCCCTTCGCCGCTCTCTCCCGCGGCCGACGACCAGACCGGCGAGCGTCCCCCGGTTCTCGCCACCCGGCTCTTCAAGGAGCAGGGTGAAGTTGGCGACGACGAGCCGGCCAACGAGGATGGCGACGAGCTGGGCGATGTCAGCCCCCATGACGACACCGATGGCCAGGGCCGGCCGATGGGCGATGAAGAGCCCGAGGCCACCAATCCCAACTCGCCACAGGCCCCGAAAGTGCGGCAGGTGCGGCGGACCCAGCAGCCGAAGCGGGCGACCGAAGGCGCCCTTGCCTCGATGCCGGCCGGCCGCCGGAAGATCGTCCTCTTCGGCAGCATCGGAGGGGGCGTTGCGATTCTCCTGGCGATCACCGCGGTGGTGATGCTGGCGACCAACCCTGCTCGGCTGGCGATCAACACCACCCCCGAGGGCCCGTTCAAGGTCACGGTGTCGAAGACGGCCGAGGGCGAAGGCAAGACGTACGATGGGGCGCAGGCGATCGAGCTTGATCCGGGCGACTACTACGTCGACGTCGTCCCCGCGTCGAAGTCCTTTCAGCGCAAGCGCCTGAAGGTTCACCTGAGCGGCAACCAGATGCTGGCGCTGCCGGTGGTGCTGACGCCGACTGGACCTCCTGGCGAGCCGAAGCCGAAGCCGGCCGAGGTCAAGCCGGGCGAGCCGAAGCCGACCGAAGCCAAACCGGGCGAAAAGGCGGCCGAAGCTGCCAAGCCCGGCGAGCCGAAGTCAGGTGACGCGAAGCCGGGTGACGCGAAGCCAATCGCGGAAGCCAAGCCGGGTGAGGCCAAGGCGTTCACGGCGACGATTTCCAGCGATGAGCCGGGCGTCGAAATCTCGGTCGACGGAAAAAAGTACGGGAAGACGCCGCGGGTGAAGGTTGAGAACCTCGCCTTCGACAAGCCGCACAAAGTCACGGGGAAGAAGGACGGCTTCAAGCTCTTCACTGGAGATCTCGAGAACGTCGACCGCCTGGCCGAGATGGACAAGTACATCGAGCTCGAGCGCGAGTCGAAGGACGCCAAGCCCGAGCCGGTGGCCGAGAAGCCGAAGCCGGAGCCGGTGGTTGAGAGGCCGAAGCCGGAACCCAGGCCGAAGCCCGAGCCAGTGGCTGAGAGGCCGAAGCCGGAACCCAAGCCGAAGCCCGAGCCCGTGGCCGAGAAGCCGAAGCCAGAACCCAAGCCGAAGCCCGAGCCCGTCGCTGAGAAGCCGAAGCCCGAGCCGAAGCCGAAGGACGAGCCGAAGCCGGCAGCTGTTGCGAAGGGAAAGGGCAAGCTCGCGTGCGCGTCGAAGCCGGCGGGCGCCGAGGTGTGGATTGACGGCAAGAACAGCGGGAAGAAAACTCCGGTGGCGATCTCGAGCGCGCTCGAGCTGGCGGCCGGCAAGCACAAGGTGATCTTCAAGCTCAACGGCAAGGCGAGCGCTCCGCAGGAAATCACCATCGATGCCGATCAGACCTTCGTGCTGAAGGGCGTCGAGATCCCCGGCGCCTGATCAAAACCGGCGGGCTTCGGTTATATGACCGGCATGGTTATCCCCGCGCCCGCTCAACAGCCGTTCCGGTACCCGCTTCAGCGGGAATTCGTCGAGCCGGATTGGAATCGGATCCCCGGCTACAGAGGCGTCAGCACGGCCGATTGGGAAAGCGCGCTCTGGCAGCGCAAGCACACGGTCAAGAATCTCAAGGAGCTGAAGACCGCGCTGGGCGCGCTGCTGCCCGAGACGCTGGCGCTAAGCATGGATCGCGATCTCAAGGAGCGCGCGACCATGTCGATGTTGATCACTCCCCACATGATCAACACGATGAACTTCGAGGATCTCTGGGGAGACCCGCTGCGCCGCTACATGCTGCCGGCGTTCGATGACCGCCGCAGCGATTTCCCCAACCACCCGCGCTCGTCGCGCGACTCGCTGCATGAAGCCGAGATGTGGAAGGTCGAAGGGCTGACCCACCGCTATCCGACCAAGGTGCTGGCCGAGCTGCTGTCGACCTGCCCGCAGTACTGCGGCCATTGCACCCGCATGGATTTGGTCGGCAACAGCGTCCCCCAGGTCGACAAGCTAAAGTTCCACACCC
>JAYUUC010000537.1:0-3696 GCA_043755105.1 Myxococcales bacterium
TGGCCCCGACGCCACGGCAAGACGGTCTTCAGCGTCATGGAACTGGTGCTGGGCGCCCTTGGCTGCACCCGCGAGAACGGCAGCTACGCCTACCTCTGCCCGTTTCTGAAACAGGCGAAGCAGATTGCTTGGCTCTACCTCCAGCGCTTCGGTCGAGCCGTCCCCGGCCATGTCGTCAATGAATCGGAGCTGAGCGTCACGTTCCCGAATGGCGCGAAGGTGCGGCTGTACGGCGCTGACAACCCCGACGCCATTCGCGGCGTCTACTTTGACGGCGTCGTCCTCGACGAGGTGGCCGACATGAAGCCGATGCTCTGGGGCGAAATCATCCGCCCCGCGCTGACTGACCGGCAGGGCTGGGCGCTCTTCGTAGGGACACCAAAGGGCGTCAACCTCTTCTCCGACCTCTACTTCGGAGCCACGTCAGGCAAGGCCGAGTGGCAGGGCTGGGGTGCGGACCTCATGCGCGCGTCGCAGTCGGACGTGCTGCCGAAGGAAGAAATTGAAGACGCCCGCCGGCAGATGTCGCCCGCGCAGTTTGCGCAGGAGTTTGAGGTCGACTTCCAGGCCGCCGTCGACAACGTACTCATCCGGCTGGACGACGTGCTCGAGGCCCAGAGGCGCGCCTACACGCAGCACGACTACCACTACGCCCCGAAGGTGCTTGGCGTCGACGTGGCGCGCTACGGCGATGACCGCACCGTCATCTTCCGTCGCCAGGGTTTCGTCGCCTTTAGGCCGGTGGTGCTTCAGGGCGCCTCGACGATGGACGTGGCGGGCGCGGTGGCGAGGGAAATCGACGAGTGGCAGCCAGACGCGACCTTCGTCGACGCGGGTGGCGTGGGCGCGGGTGTCATCGACCGGTTGATTCAACTGCGACGGCCCGTCATCAGCGTCGACTTCGGCGGCCGGCCGCTGTCGCCACGATTCGAGAACAAGCGGGCGGAGATGTGGTGGCAGATGGCTGAGTGGGTGAAGAGCGCCAGCCTGCCGGACATGGTCGAGCTGACGAAGGACCTCACGTCGCCCACCTTCACCTACGCCAACGCCAAGGGGAAGTTGCAGCTCGAGTCGAAGGACGACATGCGCGCCCGCGGACTGCCGTCGACCGACTTCGGTGATGCGCTCTGCACGACCTTCAGCTTCCCGGTGGTGCCCAAGGCGATGGTCGAGTCACAGGGGCGCCAGAGCAAAGACCAAGACTACGACCCTTACAACCACCAAGAGGTGCAGTGATGTGCGCTCCAGACTCGACTGCGAAAATCACTCACTCATCAGGCGGCTCAAGCAGCGAGACGGACGACGAGCGTCGCACCCGCGAGGGGGTGCTTGCGAATCAACGGATGCAGGCCGCGCTCCCCGGGCAGGGCATGAAAGCCGCGCCTGACCTCGCCGACGCAGCCATCGCGTCGCACGTCCGCGACGGCCTGCTGCGCGACAGGACAGCCTCCACCGGCCGACGCGGCTCCTTCCTCTCGGGTGCCATGGGCGACATCACTGCGCCGCCGAAGGCCAAGTCGATTCTGGGAGGCTACTGATGACTGCCCTGCCGAAGGTACCGTCGCCGACGGACGAAGAAATCAAACGCAAACAGCGCTGCCTCAAGCGGTGGAACACCCTCAAGAGCGACCGCGAGCAGGGCTGGACGTCGCACTGGCGCGAGTTGGCCGAGAACACCGCACCCCGCGCCTTCCGCTACTTGGCCAGTGACCGCGTGACGGCGGGCAACAAGAAGAACCAGAAGATTATCAACAGCACCCCCATCTGGGCCGCGCGCACCCTCGCCGCCGGCATGATGGCGGGCATCACGTCACCGTCGCGGCCGTGGTTTCGCCTGACGACTGGTGCGCCCGACCTCCAAAACAACCAGGCTACCGTCGAGTATCTCTCCGTGCTCGAGGAGGAACTGCGCAAGGCGCTCCAGAAGAGCAACGTCTACAACGCACTCCACCAGGTCTACGAGGACCTCGGCACCTTCGGCACGTCGGCGATGCTGCTCGAGCAGGACGAAGAAGACGTGATGCGCGCCTACAGTTTCCCCATCGGCCAGTACGCCTTGGCAAACTCCTCGCGCATGGCCGTCGACTCCGTCTTCCGCGAGTCGGAGATGTCAGTAGTGCAGATGGTCGAAATGTTCGGCGTAGAGAAGTGCTCCATCGGCGTGCAGATGAAGCATGCCAACGGCGACCTCGACGTCTACCACCGCGTGCTCCACGTCATTCAGCCCAATAAAAACTATGAAGCGGGCAAGCTGGGCACCAAGGGAAAGAAATACTCGTCGCTCTGGATGGAGTCGAACGGCGACGCCAACACCGGCTTCCTGCGCGACGCCGGCTTCGACGGCTTCCCGTGCATGTGCCCACGATGGAAGACCATCGGCGAGGACGTCTACGGGCAGTCGCCTGCGATGGATGCGCTCGGCGACATGAAGCAGCTGCAACTCCTCGAGAAGCGGAAGATGCAGGCCTTCGACAAGATTGTGACGCCCCCGATGAAGGGCCCGTCGTCGCTGCTGCACCAGCGCACGTCGCTGCTGCCGGGCGACATCACCTATGTCGACGCGAATGGGCCGGGGCAGAGTTTCGAGCCGGCCATGGTCATCGACCCGCGGGCTGTCGACATCGCCGGCCAGCAGATTCAAATCACCGAGCAGCGCATCAACAAGGCCTTCTATGCCGACCTCTGGTTGATGTTGAGCCAAGCAGACGGGCAGATGACGGCCACAGAGGTCATCGAGCGTCGTGAGGAGAAGCTGCTGCAGTTGGGGCCCGTGATGGAGCGCCTCCAAGACGAGCTGCTTGACCCGTTGATTACCAGGACCTTCCAAATCCTCCAGGCCGCCGGACGGTTGCCGCCGCCGCCCGAGGAGCTCCAGGGGCGAGACGTCGCCGTCGAGTACATCTCCATCATGGCTCAAGCGCAAAAGTTGCTTGGGACGACGGCCGTCGAGCGCTTCACGACCTTCATCGGTAACCTCTCAGCAGTGGCGCCGCAGGCCATGGATAAGCTCGACGTCGACGCCACCATCGACGAGTACGGGAAGATGCTCGGGGTGCCCCCGACGACGGTGCGCCCGGCCGAAGAGGTCGGCGGCATTCGCCAGCAGCGCGCCCAGCAGCAGGCCCAGCAGCAGCAGATGGAGCAGGCGCAGCAGGCGTCAGTGGCCGCGAAGAACCTGGCCGGCGCCGACACCGAGGGCAACAACGCGCTCACCACAATGCTTCAGGGGATGGGGGCGCGGTGAAGACGGACGACGAGAGGGCGCAGCGCAACCAGAAGCAGCGCGACGCGGACGCCCGGCTGGAGGTCGACAACGACTTGCGCGCCGTCCTGTCGACGGTTGCCGGCCGCCGCTTTATGTGGCGCCTCATTCACGACGAGGTCGACAGCTACTCGCCGGACCCCGTCACCACCACCTACCGCGCCACCCTGCGCCAGGTGCGCATCGACCTCGAGCGCGCCTGTAAGCGCGTCTCGATGGCGACCTATGTCGTCATGGCCCAGGAGCACTACGCCCGGCTCGAGGCGATGACGCCGCCGCCGGACGGGCCTGTCGTCGAGGAGTAATTCGGCAGGGCAGCCAGAAGACGTCCCCGCTCGCCCCGAGCATTCACCGGGTGAGCGCACTCGCTACGCCTGCAGCCCCCGCCGAAGCCGCTACGCCGGCCCCTGTCGCCGCGACTCCTGCGCCCGTTG
>JAYUUC010000538.1:0-10683 GCA_043755105.1 Myxococcales bacterium
GCTCGCGCTGAAGCCGGTGCAGAAGCTCGTTGCGGCGGCGCTGATTCTTGTTTCCGCCTGCGCGCACTCGCCGAAACCCGCGAGCGAAGGTGAGTTCGAGGGCGCGCGCTTCAGTCTGGTGGAACGGCAAGGAAGATTGGAAACGAGTGGCTCGGTCGATGGGCATCCCGCAGCGGTTCGCTTCGATTGGACCCTTCCCCTCTCGGCCGTTTCTTCTGGCTGTTTCGCCGAACCCCCGACGGTACGGGGCTGGGCGAGGGTTCCGACTCCGTACGGTGAGAGCGTGCGCTGGCCCGAGGTGGCGCTCACCTCTGCCGAGGTCGGTGACAGAAGTTTCCGATTGCCGACGGCGGTGAGGGTGGAAGGCAGCGGGAAGTGCGTCCTCACACTCGGCTCCGAAGTCCTACTTCCCTACGCGCTGCACTTCGACTTGCCCCGGCATCTCCTCACGGTCACGCGGTCGTTGCCCAAGCAGAGCTATCTGACCCCCACGGGTTCCTCGACGCAGCTTGCTCTCGAACTCACCCGCGACCCGCGCGGCGACTGGCCGATGTTGCCCGTGCGCCTGCGTCAGGCTGGCGCCGAACTCACCGGTCCGTTCGTGCTCTCCGGGGACGTGCTCCGGAGTCAACTGTCTGCGGTCCGCGCGGGGCATGCGGGGCTGCAGGAAGATGCGGCGGGCGAAGTTCGCGTCTTGCTGCTGGAGCTCGC
Organism: Myxococcales bacterium; assembly: GCA_043755105.1. GTDB lineage: Bacteria > Myxococcota > Myxococcia > Myxococcales > Myxococcaceae > JAYUUC01. The sequence continues at coordinate 712 of JAYUUC010000538.1, forward strand.
TCCCGAGGCGGGATTCGCAGCAGTGCCGCTCGCGCTCGATTCGAAGTGGAAGGGGTCCGAAGTCCTGGGCTCGCTCGGCGCGGAAGTGTGGGCGCAGGGCGAGGCCACAGTGGACCTGAAGGCGGGGATCCTTCAGCTCAATCGACCTCCCCCCATCACAGGCATTGCGCCGCTCGTTCTTCCCGAAGAGTCGGAGCCCGACGAGCCTTGAGCGGGGGCCTACCGATGTCCTCCACTCGATTTCGCTGGAAGCAACGCGACGCGGTAGGGAGCATCCGGGCGAAGCATGAGCTGAGACCGGCCGGCCGGAGCTTGGGGATTCGAGGAGGGTAATTCGCCGTCGAGAGCCAACCGGCTCTGCAGAGACTTGGGGTAGGTCATGAAAGCACTTCGCCTGTCTTTCTCTGCGTTGAACCCATTGTATGTAGAGATGAACAAGGGAATCAGGGACGCCATGACGATCCCGGCCCCGATTCCAACGGGAACGACGATGCGTTGCAGGTCTCCGGGGTTGGCACTACCCACTGCCGCCGGAAACGGTGAGACCATCACCGCCAGTCCACCGAGAAGACCTCCCAGAGTGATGTACTCGAAGGTTCTGGAACGTTCATACTTCTCCTCGAATGACTTGACGTAGGTGGCCGCCGGGCTGCCCGGCTCCATGGCAGGGAGCAGGTCGCGGGGGTCTTCGACTCTGACCCCATTGGCGAGGATGACAAAGTCCCACGAGGTGCCATGTTTGTAGGTGGTGCCCGATTGATTTTCGATTTGAAGGTCTTTCAGGGCCTTCAAACGCTCATCCGCTACAGCTGTCTTGGACGGCACCACGGGAAGGACAATGCGATTGTAACCACAGGCAGGAGCCGTGGTGACGATCGCTATGGCCAAGAGCAAGGAGGTCAAGCATGCATCATTCTTGAAAGTCATATGATTGAAAGCCTTATGATTAAAGTTGAGTAAATGGAGAAGACGGCCGCGACCCCAACGAGGTGCGGCGATCACGCTCAAATCAGAGTTCTAGAGGGGGGCGACTTCCAGGACCGTCAGCGGATCCGAAGTCGCCTCAGACGGGGGGTGATTGTTTCGGGGCGATCCGGAACAACGACGAAGTTGCCCTGGACACCAACCCCGGCCACGAATCGAACTGAACAGAGCGGGCCGCAGCGAAGAAAGACCCTCGCGCCGTTCTGAAGAACGCCGGTTCCCGTCGGTGGGCGTACAGCAAACAGTGGTCGTGTTGATGCGATCCGACCCCTGTCTCGCCGCCGCGAACCCCTGAGACTGACCGCAGACCCGCCAGTTGAGGAGATTGAACTGCTGCAACTTCTGTGTGCAGCTCGTCGGCGTGGACAAGGTCCCCATGTTGAGGACAGACCACGTGTTGAACGAGCGCGAGATGGAAGATGCCGCTCAGCTGACCCAGGACGCAAAGCGCAGCGAGGGCCAGACTGGCCAGGCGCCTTTGTTCATGGACGCGGTGGATGTCGAGCTTGGGGCGCTTCAAGGGACGGACCTGGGACAGGCTTGCCATTTTGCTCCGTGCTTGTCGAAGTCGTCAAGAGACTCCTGCAAAGACCACAGGGGTCCGCGGTTCAACCCTTTGCCTTCCCGATCACTGTGAAGGCAGAAAGTCCGTGTACGGATGTCTCGCCTATTCTCCGGACGCCGCCGCCTACTTCAGACAATTGACGACGATCGCGTCATTGTTGACACTGCAGACAAGCGTTGCGTTCTGGCAGCCGCCCCCGACGGCGGTGAATGCCGTGCGAGCGTCCGCGATGGCGCAGTCACAGTGGTTGCAACCGGAGGGTTTCGGAAGGCATTGACCGGTCGTCGACGTTCCTCCGGTGTTGCGGCTCTTCTTGCTGACGACGCAATACTCGGTGGCGATGGTGCAGGTCTTGGGGGACAGGTCGTCGGCACAGGTTTCGGTGGTGGCCGAGGCGCCGGCGTCCTCGGAGCCCGGCGCGAACTTGGAGCCGCCATCGTCGGCGGGCAAGCCGGTCTTGGCGCCTGGATTCTGCTCCGAGCCTCCGCAGCCCAGCAGCAGCGCACCGACCACAACGCAACGAAGAGTCCATCGCCCCATGTGTTGCTCCTTGGTCAGGGGCGACCTGGCGCGTGCGTGCACCGCGGCCTCAAAGCTCCGCCTATCTCCCTCACTCAGGAGTTATCGCCTGAGGGGCGAGACTGTTTCGTGCTTCGAGCGGGCTTGACGTCGAAATCAGCGCGGCGCGAGCCAGGTCGGCGGGGAGACCAGGGTGTTGCCTTCACGGGCTCCGTCGAGCAGCTGATGCCGGGCCCTGAGGGCGCGCTTCTTCGGGTCCTCGCGCTCTACCACCTTGCCGACGAGATCGTAGTCGTGGGCCTCGGTGACCTCCACGGTGACGAACTCACCGGGGTAGCCGAAGCCGTCGTTGATGTAGACCTGTCCGTCGATTTCCGGCGCCTGGCCCTGATGACGGCCGACCAGGAGATGCTCGGTTTCGGGGCTGGCGCCTTCCACCAGCACCTCGAGCTTTTGGCCAATCAGCTTGCTGTTCTGCTCGCGGTTGATCCGCTTCTGGATCGCCATCACCTCGCGCCAGCGGCGTTCGATCAGCTCTGCGGGCACCTTGTCCGGCATCAGGTACGCGGCCGTGTCCTCTTCATCGGAATACTGGAAGCAGCCCATCCGCTCGAACCGCTGCGTGCGGACGAACTCCTTGAGCAGCTCGAAGTCTTCCTCGGTCTCGCCCGGCAGTCCAACGATCAGCGAGGTGCGGAAGGTCAGCCCCGGGACGCGGGCACGGATCTTCGCCAGCAGGTCGACGAGGAACTGGGAGTTTCTGCCCCGCTTCATCGAGGCCAACAGCTTGTCCGACGCGTGCTGCAGCGGCATGTCGAGGTATTTGGCGATCTTCGGCTCGTTCGCCATCACCTCGATCAGCTCATCGGGGAAAACTCGGGGATAGGCGTAATGCAACCGAATCCAGCGGACGTTCACCTCGCAGAGCGCCTTCAGCAGCTCGTACAACTTCGGCCGGCCCGGCAAATCGTAGCCGTAGGCGGTGAGGTCCTGCGCCACCAGGTTCAGCTCGGCCACGCCCTGTTCGGCGAGCTGGTGGGCTTCCTGAACGATGTCGGCGATGGTGCGCGAGCGCTGGGCCCCGCGCAGCTTGGGGATGATGCAGAAGGCACAGGCGTTGTCGCAGCCTTCGGAAATCTTCAGGTACGCGGTGTAGCCGGGCAGCGAGTTGATCCGCGGGGTCGACGCGTTGTGAATGTAGTCGGGGTCAGGAATCAGCTGCCGCGGCGAGGCCTCGGCGGCGAGCAGGTCGCCGATCTGCGCATAGGCCGAGGTGCCGAGGAAGTGGTCGACTTCTGGCATCTGCTTCACCAGGTCGGCCGCGTAGCGCTGCGAGAGACAGCCGGTCACCACCAAGGTGCCGCACTTGCCGGTCTTCTTCAGCTCGGCGAGCTCGAGAATGCTGTCCACCGACTCTTGCTTCGCCGGCCCGATGAAGGCGCAGGTGTTGACGACGATCACCTCCGCGGCCTCGGGATCCTGAACCAGGTGGTAGCCCTTGCGGACCAGGGTTCCCAGCATCACCTCGGAGTCCACCCGGTTCTTCGGGCAGCCCAGCGTCATCATGTACAGACTCTTGCTCATGTCATCGCCTTCCAAACTCGGTGCGCTCGAAGTGGTCAGTGCTCCAGGCGAACCGGGTGGTGGTGCCGTTGCTGTAGCCGATCGATAGCTGACCGTCGTCGTCGAGCACGAAGGAGAGCGCTCGCCCGAGTGCACAGGTCGCCGCGGGCCACTCCAGCACCCGCTCGGCGCTCTTGCCTTGCACCACGTAGAGCCCGAGCCGTAGCTCGCGATCCGCATCGCACTGTTCAGCGACCGCGTAGGGGTCCTTGCCCGACAGCACCGCGAACAGCGGCCGCCCATCGGCGAGCGCCAGCTTCGGAGGTAGCGGAATGTCCACCTGGGCGGGATCGACCGGCGCGTCGGAGACCATCGTCGCAAGCGTCTGGGGCGTCATCGACCCGTTCGCGAGCGCCCAGGTCGGATAGTGGAGCGCGGCGAAGCCGACCCAGCCGTCGGCGCGGGCCTCGAGGCCCTCGACATCGCGGGGCGGCTTCAGCTGTAGCCGCTTGCGCAGCTCCTCGGGAATCACCAGGGGAACTTCGGCCCCGGCCCCGTCGCAGTTGCTGATTCGCCGCGGCTCGGCCGCCACGGTGTCCCGGTCCTCGTAGCGCAGGCAGAGGTCGAGCAGCAGTGGTCCCTGGGCCGGAAAGCGGGGGAGCGACCGGACCGGAAAGGCTGCCTCCAGCGCCCAGCCGGTGGGCCGGCGCTGGACCGACGTTTGCACCAGGGCGTCTGCAAAAGGCGGAGCGCCGCTGCCCTCTTCAGGCGAGCGCTTTCCGTCGAAGGCGAACCGGTAGGCGAAGCCCCTCGAGGTAATGCCGGCATTGCGGAACTGGAGCAGCACCGTGAGCAGGTCGCCAGAGACGAGAGCGTCGTCGGTGACCTCGACGCCGAGAAAGAGGGTGTCGCGGTAGAACGCCACCTTGGCCTGAAGGCCTTCGTTCCCCGCTGCGCCCGGGCCTGCCTTCACCGCGAGGGCGAGGCCGCGCTCGAGGTCCTTGAGTTCGCCGTCGACCTTGGCCGCACGAGGCAGCGTCGGCACCGGGCGGACGACTTTCGCCGGCACTTCGACCGGGCGCGGGGCCCCGCTCACCGCGAGGGGGAGGCAGAGCAAGGTGGAGGCTAGAAATCGGCGCATGCGGGCCCGTCAGTCCCGGAAATTGGTGAACTGCATGTCGAGCTTGAGCTTGTCCTGCTGCGCCCGGAAGAGGGCGATGGCCTCTTGAAGGTCGTCCCGGTTCTTCCCGGTGATCCTCAGCTCGTCGCCCTGAATCGAGCCCTGGACGCGAATCTTGGTCTCCTTCACCAGCTTGATCAGCTCCTTGGCCCGCTCCATCGGGATGCCCTGCTGAAGCTTGACCACCTGTTTCACGTGGCCAAGTGAGCCGCTGTCCACATCGTCCCGGTTCATGCAGCGCAGCGAAATTCCTCGCTTCACGAACTTGCTCTGGAGCACGTCGTAGGCGGCGTCGAGGCGGCCTTCGCTGCTCGACTTGAGCAGGATGCTCGCCTGGTCGTCGGCGAGGGTGACCTCGGTGTGGGTGCCCTGAAAGTCGTAGCGGGTGGAGATCTCTTTCCGCGTCTGGTTGACCGCGTTGTCGAGCTCCTGGAGGTTGATCTTCGAGACCACGTCGAATGAAGGCATCTGCGGCCCTTCGCCTACCACACCTCGCTCCCGGCGTGCACCCGAGGGTCCCGCCCCGGGACGAGGGAATGGAAAGCGGGAGGGGTTTCAAGGGCTTTGCCCCCCCCCCTGTCCCCCTGGGCAACTTGATCCGGCCGCCCAACGAGAATGGCGCACGGACCGATCAGCCGTGGAGCTCCGCCGATGAATCATCCCATGCCGGAGGTGTTGGCTGCACACCTCGGCGGCGAGTTCACCGCGCACGAGTCCGAAGGGGTGGCGTCGCACCTGGCCCAGTGCGGTTCTTGCCGGGAACAACACCGGCGGCTGCAGGAAATCATGGAGCAGATGCCGGAGGCGATGCTCGCCCCCGACGACCGCGCCTTCCTCTACCAGGCGCTCGGCCACGTGCCCGTGCCGCGGACGATGGGCATTCCCGCCCGGGTGATGCTGGTGGTCGGGGTTCCGCTGGTGCTCGCGGCGGCCGTGCTCGGCTTGATGCGCCCGAACACCGCCACTGCAGGGTCCGAAACGCCAAAGGCCACTTCCTCCGAAGAGCAGGTGGGCGATTGGAGTCCGGAGGCCGGGCGCGGGCTGCTGTTCGCCGCTATCGTTCAGCGACTCGACGAAAGGAACCCCCCGATGGCCTTCGACGTTCGCAAGCTTCAGCTCCCCACTCCAGAAGAGGCGCTCCCCGGCCGCTCCCAGCCGCTCGTGGTCGCGGCCACCCACACCGTGCTCGGCCGCTCGCTCGAGCCTTCGCCCGGGGAAGGAGAGGCGGTCTTCGGAATGGGCTGCTTCTGGGGGGCCGAGCGGCTGTTCTGGCAGTTGAAAGGGGTGACCACCACCTCGGTGGGCTACGCCGGGGGGGTCACGCCCAATCCTACCTACAAGGAAGTCTGCAGCGGGCAAACCGGCCATACCGAGGTGGTCCGGGTGGGGTTCGACCCGAAGCAGATTTCCTATGCAGATCTGCTCAAGGTGTTCTGGGAGAACCATGACCCCACCCAGCGGATGAAGCAGGGCAACGACGTCGGTACCCAGTACCGGTCGGCCATTTATGTCTTTGATGAGTCGCAGCGGGCGGCGGCAGAGCGAAGCCGCGAGACGTATCAGACCGCGCTCGCCAAGGCAGGCAGGTCTTCGCCGATCACCACCGAGATCCGGGAGGCGCCGCCGTACTACTACGCCGAGGACTATCACCAGCAGTACCTGGCCAAGAATCCGGGCGGATACTGCGGACTGGGAGGCACCGGGGTCAGCTGTCCGGTGGGCCTCGGGGTCTCGCGGTAAGTTCGGCGGGCGTCACTGGCAGCGACTGCGGGTCGGGTAGGCAGGAGGGCTGGCGGGACCCAAGCTCTTCCGCCCCTCTACTTGCGGAGAACTCTGACGCGCAGGGCCTGGATTGCAACAGCGTCAAGACCGACGCCCAGCTGTGTGCAAATCTGGGCCAGCCGACCGCGACCAGCTTCGAGCTCTCGAAGGCGTCGGATTGCCGCGATGCCCGAGCCAAGCTGTCTTGCGAGAATTACCTCGCCCAGCTGAGGGACCCGACCCAGGCGCCGGCGAGTTGCGGGCAAAGGTGTAAGTGAGCGAGGGCCTCCCTCGACTTCCGCCTGCGGCGCCGCTCGGGATGAACGGGGGTTGCGACGGAGCAAATGCTCGGGATGAACGGGGGTTGTGACGGAGCCAACTTTTCGCCGAGGTTTACCGGTCATCCCGAGCGTAGTCCGTTAGGACGAAGTCGAGGGAGCCCCCTCTATAAAACTAAAACCGGAGAATGATCGGCATCACCGTCGGTCGCTTCAAGCCTCGCATCTTGAAGAGCTTCCGGACTCCCCTTGTCAGCTCTTCCTTCACCAGGGCGTCATCGGCGCGCAATGGCGGTGAGAGCTCGAGCAAGCCGTCTCGAAGCTCGGCTGCTCCCTGGGACAGCGCCGCCAGCTCTTCATCGGTCAGCCCTCTTCCGTGAAGCGTCGGGCCCTTGACCAGAGAGAGGGTGGTTCGATCGATGGCGACCACCGTCACCACCACTCCCACGTCGCCCAATTGGCGGCGCTCCAGCAAGGTCTGGGCTGCCACCGAATCGCCGCTGGTTCGGTCCCGGAAGACCCGGCCATGGGGAATTCTTCCGCTGAACGTTCCCCGTCCCTGGCTGAAGGCGAGCACGTCTCCATCCCGGGCCAGCAACAACCGGTCTCCGGGGACTCCGGCGGCGTGCGCGACCCCGAGGTGGGCATGCAGGTGGTGGAGCTCACCGTGAATCGGCACGAAGTGACGTGGCCTCACCGTGTCGAGCATGCGGCGTTGTTCGGTTCGCCCCGCGTGACCCGAGACGTGCACCCCGGGCTCGTTTCCGGAGTAGCGCACCCCTGCGCCTCGGGCGAGCAGCTGGTCGATCAGGCCGGTGATCGCCCTCTCGTTTCCGGGGATGGCACGGGAGCTGAAGATGAAGAGATCGTCGGCGCCAATCCGAGGTCCGCGCGTGTCGTCTTGAAGCATCTGCACCAACCCGGACCGCGGCTCGGCCTGCGAGCCCGTGGAGACCACCACCACCCGCCCTGGGGCCAAGCTGGCTGCGGTGTCGCGATCGATCAGCAATCCGGAAGGGACTCGCAAGTAGCCGAGCTGGGTGGCGAGCTCGACGTTGCGGTGCATCGCCCGACCCTGAAGGCTCACCTTGCGACCGCTGCGCTCGGCCAGCTCGAGCAGGTGCTGCATCCGGTTGAGGTTGGAGGCGAACATCGACACCGTCAGCCGCTTTGGTCCTGCCGTGGCAAAGAGGCGCTCGAAGGTGGCCGCGACTTCCCGCTCCTCGCCCGACAGTCCTTCCATCTCGGCGTTGGTGGAATCGGAGAGGAGGCAAAGCACGCCTTCTTCCCCGATTTCTCCGAGGCGCTCGAGGTCGGTGGGGTGACCGTCGATCGGCGCTCCGTCGAGCTTGAAGTCGCCGGTGTGAATCACCGTGCCTTCGTCGGTGCGGACCACCAGCCCGACGCCGTCGGGAATGGAGTGGCACATTCGCACCGGCTCGACCGAGAAGGCCGTGCCCACCGGGAAGCGCTCGCGCGGTGAGACTTCGCGGAGGTCGGCGTCGATCCCCATCTCCTCCATCCGATGGCGGACCAACGCGAGGGTGAACCGGGTGCCGTACACCGGGACCTGCAGCTCCCGCAGCAGGAAGGGAAGGGCGCCGACGTGGTCCTCGTGTGCGTGGGTGAGCACGATGCCCTGCAACCGCGAGGGCCGTTCCCGCAGGTAGCTGAAGTCGGGGACCACGATGTCCACCCCCGGCATCTCGACCGTGGGAAACATCAGGCCGCAGTCGATCATCAGCTGCTCGCCGCGACACTCGAGCAACATCGAGTTGAGACCGATCTCGCCCAAACCACCTAGAGGGATGACCCGAAGCATCTGCGCTGCAGTGTAACGGGGGAATGCCGTCGTGGCGCCTTTAACGCGTCGGCGCGGGCAGCGCGGTCGGCGGAGGAAGCGCCGTGGGAGGCGGCAGCGCGGTGGGGGTGAGCGGCGCGGGGGTCGGAACGTCGTCCGACGCTCTGCCTGCGTCAGGCGAGAATCGGCGCGGACGGGCGGTGTAGCCGAAGCCCGCGTTGGCGCCGGGGGGTGGCTGGGTCACAGTGAAGCCCGGGCCCGCATTCGCCGGGCGGATGCCTTCGACCCTCGGCGCTCCCGGCCGCGCATTGAGCGGGGGCTCGGTTCGCGGCAAGGGGATGCCGTCCGTGCTGTTGAGCGGTCGTTCACCCGGTACTCGCGGTGGGGGGGGCGCGGCGTTGAGGGGGCGTTCTCCTCGCACGGGCGGCGCGGTGTCGGAATTCAAGGGACGCGGCGTGGAGGGCAGAGGCTGCGCCGGTGAAGCGTTCAACGGTCGCTCTCCGGTGGAGGGCAGCGGCGGATGGGGGGAGGCCGCACTGGAATCCTGCGCCCACGCGGCCACTCCAAAGAGAGCGAAGGTCAATGACAGCCATTTGAACAGAGGAGACATCGAAGCTCCTGAAAAGGCACTCGAGAAGTTGGGCATTCGCCCCGACGGGCGCAAAGGACGGTCCCAGGGTGTCAGGCTTCGCTTCGTCTGACTATCTCCAGGTGACCGGTGGGGGCATCGCGGGCTCGACATACGGCCCTCCGTCGGCACGGAAGGTGTCCCAGGTCTGAGTACCGGCATCTGCTCCCGCGGGGGGCGAGTCGAGGTAGGCCGAGGCGAAGATTGCTTCCCCGGCTGCGCCTTCCTTCCGCGCGTAGGCGATGCGCGCCGCGAGCTTGCTGGGTTGCGGCACCGGGAGCCCATCGAGCGCGTGCATTCCGGCGACCACCTGTCGGCCATGGGCTCCGGCGATGAACCCGTCGAGCAACTTGCTCCAGTCGGTGCAGCCGGAGCCGATGTCCCAGTACATCATCGGGGCGATGGCATCGATGGCCCCCGCCTTCATCCAGCCGAGGGAGTCTTGGTAGTAATTGCCGAAGCCGTTCGAGGTGCTGCAGCCCGGAAGCGGTTTGTACACGCCCCACACCGCCGCGGAGAGCACTGCCTTCGGCCGCTGCGCCTGAACGGCAGCGTAGATTCTCGACACCACCTCGGTGACCTGGGCCCGCTGCCAGTCCGCGTAGGCGGGGCGGCCGGCGACAGGGAGCGCGTTGTAGGCGGTGACGCTGGCCGGGTCGTGGGAATAGGATGGACCCGGGTAGCGGATGCGGT
>JAYUUC010000539.1:0-3691 GCA_043755105.1 Myxococcales bacterium
GGCGATGTTCGAGGCGATCGACCAGATCTTCTCCTTGGCGCCTTCGATCAACCCGGACATCGAGCCGGTGGTGTCGAGGACGAAGGCCACTTCGATCAGCGGTGCCGGTGGGCGGGCGACCTTCTTTAGATCCGCAGAAGACGGGGACCCCGCGGCCAGAGCGGGAAGCCCCCCCAGCAACGCCAACAAGGTGAACAGAGGAGCAAGAGTCAGACGCATGGGAAACCTCGGGAAAGGGGGCCTCTTCTGAAACGGACGGGGGGCGAAGAAGATCTGCGAAGACCCTCCCCGCGGGCGGCGATGCCCTGGTGCGGAAGAGCGTGTATAGGGGACCGCAAAGGCCTCTCATGCTCAAGCGCTTCTGGAACTGGTTTTGCCTCGTCTTTCCGTTTGGAATCCTGGCCCCCGTCAAGCCCCGCCACTTTCGCGAGATGCTGCGGGTGGTGTGGGAGAACCGGCGCCAGCTTCCCTACGCGCTCCGCATCCTTCGGCACGGGGTGTGTGACGGTTGCTCGCTCGGCCCCCGAGGGCTGCGCGACGACGTCATCCCCGGCGTCCATCTCTGCCTGAGCCGGTTGAAGCTGCTCCGGCTCAACACCATGGACGCACTCCCCGAGCACGAGTGGAGCGACATCGCCCGCCTCCGCAGCCACAGCAACGAGCAGCTTCACCACCTCGGGCGACTTCCCTACCCGATGGTCTACCGGAAGGGAGATCGGGGCTTTCGAAGGATCAGCTGGGAGCTCGCCACGAAGAAGGTCGCCGGAGGGCTTGAGACCACCGACCCGGACCGGATGGGCTTCTTCGCCTCCAGCCGAGGGCTCACCAACGAGGCCTATTACACCTTCCAGAAACTGGCGCGGGTAGCGGGCACTCCTCATGTCGACAGCTGTTCCCGCCTCTGTCACGCGGCCTCGACTCTCGGGCTGAAGGAGACGATTGGGTGGGCAGCGCCGACCTGCTCACTCAAGGATCTGATCGGCACCGACCTGGTCATCCTCTTCGGCACCGACCTCGCCAACAACCAGCCGGTCTCGACCAAGTACCTTCACTTCGCCAAGAAGGCCGGCACCCGCATCGTGGTGGTCAATCCGTTCCGCGAGCCGGCGCTGGAGCGCTACTGGGTGCCCTCGGTACCTTCGAGCGCGCTGTTCGGGACCTCGCTGATGGACGAATTCTTTGCGGTGGCTCCCGGCGGCGACATCGCCTTCATCAGCGGAGTGCTCAAGTCGCTCGATCAGCAAGGGGGCCTCGACCGCGACTTCATCGATGCCCACACCCGAGGGTTCGAGGCGCTTCAGTCGACGCTCCACGCCGCGCGCTGGGAAGACCTCGAGCGGGCCAGCGGCGTCACCCGCGTCGAGATGGAGAAGCTCGCCCGCCTCTACAAGCAGTCGCGCCACGCGGTGCTCATCTACAGCATGGGGCTCACCCAGCACCGCTTCGGAGTGGACAACGTCAAGGCGGTGGTCAACCTCGCGCTCGCCCGCGGCAACATCGGTCGGCCCAAGACCGGGGTGCTTCCCATTCGCGGTCACTCCGGAGTGCAGGGCACCGCCGAGTGCGGGGTCGATCCCGACAAACTTCCCGGAGGCGTGGAGATCAGCCCTGAATCGGTGGCGACGCTGGAAACGCTCTGGGGCCATCCGGTGCCCGCTCGCAAGGGGCTCCGGGCGGCGCACCTGCTCGACCGCGCCGGTGAAGGCGGGGTCGACTTCCTCTACATGATGGGAGGCAACTACCTCGACACCATGCCTGACCCGGCTCAGGCCGGCCGCTCGCTCGCCCAGGTTCGATTGCGGGTGCACCAGGACATCGTCATCAACACCTCGGCGCTGGTGGAACCGGTCGCCGAAGACGGCGAAATCTTGCTCCTCCCCGCGCAGACCCGCTACGAGCAGCGGGGCGGAGGGACCTCGACCTCTACCGAGCGCCGAATTCGCTTCAGCCCGGAGATTCCCGGCCGGCGGATCGGCGAAGCGATGCCGGAGTGGGAAATTCCGGTGTTGATCGGCCGGGCGCTGCGGACGGGCCGTCCCGAGCTCTTCGCCTTCGACCACTCGCTCGACGTGCGGAAGGAGATGGGCGCGGTGATGCCGCTCTATCAGGGCATCGAGAAGCTCGACCGGGAAGGGCAGTGGGTGCAGTGGGGAGGCGAACGGCTCGGAGAAGGGGGCCGGTTTCCCCATCTGCCCGAAGAGCGGGCCCGCTTCTCGGTCGTCGCTGTCCCCGAGGTGGTGATTCCTCCCGGGCACTTCTTTCTCGCCTCGCGGCGGGGCAAGCAGTTCAACTCGATGACCTACGGGCAGAAGGACGGAGTCACCCGCGCGACCACCCGACGGGCAGTCTTCTTCGCCGCCGAGGACGCCGCTCGACTGGGGCTGAAGCAGGGGTCGGAGATCCTCCTTCGAAGCACTCTGGGAACGATGTCGGCAGTTTGCGAGCTCGGACCGTGCCGCCCGGGGCACCTGCAGGCGTACTGGCCGGAGTGCAACGTGCTCGTGGGTAGACGGTATGACCCGGTGTCCGGCGAGCCCGATTACAACGCGATGGTGACGGTGGAGCCAGTGCGCGCGGCGGAAGCCGCTTGAGCGGTGGGCAGCCGGCGGCCGGGTACGGGAATGTAGGCGGCAGACCTGCGCTGGCGGTGCGGATGCAGAGGCGCGGGATTTGGAAGATGATGTTAGTTAAAGGTTCCTCTCGTGCCCCAGGGCCGACCCGCGAGGATCCGCACGACCGATGAAACGCATCGAAGAGAAAGTGAAGCAACAAGACCTGCAGCAGCTGACCGCCGGGTACACCTCGAAGGTTCGGCTGCTCGAGGTCGGGAGCATCGTCACCTACGGCTCGCTGATGGTGGCGCTGGGCATCAAGATCGCCCCCCACGCTGCGAAGAGCCCCTGGTTGATTCTCGCGGCAATCCTCTGTGGCTATCTCGCCGCTGACTTTGTCTCCGGTTACGTCCACTGGCTGGGAGACACCTGGGGCTCGACCGAGATGCCGGTGCTGGGCAAAGCGTTGATCCGCCCCTTCCGGGAGCACCACGTCGACCAGAAGGCGATCACCCGCCACGACTTCGTCGAGACCAACGGCAACAATTGTCTGATCTCGATTCCGGTGGCGGTGATGTCGCTGTGCATCCCGCTCGCCGTGGGCCCCTGGCACTGGGCACGGCTGTTTCTCGCCACTTTTCTCGGGGCGATGATTTTCTGGGTGATGGCCACCAACCAGTTTCACAAGTGGGCGCACACCGATAATCCGATGAAGGTGGTGGCCTGGCTGCAGCGGATTCACCTGATTCTGCCGCCTGAGCACCACGCGATTCATCACCGCGCTCCGTTCGCCAAGTACTACTGCATCACGGTCGGCTGGTTGAATTGGCCACTCGACAAGCTCCGTTTTTTCCAGATCTCGGAGCGCCTGATCACCGCGTGGACCGGGCTGCTTCCCCGTAAGGACGACATCGGCGCGGAGGCCGCGCGGGCCTGCGTTCCCGCGGAGAGGGAGCCCAACCCTGGGCTGGCGGCGCCCATCCTCAAAGAACAGGGCGGCCACTGAGGGCTGTCGGCGCAATTGATTGATCAGGAAGAGTCAATCCATTTAGCCCGAGTGTAGTCCCGTGAGGCCGAAGTCGAGGGGCTTCCGGTGCTCCCTCGACTCTGCGCTTTCAGCGCGACGCTCGGGATGAACG
>JAYUUC010000540.1:0-10658 GCA_043755105.1 Myxococcales bacterium
CTCGAGCGCGTCGACCAGCGCCTCACGTTCCCGCAGCAGCTCGACCTGCGAGGTGACGTCCTGCAGGACCAACAGATACCCCCGCCGTCCCAGCACCGATTCGGTCATCGGGGCCACGGTGATTTCGAGAACCTGGAGCCGCTGCTGGACCGTCCACTCGAGCGAGGATCGCGTCGCTTTCCCGGTGAGACGCGCGCGTTCGACCAGTGCCCGGAAGTCGGGGGGTAGCATCGACCACAGCGGCGTGGACGAGAGGCGCTCGGAAAGTTTTCCCAGCATCGCGCGAGCCGCGGGGTTGGCCGAATGGGCCCAGCCCGCCTCGTCCAGCTCGAGGATGCCGACCGGGGCCAGCTCGAGCAGCGAGTCGAGCACCGCCGCCGACTTCCTCTTGGGCGGTGCGGTCGCCGACAGCTGAGCGTTGACGGCGTCGATCATCCGGCGGTGGGCGCGGCGCTGACGGGTGTCGCGGACGGTCTGCTGGAGTGCCCTCCCCAGAGACGGAGGGTCTTCACTGCTTCGCAGCTGGGTTCGCGGACCGACGAACGGAGACACCTGGAACAGCGCTCGCAAAGAGTCCAGTTCTTTGGGAGGAGCGAGGACCAGCACCCCCAGCTCGCGATCGGCGCGACCGAGCTCCTGCAGAAAGGAAAGCGGGCTCGACTCGAGAGGGCCCAGCACCACCGCATCGATTTCCTTCGGTCCCTGGAGCAACTCGGGAAGATCCTGGAAGGAGATCTCCAGAGGTTCGAGCTCGAAGTCGCGAGGGCCACCGGCCCGCAACGCTTCGGTTGCCTTCGCTTCCATCCCGATCAGCAAGGCTCTGGAATTCACCGCCGCTACCTGCCGACCAGCGGAAGACCGAGGAGCGCGCGCCCGGTCCAGGTGCGCAGAAGATCGGTGGTGGGAGACATCACGTGGGCGGCTCGAGCGTCGCGCAGGTGGCGGAAGAGGGGGCCCGATTCGGAGTAGCCCTGACCTCCGACCAGCGTCAATGCCTCGTTGACCACCCCGGTGACGCAGTCCGCGACCTCGGCCTTGGCCGAGCAGAGCGAGATCATCGCGTCGGGGTGACCCTGGTCCGCCTTCAGGGCCGACTGCTGAACGAGCAACCGGCTGCGCTCCACCCAGGCCCAGAGCTGGCCGACCCGGTGTTGCAGCACCGGTTCCTCGCTGGGCGAATCGCCACTGTGCGAGTAGCGGCGACCCTTCAAGTGGGCGATCGCGTCCTGCAGTGCGCTCGACGCGACGCCCAGGTAGGTACCGGCCATCGCCACCAGGAAGTAGGGCGCGACCACGTTGAACACGTACCAGATCTCATCGCCCTCCTGGCCCAGCAGCTGCGAGCGGGGAAGGCCGACCGACTCGAGAACCAGGGTTCGCGCCGAGTTTCCGCGCATCCCGATGCCGTTCCACTCGCCCTTCCAGGCGAGTCCGGGGGTGCTCGCGGGGACGAGCACGCAGGAGAAGTCTCCGGGCTTTGCCCCGGGCCCCGCCGCGCCGGTGGACACCACGTAGGAGTCGGCGTGGCCGCCGTTGGTGACGAAGGACTTCACCCCGTGAAGTCGGAACCCTCCCGGCTCGTGCGTGAGGGAAGTCTGGGGAAGGTAGAAGTGGGCACCGGTGCCCGGCTCGCTCAGCGCAAGGGCGGTGAGGTGTTCCCCGGCGGAGATCGGCTCGAGGAAGGTCTTTCGCTGAACGCCCGTCGCCTTGGCGGCGATCACCGCCGAGCCGACACAGTGCATTCCGAAACAGATAGCGGTCGAGGCGCAGGCCCGGCCGAGGCTCTCGCAGGCCTGGGCGAGGGCAAACATTCCGTGCCCCTGGCCCCCACAGTCTTCCGGCAGCACCAGCCCGCCCAACCCCGCGCGCTGGAGCGCCCGCAGCGCCTTCTCGGGCCACTGTCCGTCCCCGTCGACCCTCGCAAGCCCGGTGGCCGCGATCTCCGCGGCGATACGGTCGGTCAGCTGGAGGACAGCGGCGAGACTTTCACGTGGCAAAACGCACCCGGAAGGAACTGGGAAGTCCCCAAAGTTAAGGAGGGTGGCGCAGAGCGCCAGTCCCAGCGACTGCCAACGTTACGATTTGCCACAGTGGGTTGCCGCACCGAAGCGGCAAGGGTGCAGTCAGCGCTCCGTTCGACTGTTCGAGGGCGTTTGCGTCGGCACCGACTCGAGCGCCCGCTTGACCGTCTGCTCGTCCCCGACCACGGCCATCGTCTGGTGGTCGAGGCAGGTCTTGAAGGCCGTCCGGACCAGAGCGGTCGACACGTTTGGAATTCGAAGCGCAACCGAATCAAGAGAGTCGATCGGGTTGCCCCGCATCACCGACAAGGCCAGCGACGAGGCGAGCTCGCCCTGAGTGAGGAAGTCCGTATTGTATTCACGCGCGATCGACCACCGGGTGCTTGCCAGGGCGGAGTCGGTCAGGCTCGCCTCGCTGCGGCTTGAAAAAACCGACTGGATCACGGCGAAGGCCTTCGGCAGCTGGGCGTTGGCGATCGCTCCCCCGAGCTGGAGGTTGGCTGACCCTCCCCACAGGGCTTGGGCTTGCCCATGAAAACCATAGGTGGCGCCCAGCTTTTCGCGGAGCGTCTGTTGGATCTTGCCCGAGATCCAGGCCGCCAGCAGCCGGTTCGCGACCGCTCCATCCCCGTCAGCGGGTGGCAGCAAGCAGCCGATTTTCACCTCCACCTGAGAGGCGCCCGGGCGGTGGAGGACCGAAACCAGGGGAGGCCGCTCCGTTGCCGCAGCGGCAGGCGGCGGGGGCAGCTTTTCCGCATGGCCCTGCCAGTTTCCCAGGTAGCTCTGCACCAGCTTCTCGGCCTCGACGACGTCGACGTCACCGACGATCGCCATCACCGCTTGCCCCGGCTGGTAGACGCGATCGAGCCAGGCTTCGGCGTCGCTCTCCCCGACCTCGCCCATCTGCGCCGCCGATGCGCTTTCACCGTAGGGATGCTTTTCGTAGAGCTCCTTCCGAAATGCCTGGTCGGCCCGCGCCTTGGGCTCCTTCTCGGCGCGCTCAAGAAAGGGCAGGTGCTTGCGCCTGAAGTCGAGCAGCACCTCGGTCTCCACCTCCATCGAGGTCACTTCCTCCCCCAGCGAGGCGAGCAGGTTGGCGAGGTTGCCGTTCGCGGCCTGGGCCGTGAGCAGCACCGCGTCGGCCAGGAATCGCATTCCTTTCTGCCCTCCAAAGCCGAACATCATCGAGTTCCAGTTTGCTTTGGGGGCCCCGACATCCTGGGCCACCCGGTCAACGCCAGGCTTGGTCCCCAGGGGAGGCACGGAGGGAAGCGCAAGGACCACGCTGACCAGAGGAAGGGTACGACGCGGAACGACCACCACTTGCAAGCCATGGGGGGTCTTGAACGAACGGGCTTCGCCAAGACCGGGGCCTCGGGAGATCTTCCGGATCGCTTCGATCGGGTAGTGGACCTGAACCGTGGCCGTGTCTGCAGCCCCGGACGAACCGAGTCCGGTTGCGCCGAACTCTGCGACCGCGGAAGCGGGCAGGGGCTCTACGTAGACAATGCGGGCACGGTCCCGGCTGAGGTACTTCATCGCGTACTCATCCAGCTGGGTGGTCGTGGTGTGATCCGCGCTCGAAATGGCATGGGTGAAACTGGCAGCGTCTCCACTGTAGTGGGTGCTCAGGGCGCGCATCATCGCCCGCTCTTCGAGGTTCTCTGCAGCGAAGGCGAGTGACACCACGTCGGCTGAACGGGACTTCAGTTTCACTTTGGAACCGCCTGCGGAGCTCCCCCAGATCTTGTAGACTTGGTCCAGAACCACTTCGGCAGAATGTTCGGGGTGCACGCCCGCGTTCAGCTTCACGGTGCAGAACAACATCGACGCCTCGACGCCCGGCATCAGCGTCAGGCTGACATGCACGATGTCGTCGTCGTGCGATGACGCCTCGTTCATCACATAACGAGCGTATCCGGTGACGATGTCCTGGAGCGCGCTGTGTTCGTCGAACCCTCGGGGCAGCGACCAGGCGATGGCGAGCTCGGGGGTAGAGACGCCCGCTTGAAGCTTGACCCACTTTGGATCCGCGGGCGGAGGAGGCTCGGCCGCGACTGCCGGCAGCCGCGACTTGAAATCAGGCTTTCCGACCGGAGGCGAAGTGAAAAACGCCGGGGGTAAGTTCTCGGTGAGGACCTTGTCGATTTGCGAGGCGTCGATGTCTCCGCTGATGACCAGGGTGGCGTTGTCGAGACGGTAATGCCGGTGAATGAATTGCTGGACATCGTCGGAGGTGATCGCAAGCAGGCTCTCGTGGGTGCCGGCGACCGGTCGCGCGTACCGGTGAGGCCCTGGAAAGATTGCTTGCTGAATGTGCCCGAGGACCTGACCAAAGCGGTCAGTTTCGCTTCTCTGACGAAGCTCGTTGCGAACGACCTCGCGCTCGACGTCAAAAACCTTGGGGTCGATCTCGACGACGGGTTGAGAAAGGCGATTGGCCTCGATTCGGAGAAGTGCCGGCAGAGACTCGCGGGGGGCGAGCTCGTGATAGAGCGTCGCGTCGAAGATCGTAGAAGCATTGACCTTCGCCGCTCCGGAATAGTGGAGCATGTCCCAGACGCTGAACTTTCCATCGGGGCGGGACCGGAAGGCGAGATGCTCGACGAGATGAGCCAGCCCTTCCTTGCCCGCAGGATCGTCGGCGGCGCCCACGCCCACCAGATTCACCACCGCGACCACCGGGGCCGAGTGGTCTTCCTCGACCACGATGCGAAGGCCACTGGGCAGCTTGAAGTCTCGCACCCGGAAGTGGATGTCTCCCATGGCGGCGCGGTTGCGGGGAGGCAGCGTGGCGCAACCCATCGCCAGGACGAGCAACGACGAGGCAACCTTCAGAAACCCCTCAGCGAATCTGAGCGGGTTCGTACGGCCCCTGGGCATCGCTTCAGTTCCAACGTTCATCGGCAGCTCCTCGCTTTGATGCCTCTCAAGCCGCGCTGACCTAGCATCAATGCCGATCACTTACGCCTTATCTGATCGGCATTGGACCTAGCACGCTCGCGGCTGAAATGTCTTCGCGGGGCCCAGTCGAGGACGTAAAGGCAAGCAATGCGAATGCTTCTCGCCCGCTGTGGGTTGTTGGCGACGCTGGCCCTGGTTGCCTGTCGCACCCCGGGAGCTACCGTTCCCGCTGTCCCTGCAGCCCCGGTGAAGAAGGGCCCGCCGCCTGCGCTCGATGCGGTGGTGTCCCGGGTCGGAACCGCTCCGACCTCGGGTGTTCCTTTGCAGCGCTGGGTCGACCTCGCGGTCTACGGCCCCCGGGACGAAGCGCTGGCGTGGTGTGAGCGTCTACAGGCCCAGGCGGTTCATCGGGAAGGGAAGGTCGGGTCTGTACTCTGGCCCTGTTCACCGTGGTCTCCCGAAGCGCTCCCGGTCGCTCCTTCGGACGTCCTACTCGTCGCCGCCGAAAAGTTGGAGCCCTCGGACTGGCTGGAACTCGCTGGAAAACTTCCGGAGAAATGTCAGGCCACCCGGGTGAGTGTGCAGCGCATCGAATCGATCACTGCCTGTGAAGCAGTGCGGTCGTCGGTCGAGGATGACTTGTGGGCCGAGTCCCAGCGAACTGCGGAGCGGGTACAGGACTTTCTGCGGCGAGAACTGGCGGACTATGCCCACAAGGAACAGGCGGCTTACGAAGAGGAGCAAGAGCGGGCGGGAAGCTGTCCGGTGGAGTCGCCTCCAAAGCTGAAACAGCGGTTGCAGCGGGCCTGCAAGGGTCGGTCAACTTCTCCCCAGTGCACTGCCGCGAAAGAGGTGGTGATGAACTCCGAGTATTGCCGGATTGCTTCAGCGGATGCTCAGAACAAGCGTTCTCGCCTTCGGGCCATGCGAACCTTGCTGCAGGGTCGGCTCGACCAGGGTGAACCGGTGCCTCCGCCTGGACCGGTCCGTTGCGTGCGCGCGGCGGAGTGGTTTCCTGAGCAGGCGCTGGCGCAGTCCAAAGCCCCCGATAAACCCATCGGAGGCCCTTCTCTCGACGGCGGAAAAGCCCCTACTTCGCCACAGTGACGGTGAGGCCCTTCTCTCCTCCGACGTCGACCTTGGCCTTGCCGCCCTCCTTCAAATCTCCGAACAGCAGCGCCTCAGCGAGGGGCTTCTTGACGATGTTGTCCACCAGGCGGGCCATCGGGCGGGCTCCAAACGCCGCGTCGTAGCCGTGCTCGGCAAGCCACTCCTTCGCCGCGGGGGTCAGCTCGAGGACGACCTTCTTCTCCTCGAGCAGCTTCTGAAGCAGGCCCACCTCTTTATCCACCACCTTGAGAATCACCGACTTCTCGAGGCCGCCGAACGGAATCCAGGCATCAAGCCGGTTGCGGAACTCGGGGGTGAAGGTTCTCTCCACCGCCTGCTTTGCCTTGCTGACGTCGATCGAGCCCTTGAAGTCGCCGAAGCCCATCACCTTGGCGCTCATCTCGCGGGCACCGGCGTTGGTGGTGAGGATCAGCACCACGTTGCGGAAGTCCGCCTTGCGCCCGTTGTTGTCGGTGAGGGTGGCGTGGTCCATCACCTGGAGCAGGATGTTGAACAGCTCGGGGTGTGCCTTCTCGATCTCGTCGAGCACCACCACCGCGTGCGGATGTTTCCGCACCGCGTCGGTGAGCAGTCCGCCCTGGTCGAAGCCGACATACCCTGGAGGGGCGCCGATCAGCCGCGAGACGGTGTGCTTCTCCGAATACTCGGACATGTCGAAGCGGAGGAACTCCACCCCGAGTACCTTGGCGAGCTGCTTCGCCAGCTCGGTCTTTCCCACCCCGGTCGGTCCGGAGAAGAGGAAGGACCCGATCGGCTTCTCGGCGCTGCGCAGCCCTGAACGCGAGAGCTTGATCGCCGAGGCCAGCTCGGCCACCGCGGTGTCCTGACCGAAGATGACGCCCTTGAGCTCGCCTTCGAGATTCTGCAGCTGCACCTTCTCGGAAGCGGCCACGCTCTTGGCGGGAATCTTCGCCATCTTCGCGATCACCAGCTCGATGTCGTGAGCGGTCACCTTGCCGGTGCGGGTCTCTTTCGGGCGAAGCCGGTCGGCCGCGCCCGCCTCGTCGATCACGTCGATCGCCTTGTCGGGAAGAAACTTCTCGTTGATGTGCTTGGCCGAGAGCTCCGCCGCCGAGCGGAGCGCCGCCTCGTCGTACTTCACGTGGTGGTGCGACTCGTAACGCGATTGCAGTCCCTGGAGAATCAGCACCGTCTCTTCCACCGAGGGCTCGCCCACTTCAATCTTCTGGAAGCGGCGCGACAGCGCGCGGTCCCTTTCGAAGGAAGCCTTGAACTCCTGGTAGGTGGTGGACCCGATGCAGCGCAGCTTGCCCGAGGCGAGCGCGGGCTTGAGCAGGTTGGAAGCGTCCATCGAGCCGCCGCTGGTCGCGCCTGCCCCGACGATGGTGTGAATCTCATCGATGAACAGAATCGCATCAGCGTGGTCCTGCAGCGCCTTCAGCACTCCCTTGAGCCGCTCCTCGAACTGGCCGCGGAACTTAGTTCCGGCGAGCAGCGACCCCATGTCCAGCGAGAACACCGTCGCCCCCCGGAGCGCCTCGGGGACCTTGCCCTCGTGAATGTGAAGCGCCAGCCCCTCGGCGATCGCCGTCTTTCCCACGCCGGTCTCGCCCACGTAGAGCGGGTTGTTCTTCCGGCGCCGGCAGAGCACCTGCACAGTGCGCTCCAGTTCCATCGACCGGCCGATCAACGGGTCGATGTTGCCGGCCGCAGCCTCGAGGTTGAGGTTGGTGGTGTAGGCCTCGAGCGGGTCCTTGGCGGGGGGGCCTCCGGCTTCTTCCTCGTCACCCGAGGTCGACGGGGAACGGCCAGGGGTCACGCCTTCGCCGTCCTTGGCGATCCCGTGCGAGATGTAATTGAGGACGTCGTAGCGGGTGATGCCTTCCTGCTTGAGCAGGTAGAGGGCCTGCGACTCGCTCTCGCGGAAGATCGCCACCAGGACATCGGCCCCGTCCATCACCTTTTGCTCCGCGGAGAGCGCGTGAAAGGCCGCCCGCTGAAGCACCCGTTCCACCCCGATGGTTTGCTGGGGCTCGGCGTCGACGCCGCGGGGAAGCTGCTCCACGGTCTCGGACAGGAAGGTCTCCAGCTTCTCCTTCAAGCGGTCGATCTTCGCCCCGGTGGCCCGCAGGACCTCTTGCGTGCGCGGGTCCTTGAGCAGGCCGAGGAGCAGGTGCTCGAGGGTGAGGTATTCATGGCGCATTCGCTTGGCCTCGGAGAGCGCGAAGCGGATGCTGTTCTGGAGCTCTTTGGCAATCAGGGGAGAGGCCACGGTTAGAGTTCCTCCGGTTCCATCGACAGCTTGAGGGGAAACTCGTGTTCTTGCGCGAGCTTCTCGGTGGTGCGGATCTTCGTTTCCGCGATCTCGTAGGTATAAACGCCTGCCACGCCAAAGCCCGTCTTATGGATACTGAGCATGATCGCCACTGCATCCGACTCGGATTTGAGGAACACCTCCCGAAGGACGGCGACCACGAACTCCATCGTCGTGTAATTGTCGTTGTGGAACAGAACCTTATAAAGCTGCGGCTTCTGCAGCTTCTCTTTCTTGCGGGTTTCGGTGACGACGCCGGAGTCGTGATCCGGTCCAGGGTTTTGAGAATGGGCCATGGGAACAAACTAACAGCCCTTCGTTATTAATGGCGGCCAAGGGCCTTGTCAGGCCGTTCGCCCGGCCAAAGGTCAAACTTAGATGAAACCCCGACCGCAGGTTCCATCCCTCCCGGGCCACTGGCTCTGGGGGAGTATCGCCGAGCGGCGCCGCGACCCGCTCGGGCTGTTCATGCGCCAGTCCGAGCTGGGGCCGCTGTCCTCGTTCCGCATTCTCTGGATTCGCGCCTACTGCCTCAACCACCCCGACCTGGTGAAGCACGTCTTCATCGACAACGCCCAGAACTACTGGAAGGGAAAGACCACCCAGCTGCTCCGACCGGTGCTGGGGAACGGGCTGCTGCTCGCCGAGGGAGAGACCTGGCTACAGAACCGGCGCCTCGCCCAGCCGGCGTTTCACAAGGAGCGACTTGGCGCCCTGCTCGGCATGTTCGCGCAGACCACCGGCCAGATGCTCGACCGCTGGCAGCCGCACGCCGATGCCGGCACCCCGTTCGACATCGCCGCAGAGATGATGTCGGTGGCGATGTCTCTGGTCGCCCAGGCGCTGTTCGGGTTCGACATCAGCACCCACACCGCCGGGGTCAGTGAAGCGCTCACCTTCGCGCTCGAAGAGATCAACCGCCGCCTCCTCGCCTTCAATCTAATCACCCCGCGGCTGCCGACGAAGCGAAAGCGGCAGTTCGAGGAGGCCATCGCGGTGCTCGACCGTACCGTCTACGCGATCATCGGCGCGCGGAGGAAGGAGGGGCCGGGCAAGCACTCCGACCTGCTCGCGATGCTGATGGAGGCGCAGGACCGGGACAACGGCGAGGTGATGTCCGATCGGCAGGTGAGCGACGAGGTGATGACCGCGTTTCTGGCCGGCCACGAGACCACCGCCAACGGCCTTAGCTGGCTGTGGACTCTGCTCGGCCAGCACCCCGAAGCGGCAGATCGGCTTCATCGGGAGGTCGACGCCGTGCTGCAGGGAAGGCCGCTGGCGCTCGACGACCTCGGCAAGCTGGAGCAGGTCACCTGGGCGTTCGAAGAAGCGATGCGGCTCTACCCTCCGGCGTGGTTCATCATGCGCCAGGCAAAGAAGGCGGACGTGATTGGCGGTCACCCCATCGCGCCCGGAGCCGTGGTGCTGGTCAGCCCCTACGTGCTCCACCGCCGGCCCGAATTCTGGGAGCGGCCCGAGGCCTTCGAGCCCGACCGATTTTCACCCCAGCGCAGCGTCGGCCGCCCCAAGTTGGCCTATATGCCGTTCGGAGCAGGCCAGCGGATGTGCATCGGCAACAACCTGGCGATGATGGAGGCACAGGTGATTCTCTCGATGGTGCTGCAGCGCTTCCGGGTCCGTCCGGTGCCGGGTCAGATCGTCGACCCCTGGCCCCTGGTGACGTTGCGGCCCCGGAACGGCGTGCAGGTGACGGTGGAGTCCCGCGGAGCCCGCGCTTGAGTGAAGAGAAAGTGGAGACGCTGATCATCGGCGCCGGCGTCAGCGGACTGGCCACTGCCGCGGCGCTCGGCAAGGACGCTGATTACCAGGTGCTCGAAGCAGACCGGGAGATTGGCGGCTACTGCAAGACGGTGCGCCAGGACGGCTTCGTCTGGGATTACTCGGGCCACTTCTTCCACTTCAAGCACCCGGAGATCGAAGCCTGGCTGCGCGAGCGGATGGGCGGGCAGGCGGTGCGGGGGGTGGAGAAGCGCTCGTTCATCCGCTACGGCGGGAAGCTGATCGACTTTCCATTCCAGAAGAACATCCACCAGCTGCCGCAGAATGAGCTGATCGACTGCCTTCACGACCTCTACTTCGCGCAGCTGGAGAAGGGGAAGGGCGAAGAAAACTTCAAGCAGATGCTCTACGGCCGCTTCGGTCGGGCGATCGCGGAGAAGTTCCTCATCCCCTACAACGAGAAGCTCTACGCCTGCGACCTCGCCACGCTCGACCGCGACGCGATGGGGCGGTTCTTTCCGCACGCCGACCTCACCGACGTGATTCGCAACATGAAGGTGTCCGACAACGCGTCGTACAACTCGACC
>JAYUUC010000541.1:0-10619 GCA_043755105.1 Myxococcales bacterium
GAGGCTCAGCCTTTTTTTACGCGTTCCTCATCGAGCCCGGAGATGATGGCGTCGCGAGCCTGGTAGAGATCACCCCAGAGCCCGGGGTAGTCGGCCAAGAGCTTCTCGACACGCTCCCTGGAGGGATGAGCCACCGTGACAAGAAGGGCCGCCTTGTGGACCTTCGTCTTCTGGGCGACGTCCTCCATGGCCCGCGCCTTGAGGGAGGTGACGTCGACCTCCACGTCCGTCATGGGGCGAAGAATGATTGCCCCTTCGACGGTGTGGATCCGAGCGACCCGATGCTTGCCAAACTTCGAGGCGGCATCATCGAAGGCCAGCTCGTCGTTCGCATCCCGCTCCAGCTTTTCGCGGGCAGCACGCTTCGCCTGGATCTCCTCACGCTTGGCCGCGAGGATGGTTGCGGGGGAGGCAGCGGCAGCCGCCTTCTCCTCGGCAAGGGTAGCGAGCCGCTCTTCCTCGTGTGCCAGCTCCGCGAGCATCGCCTCGTACTCGGCCTTCTGAGCCGGGCTGAAGCCCTTCATGTCAATCGTGTCCATGGGTGTCCCTTTCAGAAGCTGATACCGACGCTCGCCCCGAAGCTGGCCCCGATAGAGCCAACCCCGTTCGAGGTTCCGAGGATGCCGACACCATTGAAGAGGATGGGCGTCACGATGCTGAACGAGAGCTTCATCCTCGAAGCCTTGCCCTCGCTATTGGCGAGTTCGTGACTCACGATGCGAGCCCCACGAACATCGACGATCATGATCCCGTCGCCCTGGAGTTCCATGTAGGTCGCGCCGACGTTGAAGTTCTTCCCCGAGAACCCGCCCCCAAGCCGCTGAATGAGGTCGTTGTATTCAACGAGAAGGATGGTGCAGTCACCGGAACCCTTGTATTGCCCCTGGACGCGACCGACGGGGAGAGGCCCGTTGCCGTATTCTTCAGGCTGGGGCGACTCTTCCTTGAAGACCAGGTCGTTGACCGAGATGACCTTGAAGCCACCGAAGTCCAGCTCGGCAGAGGCGAAGGAGAACCTGTTTTGATCGAGAGAGTAGATAGCCATGGTGGTTCTCCTCAGGCCGAGATGAGGGCATCAAGAGCCGGGTTGGTGAAGCCGATATCCCCCTGGAAGGCATCGATGTACCCAAGAGGCGTGACCTTGACCTTGCAGACGAGCTTGTACTTGCCGGACCCCAGAGAGACCGGGGTACGGTTCAGCTTCACGGCAATGGCCGAGACCATCCCCTGACCGAGGATGTTGTTCTCAAGAGCCGAGCTGATCTCACGCTCAATGCGGATCGCGTGCGGCTCGTAGATGTCGCCTGCCTTGTACTTGCCCGTCGTACCAGCGGGCCAGATGCCGAACTCGCTTTCGAGCTGTGCCGTCATCGACTTCTGGTAAATCTCCTCCGCCAAATCCAAGACCACGCGATAGGCGATCCGCTGAATGTCGGAGTCGGGGCCCATGAGGTTACCCCGCGTGATGAAGACACCGGACTCGTCATCGTAGGTCCGCAGCGTGACGAAGCGTCCGTCGTGCAGCGCCGAGTTGATTCGAGCGTCGTGCTCGACGAGCTGGTTCGTCGCATCGTGGATCGACACGTCGCTCGACAGCGGACCAAGGCTCTTCTTGCCCGGATCGATCTGGGGGAGCTGCGCGATGAGCCGGGGAACGACCGTCCACATGGCGGGACGACGGTTGATCCTTCCGGTGATCGGACAGGAGATTCGAGCGTAGCCCGCACCCTCTGCAATCCGCGTGTCCGCGTAGGATGCGAAGTTGGCGAGGAGCCGAGCGATCCAGGTCGCATTGGGCTCGTTGGTTCCCTTGTCTCGGGCCGAGAGGCAGGCGAAGGAGAACTTCGTCCCGCCCGCCCAACCGGCGAGGATGCCGCCCACGGAACCCGCAAGCGTGGCGTCACAGCCCCCGATGCCGTGAAGGAAGCTCCACTTGAGGTTCGAGGCGCGGAGAGCGGCAAGAGCCAGCGTCAGATCCGACGACTGCCAGTGAGGGGCCTTCGTGTTGAAGGTGACCTGGTCGAGGCTGACGAGCGTGCCGGCCGCCAGGGCGACGGTCACACCCGAGGGCTCGACACCATCGAGGAGAGCAACCGAGGTCGCGGTCCCGAGGGCGGCGACGGACGAGTAGTTGCGTCCCCCGTCCAGCGAATACTGGTAGGTGATTCCCGCCGTGGAAACGGTGCCGCCCGCGATGATGCGGAACACCACCTCGTAGGCATCGTTGGGGGTTCCGGTCGCCGTGATGACCGACGTGGAGGGCGAGCCGGGGTTGGCCCTCGTGATGGTCAGGGGAAGGATCGAGCCCGCGGCGGGGAAGGTGTTGAACGAGAAGGTGTCGTTCAACAGAGCCGTCTGGCCCGTGAGGTACGAGACCGTCAGGCCCGTTCCCGTAAGAGCGATGCTGAGGGCCGTGGTGACCGCGACCGGGGCGCCAAAGGTCGTCCCACCGTCGAGGCTGAGCTTGTACGAGAACGACGTCCCCGTGGTGCCAGCGGTCGTGATGGTGAACACCACCTCGAAGTTATCGAGGGGAGTTCCAGCGACGGTCGGGTTGAGCGTTCCGACGACGCCTGTCTTGTCCACCGCGCTCGTGGTCGCAGCAACAACCGCTGCCGGAAGGCGAATGAACACGAAGTCTGCGTTGGTCTTTGCGTTCGTGTAGGCAGCCGACTTCACAGCCGGGCCACAGCCGAACGTTGCAGCACAGTCAGCGAATGCGCTGAAGGCTTGAGGCTGCAACAGGGGGCCCTTCGAGGAGCACCCGAAGACAACGCTGACTTTCGTGGAGCTGGAAGGGGCGATCCCGACCGACGCCGGGACTTCGGTCAGGGATGCTGACGGGACACTCATTGGTACGATCTCCTGTGGGATCGTACCGGCCGAGTCAGGGACCAGTTGACGTGCCCTGGTCGACCTCAGTGCCGTCAGGATTCACGACGACAAGATCGGTGTCGTAGGTGTCGGCCGTGCCGAAGCTGAAGTCGTCATCGAGGACCGGAACAGCGAAGACCGACTCGAAGGACACCGCGGATCCGTAGGTCCTATCCGCCTGAGCTTCGTTGATCCAGACGAGGTTTTTGGTGGGGAATGCTCCGCCGTGGCTGTGCCACATGGCTCGCATCGTTTGGTTCAAGAGGTCCCACGCACCCTGGCGAGCAACGATAGACTTCCGATCGTCGTCAACGGCCTCATTCTGGGGGAACACCACCCAGACCTTGATCGTCTGGAGGCACCTCCAGAGGGGCCGGGCCATCGTGGTGTCGCTCGTCGGGAAGTTGGCCCCCTGAGCGTAGTGGTCGCCGGTCGAGAACCCGACGGGTTCAAAAGCTCCGGCCCCAAGACCGAAGATGACCCTCGCGTTCTCCTGATTGCGGAACGTCTCCCACTCCCCAACAAGGAGTTCAGCCGCGATCCCTTTGGCAGTGAACTCGGCTTGAACGTCGGCCACGATAGAGTCGATCGCGAATACGCTCGACATCACGACACCTTCTCGATCTCAGCGGCCATCTCCTTGTCGATGACGACTTGCCAATTGGCGGGGATGGTTCCCTCTTCGGGAAAGACAGAGCGCTTCGGGAGCTTCCCGTCCCTGCTCCCCGTCTGGTGGTAGCGGAGGACATCTTCCGCTACGCCGATGATGCTTGAGCCTTCAGCCTTGAAGAAGATGTTGCCGGCAGGGCGAGCCAACGAAGGATAGGTGCCGTCCTTGTTCCGCTTCCAGGCGGTCCCGTCGGGGCCCTTCTGGTCGGCGTAGTTCTTGCGGCACAGCGCCTCGATCTTGGGGGCGACCGTTTGAGCTACTCGCTCGGTCACCGTATCAAGTGCCGTCATCTGGGCGATGAGGGCGTCGAGTTCAGCGAAGCTTCCGGTGAGGCCGCTCATGAGCCCACCACCACATCGAGGAAGTCCCACGGGTCCTGTTGCCCGTCGCCGTAGGAGCCTCCCTCGTCGAGTTCGGGGGTCGCGTCTTCTCGGTTGTCGAGGAACGCTTCGCCGGATGCCAGGTCCTTCGACCACTGAATCGCCTTCTCCCAGCGCTTCTCCAGGTCTTCCATGGTGACCGGGTCGACGCCTCGGTTGTGGACGAGCAGGTACGCCGCGATCGAGATGGTTGCCTCGCAAAGACCGAAGTCGACGCGAGTGCTCCATTCGACGATGTCTCCCGCACCAAGGGGCCCTGCCAGCGTCAAGGTCACGCCGTCGATGGTGATATCGCCCGTCAGCGCAAGGGCCGTAAGGGGGCCGTAGGTGATGCCAGCGTCCACGCTTATTTGGACAGTCACGCCGACGGTGCCAACCGTACCAGGGTCAAATACCTGGACAGCGATGTCTTGCACCGTTGCGGGGCCTGTGCTGCCGATGGTCAAAGACGCCATGCCGCCGTGAACGAGCCCCGAGACGTCGAGGGGCGTGACATCAGGCGTCAAAGGGAGC
Source organism: Myxococcales bacterium (assembly GCA_043755105.1). Classification (GTDB taxonomy): domain Bacteria; phylum Myxococcota; class Myxococcia; order Myxococcales; family Myxococcaceae; genus JAYUUC01. The sequence goes on from JAYUUC010000541.1 coordinate 4,438, forward strand.
GTGTGACGCTTCCGCAGATACAGGGCGATTCGCCCGCTCGCGGCTAGAATGGCTCGCTTCTTGTGGCCGGGGGACAGTGTCCCCAGTGCTTTCGCAGCGACGCCAAGCTCTCCGAGGTCCCGCAAAGTAGCGTAGTTCTGTTGAAGCACGTTGGATCATACCGACCCAAAGAAAGAGCCCGTGCCGAGGGACTTTCGGCACGGGCTCGGTGCTCCGGCATTGCGCCAGAGCGTAGTTGGTCAGGTCTTGGTGACCTTCAGGACCTTGGACGCGTAGCCGTAGCCACCGCCGATACGGCCATCGACGATCCACTGGAGCTTGCGGCTCTTGATGACGTGCGGATCCTCGTGCGAGGAGAAGAGCGGGATCATGCGCAGGGGGCGACGCTCTTGGAAGATCCAGGGACGCTCCAGCGAGCTGGAGTCATCGACGAGATACCAGCCATCCGCCGTGGAGAGTTGGGGGACGATCATCGGACGGATTTGACCCTTCCACGAGTTGCCACCGCCGCTGCCGGCCTGGGGACGATCCGAGTAGCAGATGTCCCATGCGATCTGCCGGTTATCCGGGTCGACCATGAGCACCGTGGGGGTGTTGTTCTGCGGACGACCATCCTCGCCGGGGAACTTCTGGAACGCCGAGTACGCTTGCGCGAAGGTGTTGATGTTCAAGCCGGCCGAGATGACGAGCTTGTTCGCCCACGTTGCCGCTCCGCCCTCGAACGGCTTCACCGGGTGAGCCGTGCTGATGAGGGGCACGCCGTCGAAGTTGCCGCCAGGGGCCGCGACTTCGGACGCGAGGATGACGTCCTCCATGAGACGCGAGGGCCCGAGAGCCTGCGCCATACCGAGGCGGTAGAACACGCCCTTGTACTGGCCGACCTTGTCGTCATCGAACGCGTCGAGATCGACCTCGATGAGCTTGTACTTCTTGCCGTCCTTGACGCGTGTTTCGTACAGCTTGACGCCATCGACGATGACCTCAGCCGAGTCCGCACGGTCGCGAAGGGCAAAGTCCGTGTCGACGATCGTGTAGGCGTTCTCTGCCGTGTCGCTCGTGTTGACGTAGGCGAGATCGAGAACGTCAGACGCCTTCTTCGCAGCGTCTCCGGCGCCCATGTCGAACATCGACACGAGCAGGACGTTCAATTCCTGAACGACCCGGGGGGATAGAGTGATAGCCATGACTTCGTTCCTTGGTCTTTCTGAGTCCGGGGTTCAGGTCACTTGATCTCGATCCAGACGTCGCCGTCCGAATCAAGGCGCACGAACTCACCAACAGCGGTTGCCGCCGTGGAGGTCTTGGTGACCGTGTGGTCATCGAGCGCGTAAACGGTCGCTCCGATGTCCGTGATGGCAAGAGCGCCGGCCCCGGGGTCGTTCGTGAGCTTGAAGAGTCGCGTCCCGTTGGGAGTCTGCGAAAGCTGGACGGTGACCTTGAGATCCCCGTTTGCGCCCGACGTGTTGTCCACGGTCTTCTTCGCGATGCCCTTGCACTTCAGCCCCGTGGCCTTGGTCATCGGGGTCGCGTAGCCCGTGTTGACGCCAGAGACGTCAACCATCGAGCCGGCGTAAATCTTGGTGGCAGCCTTCACCGGAAAGGCGATCTCGCCGTTCGTGTAGCTATCCTTGGTGAGACGTGCAGCAGTCTGAGCAGCCATGTTCGTTGTCCTTAGTCTTTGGGGGTCACGGGCCTCGTTTCCTCAGCCCGGTTCAGTTCACTGGGCCGACTTGGCCGCTGCTTCCTTGCGGGCCTTGGCCTTCATCTCCTGGAGACGGGCAACCGAGAGCACTCCGAGCTGGCCGGAGACCGCGTCAGCCTTCGCAGCGACGGCGTTCTCCGCGGAGACTCCGAGCTGGCGACGTAGCTTGAGGATGTCGTCGTCCTTCTCTTCGGCCTCGGGAGCGGGAGCACTCGCCGTCGCGTTGAGGGCGGGCAGCTTGACCTTGATGTCCGAGCCAGCGGCCATGGGGAGAGCACCGACGATGGCTCGAACCTCGGAGAGCGACTTCGAAGCGAGCACGTTGGCCAGCTCCGCGGTCATGCCGACACGGTTCTTGGCGGCAACCAGGAGGTCACGCTTGGCGTTCTCCTCGCGGATGGCAGCGGTGACGTCCGCGATGGTGATGCCTTTCGAGGCGATCTTCGCGACAGCCTTCTCCTCTTCCTTCGCAGGGGGAGCGGGCGGGGGAGCATCGGCCGCCGCCTGAGCCGCCGGGGCTTCGGGAGCTGCGGTCAGGTCGACCCCGAGCTTCGTGGCCGCGTCCGTGAGCTGCTTGGCGAGGTCTGCGCCCATCGCCTTGAGGTCGGCACTCTCGGCCGAGTCAGCCAGCTTCTGGGCATCCGCAATCAAGGCCTTGAGCAAATCAGAATCCATCTTGAAACTCCTGTCAGACGCGCCGGCTCTTGAGGCCAGCATTGAAATTGAGTAGGTGCCGGGTTCTTGGACCAGGCTCAGCTTGTTGAGCATTAGCGGCTCGCGAGTGACGGAGTCCATCTGCCAGTCGGGAGAGACGTAGCAACGCGACCCACTCTCGATTTGCTCGATGGCGTAGTCACTCCACCTTACCGAGCACCACAGCTCCGGCCCGTCGGGGGTGTCCGCCAATTCAAGAGAGTAGTAGCCGCCGCCGGGGGGAGGCTTCGAGGGGTCGTAGTCCGGGTTGGCCGATCGGTTCGTGGCGTGCTCGATGTCAATTGCACCGGCATTGCCACGGGTCACGAACGCGGCCATGACATCAGCCGCCGCCTTGGGGGTGAACAAGCACTGGCCAAAGTTCCCGGGGTTCTCTCCCGCACGCCAGATACGGATCCGCTCGGGGGCTTTGCCCCGGGGAGGTAGCTGGATCGATGCGGTGAACCTCTTGGACTTCATACGCTCACTGTCACCATACCGGGCGTCGCAGCCTTGACAGTGGAGCGGACGATCGGACGCCAAGTGACGTGCCAGGTGTGCTCACCCGTGGGGCTGGGGTCGAAGTCACGGGTCCTCTCGATGCCGCAGAGGCGACAACGATTTGAGGACCCGTGCTCGCACTTGTTGACCCCATGAAGGGTCATCTTCTCGGCAAGGGCCGTCGCGTAGTCGTCGCCCTCTGGCTCCTGGTCGTCATCGTTTTGAAGAAGGGTCACCAACGGGGAATCGCTTCCGCTGGGGGACGTGGCAGCGCCGGGGAGGGGCTCAATGGGAAGCGTGAGGCGCTGCGACAGGAGGTAGGCAGGAAGGTCGACCCGCTGCCCGCGAGGAGCGAGCTGTGCGTCCGCCTTCTCCACGGTGGACAGGGCAGACTCTAGGGCCTCCGCATCGGCCTGACGCTGTGCTGGCGAGCGGACATCCCACGTTGCCGACGGGCCATCCTTGCACCCCCAAAACCGGAGAGCCCAAGGTGCGATGATGTCTCGGGTGACACATTCGCCCGCTGCGTCGGCGGTTCCCTGGATCAGATCGTTTTTGATGGCGTCGAAGAGATCGCCGGAGCTGAACCCCTTGTTGCCATCCCCAGTGACTATCTGCCCGGAGAGGGTGAACTGAATCTCCCGGTCGGCTCGCTCTTCAGAATCGAGAAATACCTCATAACCCTTGCCGGTGCTCTCAACCAGATACGCCTTCTCGTCGCTTTGAAGGACGAGCGCGGGCGACCGATGCCACAGGTCAGTGATGAACTTGAGGAGCTTTCGCCGTTGGGGTTCCGTGGAACGTTCGCTCGACTGAACCACCTTTAGGGGGTCGGTGAGCTGTCCTTGCCAACGAAGACGATCGAGCGCGGTCCCTGCCTTGCTGATGAAGGGCCAGGCGAGCGGGAACCAGGCGCCGGCCATCCATGCTCGCTTGGGTCCTTTCGGGGTGAAGAGAACCCATCGGCCATCTCCCGGGGTGATGACGGCGGTGACGCCACCCGGGGTTTGGTAGAAGAACCGATCGTTCTCGTAGTCGTAGCGAACCCAATGAAGGTCGAGGTGACGGAGGACAGGGATCCCCGTCTCGTCTTTGATCAGCTCCCCGACCCCAATGCCCGCGAAGATGCCGTCCCACAAGATGGCGGCCAGCTCCGCCGTCGGAACCATGCGCGACCAGACGCCGGGGGTGCCGGGATCGGTGACCTCCCCATCGTCGCCGTATGCCGGAGCCCGGCCCTGGAGCTGCTCCACAAGATAGGGGTCACCATCGAGGAGGACCGGCCGGCGAAGCATTCCGCTCGTCCTGGTGTCCCCGAGACCGGAGATGAGGCCGTCAGACTTCATCGCGTCGATGAAGTAGGCCAACCGTAGGAGCTGCCCCGACTCAGCTTCAGCGAGGATCTCGTCCCGCTGTCGAGGCTGCCAACGCGTCTGAACGTAGATCGGGCGACGCTGAATGCCATACGCGGAGTCGCTGAGGCGTCCAACCATTCCCTCCCGCTCCCGATGATCGAGAGCGGAGTACGCCTCCACGAGCGCAACGTTGGCCTTGTCGACCTCCATCGCTCCACGGCGTCGGAATAGGTTGGTGAACCACGACATGTCGGATCTTACCGACGGACTTCAAGGGTCAGTCACGCCAGCGGAGATCGTCGAGTCGGTCAATCCCTCGGTCGAGGATCTGCTCGTAAGAGTTGTCCTCGAAGTCGTCCATGTCGGGGATGGCCTCGGTTAGCTTCAGGGCGTCAGGAGAGCCGCTGCCCGCCTGCCACAAGGCGAGAACGAAGGCGGAGACGGCATCGGCGTGTCCCTTGATGCTCTTGCCTTGCTTCGCGAGGTCCTGCTTGGTTGTCGCTCGCGGGGCGGAGATTTCGTAGCCACCTCCGGGGCGGGGTTTGGAGACGATCATCCGCAACTGGTTGCGAAGGTTGACTCGATCTCCTTCGGGGAGATCCCAAAAGCTGATCGCCCCTTCTTCGAAGAGGGTCCTCGCGGCGCGGTAGACCTTCTCCTTGTCATCTCGCAGGGCGGGAGCCGGGATGAGCGTGATGTCCCGCGCCCCGAAGATCTCCAGAGCGGTCGCCTTCTCATGGTTGTCGGCCGAGACGGCTCGAATGCCGTACTCCTCAAGAGTGTCGGCGAACTGTCGACAGACGACGGTCGGCTTGAGGGGCTTCCCGGGTTCGGGGCTGTATTCCTCCAGGTGGTCGACCGAGAAGCCTCCCTTCGATCGCTTGGAGGCGATGACCAGGGCCGAGGAATCCTTCAGGAAGCCAAGGTCGGCTCCGGCTCCACGTTCGACGATTGGAGCGTCGTTCTCGCGCTTCTCGGCTTCGATGACCCGGGCCATGGGGAAGAAGCCCACCGAACCTTCGGGAAGCGGTTTGGCTTGGATCTCTCGATTGTAGGTGTCGTCGTCCATTCCTTCGCGAAGGGAGTCGTCATCGGGGATCCCACGTAGGAGATAGCTGGAGACACGAGCTGCAACGAGGGCGAAGCCGGGCGAACCCCAGTGCTCCTCGATGAGCTTCTCCATGACCCCAACACCTTCGATCCAGGGGGTGCTGACGATCCATATCTGCGCGCCGACGAGGAACTTGATGGTCCCCAAGACCGCGGCGTAGATGTCCGTGTCGTTCGCAACGTGCGATCCATCGGGGAAGAAGAAGGCTGCTTCGTCCAACCCACAGAAGAGGACCGAGCGGGAACGAGCTGCCTTGCCGCCTCTTGAGGCCGCACCAACAACGATCTCTACTTTGGTGCCGTCGGGACGACGAAGAAGGATCTGCTCCGTGGTGATCTTGACGACCGCATTGGAGAGGACCGGGCTCGACTCGACGATGCCACGGCAGTAGTCAAAGCATGCGCCGCTTTGGTCGGTGTCCGGGGAGATGATGACCGAACGGGCAATCTCGCCCTTCTTGAGGGTGGGGACAGGGGTTACCCAAGCGGCGTGAACAGCTCGTGGAGCGAGGAGGTTGGAGGTCTTGCCTCCTCGGCGTCCAGCTCCGACAACAACGACTCGTGGGGAGATGCCGGTGAGCCCGGCCCTCCCACATCGGAAGATCGACTTGAGGTCCTCGGCGGAGATCAGGTTCTCGGGGATGGGGTGTCCCTCCGCAGCGAGGGCGATGGCCTCGATGGCGGGGCTGATCCCCGTGCCGGCCATGTAGGGCCCCGCGTAGTCTGAGCGTGATCGCGAGACTTGAGGGAGCGCGGGCCACGAAGAGTGAGGGACGCCAGCTGGAAGCTGGCCACGAGCGACTGACGCGTCGCGTCCCGCA
>JAYUUC010000542.1:0-3667 GCA_043755105.1 Myxococcales bacterium
CTTCCGGACCAACTTCTTCCTCAACGGGTCTCCGGACCTGAGTGGCGGCCATGCGATCGTGGTCAAGATCGACGGGGTGGACCTGCCGGCGATCGATGTCCGCGGTTCGACGGTATGGACGTTCGACCCGGTGGCCAACTCGATCAATTTCGAGCCGATGTTCGTGCCCGAGCCCGGCCAGACCCTGACCATCACCTACTACGTGACCTGCTTCTAGCCACGGCCAAGTCCTGAGAATGAGGGCGGTGCTCTGTATTTCAGGGCGCCGCCCTTTTCGTTGCGGGGGGGGCCCAGTTGCCGCTCGCTCGAAGATGTGGGCATCTGTCGGCCTTTGTCGGCTTTCCCGCGCAACCGCCGGGTGGGCAGGGGCGACAATATTCCGATTGGTCCCACGATTTTGAACAGGTCCCAAGGTGGGACCAGGTGCGGCTCTTGACCTCATCAGCCCAAGTCGGCAGCATGCCGCGCCTTTTCACCTACCTCCGGTGGGCCGAGCCGGAAATAGCAAGCGTCCCGAAGGTCTCCCTCCCCGGGGCCTGCTCCGCTTCCACCGTTTCGAGGTCTCTATGAAGCTGTCTCCTGGTCGTGCCGCCACTTTGCTGTTGGCAATGGGTGTTGCCTTTACCGCCTGTGGAGGTTGCAAGACTCAGGGCGGCGAACACCTGTACGGGGAAATCGGCGTGGTCGCCGATGGCACCGACAGCGGGCAGATCACCTCGCGTGATGCGACCTACGACTTCGGGCCGGTGTTCATGGGCCAGAAGAAGACCCTGAAGCTGGCAGTGAAGAACCTCGGCCGCGGCTCGCTGGGTCTGGCCAAGCTCGAGAAGACCTCGGGAGACACCTTCGCCGCCGGCAGTGTGAAAGAACCCAATCCGGTCTTCGAGGTCCAGTTCGAAGAGGGCAAGGAAGTAGGGGCCGCCGAAATGGTGGAGTTCGAGATGACCTTCACCTCGCCGCAGGACACCGCGCTCTCGGTGGTAAACCACGAAGTGAAGTTGATTCTCCGCGGCAGCAACACCGCCGCCGGGGAAGACACCGCGACCATCACCCTCAAGGCGACCTCGGTCTCGGGCGTGTGCGAGCTTCCGAAGTCGCTGGAGTTTGGCTCGGTCGCCAAGGGCGATACGTCGAAGTACACCCTCGAGATCAAGAACCCCTCGCAGATTCCGACCACTGCAATCGTGGGCGACATTTTCTCCTCCTCGGGCGACGACAAGGCGTTTGCGTTCGCTGCCGACTCCGCGCGGGGGACGATCAACATCGCCGCCGGAACCTCGAAGAATGTGATCGTCGGTTTCACCCCCACCGAGCTGAAGTCATACCTGGCTTTCGTGAAGATGCAGGCCTCCAGCCAGTGCCCGGAGTTCGTCGTCTCGCTGGTGGGTGAAGGCGTGGACAAGGTCCTCAGCTGGACCAACCCGGTCAGCTTTGGCTACGTCACCCCGGGGGCGCAGGTGACCCAGGACATCACCTTCAAGAACGCCAGCCTCGTCGACGTGACCCTGAGCAATCTCAAGACCTCGTCGGCGGAATACAAGATCGTGCCCATTGCCGGTCAGGACTTGACCAAGCTGGTGGTGCCCGGGAAGAACGGCGAGCTCAAGGTCAGCCTCTCGTTCAAGCCGACGGTGCTCGGGCCGCGCAACAGTACCCTGACCTTCAACACCACGCTGGCAAAGCAGCCCAACGGTGCCGCCGAGCTCAAGGGCTTCGGCGGAGGTCCCGACATCCAGGTAGTTCCCGCGCCGGTGCTCAACTTCGGCAAGGTGGCTTATTTTGCCGGCGCCACCCCGGCCTCGTTCCAGACCCGCAAGGTGACGGTGATGAACGTGGGCACCAAGCCCGCCACCCCGGACCCGAAGGCGAACCTCAAGCTGGGGAAGGGGGGCGTGGGCAAGCCCTACACCTCGGCGGTCACTGCGATCCAGGGCGACCTCGCAGAGATCTCGATTGCCGACCTGCCGGTGAGCGGCCCCGGCTCCTACGACCCCTCGGTGGGGATCGAAGCGAGCGCGGGGAAGAACCTGGTCGACCTGGTGGTGAGGCTGACCCCGACCACCATCGGCCAGAAGGAGTTCGAATTCATCATCTATTCCAATGACCCCGACGAGGCCGAGACCAAGATCACCGTCAAGGCCGACGTGGTGGTGCTGCCTCCGTGCAACTACGCGGTGACGCCGACCGCGCTGAACTTCGGCCTGATTTCACCGCCGTCGTACCGAGACCTCACTTTCACCATCAAGAACCTCGGCCAGAATGCCGGCGAGGTCTGTCTGCTCTCAGGTCTCGATGTGGCGGCCGGTTCCGACACCGTGTTCAGCGTCCCCGCCGGCGCGATTGTCTCTCAGGAACTGCAGCCCAATGAATCGGTGCAGGTCGCGGTCCGGGCCTGGCCGCAGGGAACGGTACCGACGTCGATCACCAACGTCTCTGGCCAGGTCGAGTTCTTCATGTCCTCGCCCACCAAGCCCCAGACGCTGGTGCAGCTCCAGGCGTCGATCGCTGCCTCCTGCTTGACGATTGCGCCCGACGACCTCGACTTCGGCACCGTGCAGAAGGGCTGCAACTCGGCCACCCGGACCTTCACCATCTACAACACCTGTGTGTCGCCGGTGACTCTGAACAGCTTCGCGATGCAGGCAGGCGCCGGCCAGCCCGCGGGCGGTCCCGATTGCCCCGGCACGGTTGCCTGCCCCGAGTTCCTGCTCGTCTCCACCCCGGCAATTCCCACCGGCGGCCTGGTGATTCCTTCGGGCGCCAGCCCGATCACCTTCACCGCGAAGTACAAGCCGATTGACCTCGGCGCCGACTCCGGAGCGATCGCCCTCAACGCGGTCCAGGCGGGCCAGAACGTGACCTACATCGTGACCTTGCAGGGCAAGGGCGATGTGGTGGGCATCAACACCGACGTCTTCACCCAGGATTCCAAGCCCCAGGCGGACATCCTTCTCACCATCGACGACTCTTGCTCGATGAGTGACAAGCAGCAATCGCTGGCGGCGAACTTTGGTTCATTCATTCAGTACGCGATTTCCGCCAACGTCGACTATCACCTCGCGGTCACCACCACCGACGACGACTCCACCGGTCCTCAGGGCAAGTTCAAGACGGGCACGGCACATCCGGACAAGGTGCTCACCCCCACCAGCGCGAACGTCGAGGCTCAGTTCAAGGCCAAGGTGAACGTGGGCATCAACGGGAGTGGTACCGAGACCGGAATTTCGCCTTCCCTGAAGGCGCTGACGGCGCCGCTGATTACCAACGAGAACGCTGGGTTCCTTCGCAACGACGCCCAGCTGGCAGTGGTCGTGGTGTCCGACGCTCCTGACCAGTCCGCACCGCCGGTGTCCTTCTTCTACAATTCGTTCCTCAACATCAAGGGAGCGAAGCGTTCGAACCTGTTCACCTTCAACGCCATCGTCGGGTTCAATCCCAGCCCTCCGACGGGCTGCTCTTACGATACCGGTCCGGACGACGGCCGCTATGCGCAGCTGGTCACCCAGACCAACGGCGTCAAGGGTGAGATCTGTACGCCCGATTGGGCCACTACCCTCGAGCAATTGGGGAAGACCGCGTTCGGCTTCCGGACCAACTTCTTCCTCAACGGGTCTCCGGACCTGAGTGGCGGCCATGCGATCGTGGTCAAGATCGACGGGGTGGACCT
>JAYUUC010000543.1:0-10606 GCA_043755105.1 Myxococcales bacterium
TGCTCGTCACCCGCTTCGAGGGCCGTGTCCGCTGCGAAGAGCAGTGGGGGACGGTGACCTGCGTCGGTACGGGGATCAACGCCGACGGGAGCCGGCTCCGCCGAGCGCTCGAGGAAGCCAAAGCTCTCGGCGCCACCGTTCGGGCCGCTCATTCCTCGCCGCTGCAGCTGTCGCTGCTGGTGGAGAAGAGACACCTCGACGCGCTCACCCGGGCACTCCACCGAGCGTTCATCGAGTGACGGAGCTGCCGCCCTGGGCGGTCACCCTCCAGATGCAATTGCCAACGTCGTCCGCGACCAGCAGAGCTCCCTGACGGTCGATCGCCACTGCTACCGGCCGTCCGAGCGCCCGGCCTTGGGAATCGAGAAACCCGGAGAGAACCTCGAGTGGTGCGCCGAACGGCCGTCCCTGCCGAAAGGGGACGAAGATGACCTTATAGCCGCTCGCCGGACTTCGGTTCCAGGACCCGTGCTGCCCGATGAACATTCCCTCGGTGAACGGCGCCGGCAGCCGGGTTCCTCCGGACCACGCGAGCCCGAGCGCCGCGGTGTGCGCGCCCACGGCGTAGTCAGGAACTTTCGCCCGCGCGACCAGGTCCGGGCGGGGTGGGCTGACGCGGGAATCGAGATGTGAGCCAAAATAGCTGTAGGGCCAACCGTAGAAGCCGCCCTCCTCGACCGAGGTGAGGTAGTCGGGGACGAGCTCGTTGCCGATCTCGTCGCGCTCGTTGACCACGGTCCAGAGCGTCTGTCGCGAGGGTTCCCAGGCCATGCCATTGGGATTGCGCAGCCCGGTGGCGAAGAGGCGGTGGGTCCCGTCGGGAGCGACTTCCCAGATTGCGGCTCGGCCCTCTTCGACGTCGATTCCATTCTCCGCCACGTTGCTGTTCGAGCCCACCGTGACGAACAGCTTCGAACCGTCCTCTGCGGCGATGACATTCTTGGTCCAGTGATGGTTGATGCGCCCCGCGGGAAGATCGACGACTTTCGTTCCGGGGCTCGATATCCGGGTCTGGCCCTCGAAGTAGGAAAAGCGCATCAGCGCGTCGGTGTTGGCGACGTAGAAGTCGTGACCGATCAGCGCCATTCCGAAAGGGGAGTGCAGCCCGCCGAGAAAGACGCTGCGTGTCTCGGGCACCCCATCACCATTCTCGTCCCGAAGCAGGGTGATCCGGTTGGCGCTGGGCGGTAACGCCCCGGCGGCCTTCATCACCCGCTTCATCGCCCAGCCCTTGATGCCCTTCGCGTCTTCCGGCTGCGGCGGCGCGGCCGACTCGGCGACCAGGACATCGCCGTTGGGAAGCACGTGGAGCCAGCGCGGATGCTCCAACCCAGTGGCGAAGGCTTCCACCTCGAGGCCCGGGGCGGCGGTTGGTTTCTGACCCGCACTCCAGCCGACCGCCGGAGCGATGTGGACCAGGGGAATCAACGCCTCGCGGGGAGCTGGCAACGAAGGCGCGGGACCGTAGCCCGAAGAAGCGGGCAGGGGAGCCTGGGTGGCGCAAGACGCCAGAACGGCCACCAGGAGCCAATGTCTTGTTTGGGGGGCAAACGGCGGCATCGACGTGCTCCTGAAGCGGTGAGAAATGACGACAGAGATGAGAGGTGCGGGTGGGGCAGTGTAGGCCGGACCCGCCTGAGTGGCTCCGTTTTCGCTGCTGCTGGAACCGGCAAGGGACCTCTGTGCTCGCGATGGAATCACCGCGTCCGGGTGGGATGGACAGGCCCCTGGGACGGCCGTCATCATCGAGAAGGCCGGAGTCTTCGGAGAAGCTGTATGGCAAGTCAGACAGCGGTGGCGTCCCCTTCGTTTGAATCGCTCCCCGCGGACCGCGCTGTTCATCGTCGACGTCCGGCTGCGTTCGTCGCCTGGCTGGCGGTCGGGTGCATCGGCACCTGGATCGACAAGATCCACGAACACCTGGGAGTGGTCGCCTACCCCGACAAGGAGTGGATCGGCGAACAACTTCCCGTTTCGCCGATTTACCTCGGAGCCACGGTTGGCTTCTTCCTGCTCTACACCTGGGTGGTGGGCCACCGCGGTCGAGCCCAGGGGTTGTTCGGCGGGCGGCCGCTTTCCTTCGCAGACCTGGTGTTCGCTCACGGCTCGTGGATCTTCGCGTATTGCGTCACCGGCTATCTCGGCGCGCCGGAGCGAACCCACGGCGTCCTTCCCTGGGTCTGCGCCGCGGTGTTGGCGGTCTGGGCGGCGCCCGATCTCTGGGCCGCTCGCCGGACATGGCTCCCGCTTTACGCTTTTCTACTCGCCTGCCTCGGGGTCGGCTTCGAGTGGACGGCAACCCGTCACGGCGCCTTCGTCTACCCCATCTGCCCCTCGGCGCCCTGTCTCGGCGCCTCGGTGCCAGTGGTCTGGTTGTCGATGCTCTACGTGCACGCGGCGCTCTACGTTCACCGCATGCTCGGGGGTCGCTACTTCCTCTTCAAACAGGTCAACGACGGCACCCTCTGAATTCTGCGGTCGACCTGCGCATTCATCGAGCCCCTAGCTGCCGCTGCAGGCGAGCTGGATGCAGGACGAGCCCGGGGGAGCGCAGATTCCGCAGCTGGCGTTGCAGCAGTACATTCCGGAACCGCAAGTGACCGAGCCGCAGGTGACCTGGCTCGGGTTGGGGAGGCAAGCCGGCTGGCCGTTGTGAATGGTGCAGTAGGTGTTCGCGCCGCAGAGCACCGTCGCGCACGACGGAGGCGCTTCACAGCCGCAGACCTCGGGGCTGCTGTTCCAGACGCCGCCGCCCACGCACATTCCGAGCGAGTTGCAGGCACAGTGACCGCTGCAATCGGCGCCGCCGTTGGCCGGGTTGCAGCTGTCGCTGGGGTCATCGACGCAGGTGCCGGCGCCCGCACATTGCAGCCCTGCAATGCCGCCGCAGATCGGACCGGTCGGCACCGGGCCCGCGCAGTCAACCCGCTGGGTGGAGCTGAGGTAGCGGACGACGTTGGCAGCGGCCGGCTTGGCAAACTTCACCAGCACGTAGGGGTTGGTGAAGGCCTGGGTGACCATGCAGTGGGCGCCCGGCGTCTTCAGCGAGGTGGCCACATAGACCCGGTTCTGGGCGCCGCGAAACACGCGGGTGATCGCCGCGGTGTAGCCACCGGTAGGTCGGGACCCGGCGCTGTAGAAGAAGACCCAATCCCTGGCGAAGTTCACGGTGGAAGGGGCGGAGTGTCCAAAGTAGGCGGAATAGCTTGCGGCCGTCTTGAACAGGCGCCAGCGGGGCAGATTCGCCTGGCTGCCCACCGAATCGGTGAAGGGGGTGAAAGCAATATCGTTGTTGAGTCCCTGCTCGCTCGTGGAGATTTCACCGGCAGCCTCGGTCTCGTTGTCGTCGAGGTCCGGATTGAAGCCGTCCACTCCGCCACAAGCGGAGAACAGCGTCACGGCGGCAACGACGGTGAAACACAGGGTTCTGGGGAACGTCACGGTGCTGACTCCATTTGGGTAGGCGCTTCGGCGGCGGCTGATAGCGGTAAAGCGCACCTGGGCGCAAGCTGCCCTCAGAGCCAGGTGGGGGATAAGTGGCACTTTTATTCGGGTTGGGGCTCCGTGGGGCCGAAGGGGGGAGTGGCCTCGAGGCCACAAACTATTGGGCTTGCGGGTGCTGGGGTGGGGTTCTTCTCAACCGGGAATGTTCGGCAAGCCGGCCAGCGCTGAACCTTGACGGGTGCTCGTCTTCGCCGAAGATCCCCTGGTCCGTTCGGCCCTGCTGATGACATTGCCGGATCAGGGACCGCAGCTCTCTGCCTCGGCCGCGGTGGCAGACTTCGCCGAACAGGTGCGACTGCTCCGCCCCGACGTCGCCCTCTGTGACCTCGGCCCCGGGTTCGATGAGAACGCCGGGAAGAAAAGCTTGAGCGTTGTCACCAGCCTCGAGCTGCCCGTCCTCGCCTTGGTCGCAACGCCTGAAGGGGTAGTGGAAGCGATCGCCGCAGGAGCGAGCGGCGCAATCACCCGCGACGTCGGAGCCGAAGGGCTAGCAGCCCTGGTCGCCCTCGGCCGGGGACTGGCGGTGTTCGACCAATCTTTTCTCGCCTCCCTCATCCCCGGTGAAAGCGGTGCGCACCTGCTCAATGGTCGCGACGAGCTGCGGGAACCGCTCACCGACAGGGAAGCGCAGGTCCTCGTGCTCCTCGCCGAAGGCTTGTCGAACCGAGCCATCGCCGAGAGCCTGAAGATCAGCGAGCACACCGCCAAGTTTCACGTCAATTCCGTGCTCGGAAAGCTCGGCGCTCAAAAGCGCGTCGAAGCCGTGGTGCGGGCCGCGCGATTGGGCATCATCGACCTCTGAAGGCGCGCCCGCTGTGGCCAAAGCCCCACCTGCCCGTTCAGGCAGGTTCACGAGCTGCCTGTTCAGCGGAGGTGCGGCGGTGCCCCGGGCTGATCCGCGGGACCTCGCTCGCCCTTCCTACCGCCACCGTCCGCCGGGTGGTGGAGTCGCTGCTCGCTCACGGAAAGATCCGGCGCGGCTATCTGGGGGTGAGCTCGCAACCCGTGCACCTTCCCGAGCAGGTTCGCCAGGCGACGGGCGAGGACGTGGGGTTGCTGGTGCTCGCAGTCGAACCTGGAGGGCCCTCAGACCACGCCGGTCTTCGCTACGGCGATACGGTGCTCAAGCTGGGCGGAGAAGACATCAAGGACCTCTCCGACTTCCAGGCGTTTCTTCGCGCAGACAACGTCGGCAAATCGGTGCCGGTGAAAGTGCTCCGTGCAGGCCAATTGTTCGATCTGCAGCTCACCGTGGGTCAGCGACCGTGAACGGGACCTGATGTCTCAAGAGCCGCGCGCCGCCCCGGAAAAAAGGCCAGGGGCGGCGCCTGCGGCGTCAGTGGTGGTGACCGCCGTGGTGCCAGCCTCCGCCGAACATCGGCCCATGAAACCGCCCAAACCCGGGCCCGGCAGAGTGAGGCATGCGGCCCCAGGACGGAGGAGTGGCCATGTGAAATGAGCCGCCCTCACTTGGACGAACCCACTGGCGGGGCCCGACCCAGCCGCGGTACGAGCCCCAACCCCTGAATCCGCCCCAGCCCCAGTAACCGCCGACCCGAAACCACGGTCGGCTGTACCAGGCAAAGGCACGAGGGCCCCAGGCGCCCCATTGAGGACTCGGTCCCCAACCATAGACCCAGGGAGCCACCACCCAACGCCAACCATAGTCGGCGGAATAGACATACTGAGAGGGGTACACCTGGGGATCCTGCGGAACAAAGGTGTATTGCTGAGAGTAGGGAATCCACAATTGGCCGAACTGCTCGGTGCGGACCCACTGGCCTTCATTCGAAGGGGCCGGTGCAGGACGGTACTCCGGCTCAGCCGGGTACCCCTGGGCAGAGGAGGACGGCGTCGCCTGGTATCCGAAATGACCTTCGCAAGGAGGCGGAGCCCCGGGAGGAGGGGGAGGAAGTTCGTTGGGCATCGCCTCCTCGGGACGGAATTCGTAGTGTTCGTTCGAATCGTCGTCCTCATGCTCCGCCAGAGCAGGGACCGAACCGAGGAGTAAAAGGGCGAGTGCAAGACGTTGGGTGAACATGTCCGCTCCTTGAAAACCGAGGTGTTCCTCGACTGTCGTCGGCTCGACTCCCGCCAAGACGGCCGCCGGGATGCCTCCATTCACCGACTTTCAAAGCCAGGGCACTTGTTACAATTTCCGAGCATTGAGACCGCGTTCCGAACCGTGACCGAAGTCCAGCTCTACCCGCTCCAGCGGGCACTGGGGGTGGACCCGGCGCTGAGCGGCCTCTCGGCCAGTGCCCGGGTCGAAGCCTGGCACGGTTGGAAAATAGACCGGGCCGAGGTCGCTTTCGGGGCACTCGTGCATACTCTTCAGCCCAGTCCCCCTTTCACGAGGTACCCGATGCCGACCTATGTCCTTCCTGCGCTTCCCTACACCTACTCGGCACTCGAGCCCCATCTCTCGGCCAAGATTCTGGAGCTTCATCATGACAAGCATCACCGCGCCTACGTCGACGCGGCCAACGCTGCGGTCAAGGCCCTCGACGCGCTCAAGGGAAGGGACGACGTGTCGACGGTCGCGATGCTGGCAAACCAGCTCGCCTTCAACGTCTCTGGCCACGTGCTCCACAGCCTGTTCTGGAACAACCTCTCACCCCAGGGCGGAGGCGAACCGAAGGGCGAGCTGGCCGCTGGAATCCAATCGGACCTCGGCGGGTTCGCCCACCTCAAGGCCCAGTTGAACAAGGCCGCCGAGACCACCCAGGGTTCCGGCTGGGGAGCACTGTTCTTCGAACCCACCCTGGGCCGGCTGCTGGTGGCGCAGATCCACGACCATCAATCCAATCTGATCCTGGGCGCGGTGCCCTTGATGGTCCTCGACGCCTGGGAGCACGCCTACTACCTGCAGTACCAGACCGAGAAGGCCCGCTATTTCGACGCGGTCTGGAACCTGTGGAACTGGAACGACATCGCAGAGCGCTACCAGCGCGCCCGTTCCGAAAGGACGGTCGGCCTCGAACCGGCGCTCACCGCCGAGATTCCGAAGTCGGTGTCCCGGCCCCAAGCGCATTGATCCGGCTGGCCGGCAAAGCTCGACCGCACGCGGGACCAGGAATCAGGGGGAGCTTCGGGTGAACGGCTCCAGCGCCAACTAGGAGCGACCTGACCCGCGAGAATGGGGGCGCGCGTCAATCTCCTGCCGGGTCCGCCGATGGTCCGGCGTATCCGGCGGGAGCTCGACGAAGTCCGACATCTCGCAGAGGCGGCTATAGATCCGCTCGCCTACGCGGTCTCTCAGCAGGTCCGAGTCCTTGGCCGCCGCCTTGCTCTCCTCGGACGAGCGGTACCCGCCGACTTTCGCTCCCTTCTTCTCGGGCAACAGCGAGTAGTTGGTCGAGAAGAGAGTGGTCTTGCCCGCGTTGTAGCGGCGGGCGATCAGCTCATCGAGGGTCTCCATCTCGAACGGGCTGCCGCGGCCCTTCCCCAGTTCGTCGATCGCCAGAACCTCCACCCGAGAGAGAGGGCCGATGATCTCGCCCCCGCTCTTGCCCTCTTGAAACCCTCGCCGGATGGTGGCGTAAAGTAGAGAGATTTCGACGTAGCGGGCCTCGACGCCCATCTCCAGCAACAAGTGGGCGAGCGAGGCGACCATCAAGTGGGTCTTGCCGGTGCCCACCGGACCGCTGAGCACGAAGCCCTTGGGCGGCTTCTCGCGAACGAAGGACATCGAGAATGCGGTGGCCACCTTCTTTGCCCGGTCCTGCGCTTCGCTGAAGGCCCGGTAGCTGTCAAAGTTCGCACTCGCCAGCACGCCGGGAATGCCTGCCTCGTTGTAGCGCTGCACCCGGATTTGCAGCACCTTGCAGGGACAGCGGGTGAGCACCTGGTACGCGCGCGGCCCTACCCGAGCACTGAAGGTCTCTTCCCGGGTCCCGTAGACGAAGCCCGTTCCCTGGCAGCGAGCGCAGGTCTCGGAGCATTGACAGATCCGTGCCGCGGCCCGATCTGCATGCCGCTCGAACAGGTACATCCTCCCCTGACAGGAGGCACAGGTTGCCGATGTCTTCGAGACCGCTTCCACGTCGGAAACCCCTTTGCTTCACCAGAACGCCGGCAACGACAACCTTCTCCGTAACAGGGCTGAACGGTGGAATCGGCGCGAATGCGCCTTTGCTCCGCGCGACACCCCCGTCGCCTGCGCCATCTGCCGCGCCTCTCGCAACAAGGCAAGTCTTTCCGGGAAGGGCAGGGTGCGCATCAGCACCACGTCGGCCGTCTCTTCCCTCGCTTCCGCCTCTGCCAGGTCCCCCGGCAGCTCGGCGAACCGCGCCAACAGTTGCTCAGTGCCGCGGAACAGAGCCGGGGTCTCTCGCCCCATCTTCTTCAGGACGCTGCACAGCTTCCGGTGCCGGCGGTGGTGAAGCGGAGCGGGGGCAACTTCCGCAGACGCCTTGCCCCGGCCGGTGGTCTGACCGAGGTACTTCTTGATCTCCGACTCGACTTGGCGCCGGCACCCTCGGAGCGACCGCAGGCCGCCGATGCCCTGACCTGCATCGAACAGCGCGGCCTCGGCCGCCCGTCGAATCCCCCTCGCCACCACCTCGAAGGGCACAGACTCTTCCGCCCAGCTCCCGATCAGGGCCACGTCCAGCGGGGACAGCATCACCCCCGTCCCGCGGTAGACCAGGAAACAGTCCTGGACCAGCTCTTCAAAGGACGCGGAGGTTGGCAGAAGGCTCACGTCTGCTTCCATAGCAGGCCCCTCCCACACCGCAGACAGTATGCAAAAAGAAGCAAGTGTCCCACCTTTGCGTACTTTCACCTCCTTCCGACCTGCAAACACATACAAATTCGGTGCCTTACGAGCAACTTTGAGGTTCCCGACATCGACCATCAGTATTGATCCGGTCATTCTATTGACCGACTGAAGGTTCTGCGGCCATGATTCGGGTTCTGAACGGGAAATTCCCAAAGAGTCCCGCCTACTTGCCCCGAGCAAGCCCGGACTTTCGACCCCTCCTTGCACCGCCGGAATATTGGCGGGCCTCTGCCTTCTCGGGCTTCGATAGGACTTCCATGCGCCGACTGCTCCTCGCAGCATCCCTGCTCGTTGCCGCCGCCTCTTTTGCCCAGGACAAACCGCTCGACAGGAATGCCGCGAAGGACGCGAGCCTGGGGAAAAGGAGACCTCCGCGACTCCGGACAAGTCTCTTGCAGGCGACATCACCCGAAAGAAGGAACAGGGTCAGGCGGCCCCGGCCCTGCAGTACGACCAGTTTCGCCTCGGAGTCGAAGTCCAGGTGGCGTCGAAGCGCCATCAGCAGATCGAAGACCTGAAGAAGATCATCAGCCTCACCGACGCCACCACTCCGCAGGGGCAGAAGGAAGCGCCTTCGCTGCTGTTCCGGCTCGGCGAGCTGTACTGGGAAGAGTCGAAGTACTTCTTCTTCGACGCCAACCGAAAAGACGACGACCTCATCAATGCGTTGAACCGCAAGGACAAGGCTGCACAGGAGAGGGCGAAGTCAGAGAAGGAAGCGCTGCTGGTCGAGAGCAAGAGCTTCGGCAAGCTGGCGATGGATGAATATTCGAAGATCATCCAGACCTACAAAGATTTCGAGCGCACCGACGAGGTGCTCTATTTCCTCGGCCACAACCTGATGGAGACCGGCGAGGACCGCAAGGCGCTGGTCGCCTACAAGCGGCTGATTGAAAAGTACCCGAAATCGAAGTTCATCCCCGATGCCCACCTGGCGTTCGGCGAGTACTACTTCAACAATTCGAAGGGCAAGCGCGACCAGCTCGACAAGGCGCTCGAGTCCTACAAGAGGGCCGCGTCTTCGCCGGAGAACCAGGTCTATGGCTTCGCCCTCTACAAGCAGGGCTGGTGCTACTTCAACATGGCCGACTACACGAAGGCGATGGACTTGTTCAAGTCCGTCGTCCTCTACGGGCAGATCGCCGGTGAGAAGGCGATCGAGCGCGATGGCAAGGGCGGGAAGAACTCACTGGTGAAGGAAGCGCGCACCGACTACGTGCGCAGCTACGCTCGGTCAGGCGGCGCGCCGGCCGATGCCCGCGCCGACTTCGGTCGCGTCACCCAGAAACCCGACGAGCGCTTCACGATGATGAAGCAGCTCGCCAACCTCTATTACGACGACGGCAAGGACCGCGAAGCGGCGCTCGCCTTCAACATGTTGATCAAGGAGAAGCCGCTCTCGCCCGAGGCCCCTGGCTTCCAGGGGAAGATCGTCGACTGCGTGCTCCGCGCCGGCAACAAGAAGATGACCGTCGAGCAGGTCCGCCGCCTGGTGAAGGTGATGGACGACGTGATCAAATCCGGGGTGATCAAGGAAGAGAAGGACAAGAAGGCGCTCGAAGAGGCGCGCGAGCTGTCCGAACGCACCATCTCGAACCTCGCGGTCACCTGGCACAACGAAGCGAAGAAGACCAAGGACCCCGAGACCTTCGAGTTCGCCAACGAGGTCTACTCCGACTACCTCACCCTCTTTCCCGAGAACCCCAAGGCCTACGACCTGCGCTTCTTCTGGGCCGAGCTGCTCAACGACAACCTCCAGAACTTTCCCAAGGCGGCCTCGGAGTACACCCAGGTGCTGATGCAGGACGTCGCCAAGCAGGAACAGGCGGCGAAGGAGAACAAGAAGGTCAAGCCCGGCAAGTGGATGGTCAACGCCGCCTACAACGCGATCCTCGCCTACGACGAGGTGGTGAAGAAGGCCACGGACTCGGGGAAGATCAAGCCCGAGGCTGGCACCGACCTGACCAAGAAGACGGCGATTCCGGCCGAGAAGAAGGCGCTGCTCGAGGCCTGTGAGCGCTACCTCAAGTACGTGCCGAACGGCGACCACTCGGTGGAAATCGCCTACAAGGCCGGGAAGATCTACTACGACCACAACTACCTCGACGAGGCGGTGCAGAGGCTCTCGGAGATCGCGCTCAAGCACCCCGACTACAAGTTCGAGAACGGAGACCACGCCGGCGAAGTGGCTGCCAACCTGGTGCTCGACTCCTACAATCAGCTCGGAGACTGGGCCAAGCTCAACGAGTGGGCTCGGAAGTTCTACAACACCGAGAAGCTGGCCGTGGGTCAGT
The DNA here is from genome assembly GCA_043755105.1 of Myxococcales bacterium. GTDB lineage: Bacteria > Myxococcota > Myxococcia > Myxococcales > Myxococcaceae > JAYUUC01. The sequence goes on from JAYUUC010000543.1 coordinate 10,582, forward strand.
TCCGGGCCGACCTCTCGAAGCTGAT
>JAYUUC010000544.1:0-3661 GCA_043755105.1 Myxococcales bacterium
CCCGCGGCGGCCTGCATCCTCCCGCGCTGTGGGACGGCGAGCGCCTCATCGAAGGAGCTGAAGCGGTGATGGCCGGGTTGCAGGCGTGGCTCAACGTCGGTCGGTCGTAGGAGCATCGGTGTTGAATCTGCAGCGGCAAGGACCCTCTACCCGGCTGGCGCGGAAGCGCGTACCCTCTCGGCACCCCCCTGGCCCGGAGTCGCCGATGCCGCTGCTGCCCGCAGAGGTTCAGGATCGCTTTCGTGCTTCGTTCCTGGGTTTTGGCATTGGCGATGCGCTCGGCTTTCCCTTTCGCGGAGCCTCGCCGCGCTCGATTTCTCGGCTCCCCATCCTCGCTGACGATTTTGCGCCGCGGCCGCGGGCGCAATACGCCAAGGGCCAGTTCTCGGACGACACCCAGCTGTTGCTGGCCACCGCCGAGAGCGTGCTGCTGGAAGGGAAGGTCGACGGCCGGTCGGTCGCTGCGCATCTGGCGTGGCTGTGGCGGGAAGGCATCGTGCTCGAGCCGCCCGCCACTCTCACCGAGACGGCGGAGCAGTTGCTCAAGGGGACGCCGTGGATGAGTGCCGGGGCTCGAATGGGGGTACGAGATCCGTCGGCGCTCTCGCGCGCGCTGGTGGTGGGGCTGTGGAATGCCCGGCGTCCGGACCGGCTTCCGCACGAGGCCTCGCTGCTGTCGGTGATCACCCACAAAGATCCCGTCTGTGCCGCGGCCAGCGCGGCCCTGGCGCGGGCAGTGTCGCTGGGATTGGGAAGCGAGCGGCTAACCCCGGCCGCTTTCTGTGCCGAGGTCGCCACCGCTGCGTCCCATAGTGATGTGGGCTTCGCGGAAGAGCTCAGCCACCTGCCCCGGCTGCTCACCTGGGACACCGCTCGGGCGCTATCTCAGCTGCGACGGGTGTCGGTGGCTCCTGCCGCACTGCGGGGGGTAGAGGGCTTACCCGCGCACGTGGCGCCGGTGTTGCTGACCGCTTTCTATGCGGCGCTCAAGGTGCCCAACGATTTCAAGGAAGCCCTCTCGCTGGTGCTCCGGTGCGGCGGAGAGGTCGATGTGGCCGCGGCGGTGTGCGGAGGCATCCTCGGAGCGCACCTCGGGACCGGCGCGATTCCTCCACGACTTCGAAAGAACCTGCTCTACGCAGAGCATCTTCAGCTCACCGCAGATCGGCTGTTCGAGCGGATGCAGGTGCGGGAGGTGGTCATCGCGGCCGTCTCCGCGCGTGCCCGCAGGTAGCGGGCCTCGTCCGCCCTCCGCTCCCTCTTCGGCGCATTGCCAACGGCCGGCCTGCGTCAGCTGGCGCAGGCCGCGTTCGTCGCCACTGTCCGCCGACGGGCGGCGCGCTTGGCCCGCAGGGTGGCGGCAAACAGGTCTCGATTGAAGGCCTGGGGCTTCAGCTCCATCGTCGGGGCGAGAACGAAGTTGCAGCAGACCACCACTTGCACCCGTGGGTCCTTGCCGTGGGCATTGGCCACCGCGGTGGTCTCGATTTCAAAAATTCCCCGCGCCAGTTCCCGATGACAGCTTGCACAGCAACGGGAGTGTTCCCAGATTCCCAGACGCTCGAAGTCGGTACAGCTCAGCTGGCATCGCATCGCTTGCCCCCATTCCTGGTGTGAGGACATTAAGCCGCTCGAACTCGGTACTCGGCCACCGGACGAAGGCCCAGCGGTCTGTGGGCTGATGACCGCTCTGTCGACCTACGAGGCGACACTCGGCGGTACCGGAGGCAGCGTGAAGCGAAACTCGCTGCCTTTTTCCACAGTGCTCTCCACCGAGATGGTGCCCCCGTGCGCCTCGACGATGCCCCGGCTGATGAACAGCCCCAGTCCGGTGCCCATGTGGGCGGTGTCCTTCGCCTGCCAGAACTGACCGAACACGTGCGGCAAGTGGTCAGGGGCAATGCCTCGCCCGGTGTCGTGGACCGAAAGGCATACCCATGGGCCCGCCCGCGTCGCTGAAAGAATCACCCTTCCCAGTTCGGGGGTGAATTTGATCGCATTGCCCACCAGGTTGAAGAGCACCTGCAACACCCGGTCGCGGTCAACCCACAGCTCGGGCAACCCCGGCGCCACGTTCACCCCGAGCAGCAAATTGGCGGCGGCAGCGAGCGGCTGCATCACCTGAACCACTTCCTCGAAGAGCGACTCCGGGGTCTGGGGTCCGCACGACAAGGTGAGGTGGCGGGCCTCGATGCTGGCCGCATCGAGCAGGTCGCGCACCAGGTGCTTCATCCGGTCGGCAGAGCGGAGAATCGATTCGAGCTGGCGGCGGCCGCGCTTCCGGCGCTCCACCTCCGGTGTTCCCGAGAGCGCCAGCGCAGCGCTCATCATGATGCTGGAGAGCGGGGTCTTGAGGTCGTGGGAAACCACCGCGAGCAGGCTCTCACGAGAGGCGATCGCCTGCTGCGCCTCCTGGTAGAGGCGGCTGTTGTCCAGCGCCATCGAGATTCGTCGACCGAGGTCCTGGGCGAGAAGCACTTCCTCGGAGTTGAAGCCCCGGCCCTTGAGGGTCAGCAAGCAGAGACTGCCGAGTGCCTTGCCTCGAGCGGCGAGGGGAACGCCGATCGCTACCGCGGAGATCTTCTGGACCCCGAGTCGAAGTCGAACGGTGACGACCGACGCGTCCTTCTCCTGGGCTCTCAAGGAGAGCTGCATCAAGGCCTGTCGCACCTCGGCCTCGGGGGACCCGGCGCGGACGGAGATCACCGGCTGGGGTCTGGGGTCGAGCTGAAGCGACACCGAAAAACCGTCTGCGATCTTCTGCACCGCCAGTCGACCGACACTCTGAAGTGTGTAAGGAGAGTCGAGCGAGGCGGAGAGAAAGGCGCTCGCCTCGGCGAGGAAGGCCAGCCGTCGTCGGGCCTGTTCAGCGCCGAGTCGAGCCTCTCGCTCGCGCAAACGGAGCTGCTTCTGCAGCTTCTCGTGGGCCTCGGCGCTGCGGCGAAGCTCGACCTCGTGGCGAAACGCATAGTAGCGATCGAGTGCCACCGAGAGCTGAACGGCCACCGCGTTCAGAAACGCCAGGCCGAGCTCGTCGAGAGGGTCCTTTCCTTCGACCCGAAGGACGCCGAACACCCGGGCGTCTTCCCCCAGCAGAGGGAGGGTGATCGACTCGCCTTCTCGCGTGGCCGAATCCGGCAGAGGTCGAGCGACATGAGGCACCGCAGCCGAGGGCGACTCGAAGCCGAGCGTGAGGTTGCGCGGGGTGAGCCGCGCGAGGTACTCGTGGGTGGAGCGGGCCTCGCGCTCGGCGCGAACGATGCGCGCCTTCTTCACTCCCACCGAATGCCAGAGCCGTGACTGTCGGCGGCCTCCCCGGTCTTCGAGAAGCACCGCAACGTCGATGGGCACGATCGCGGTCATTCGGGCGAGCAGCCCTGAGAGCATTTGATCGAGGCTGTCGATGCGGGAAAGAAACTTCCCGATCGCGTAGAGCGGCGCTCGGAGCGGGCTCTCATGCTCGAGCACCACCTCGTCCGCCGCCCAGGGTTCGCGCGGGGGCGGCAGCCGGTGGATGATCAACCGGGACTCGGTGCCTCCGTCGCGGGAACGAAAACGCGATTCCCGAAACTCGCCCGTGGGCAGGTCACGCCGCAGGCTGACCATGGAGCCCGCTCCGGGATTCCAACGTCAGGGGCGCGATCTCAGCGAGCGCTGCGTA
>JAYUUC010000545.1:0-3656 GCA_043755105.1 Myxococcales bacterium
AGGCTCCCCGTGGCCACCAGCAGCGGCCGCGCGAGGCGCTCGAGCAGGGAGATGAGGTCGACCTTGAACAGGTGGGTGACGCAGAAGGTCAGCACCACCACCACGAAGGTGGGAATCAGCGCCAGGAACGAACGCCCGACGATGCCCGGGCTGGAGTCGGGCATCCGGATCGTCCACCGGCTGCGCACGATGAAGCGGGTCAGCTCCACCGAGAGCAGCGCGAGCACCAGCGCGGCGAAGATTCCCCCTGCTCCTAGTCTGCCCAGCGGAAGCACCGGAGCCAGCACTGGACTCGTGGCCCCCAGCAACCGCGGCTGCATCACGTCCATCACCCAGGGCGGTGCAGGGTCGGCGCCGAGCCCGGCGAGTGCCGGAGTGGGAAAGGCCGCGATGAAATAGGCCGCCAGCGCCCCCAGCCCCGCAGACATCGGGTCCAGCTGGTAGCTCTTCGCGAGCGAATGCGCGGTGCAGAAGGCGACGTAGAGCGAGATCAACCCGCCCAGCATCCGGTACGGCACCAGCAGCACCGGCACGTAGGGCGCGATCCAGTGCTGCAGCACCGGCACGGGCGGCTGCGCTACCAGCAGGAACAGCGAGCCCACCAGCACCAGAGGCAGCGACCCCACCACCCCGTCGCGAATCGCAATCAGGTGCCGTTGATGGGCAAAGAAGTCGCCCACGCGCTGCAAGCGGATGCGAGCGCGGGTCGCGCGTTCGTCACTCCGAGCCGCAGAAGTCGATTCAGGCAAGCGCGTTCGAACGCGACTACTTCAGGAACTTGGTCACGGGCACCGAGTGGTGGGTGTCGACTTCGACGCGGGACCGGGGCTCTCCCGCCGAGTCGTCTCCGATGCGGGTGTGGGCCTCGTTGTGAAGGTGGGCGGGCGGCTCCGAGCTTCCCCGCTTGTACCAGGGGTCGGACGGGTGCGAGACCGGCGGTCCCTTGAGGAGCTTGGGGATGTCGTAGACGAAGCCCTGGCGATTGTACTCCGAAGGCGTGTGCGTGTAGGTGTCCATCCGGATCGCGTCCTTCGGACAGGCGTCGACGCAGTAACCGCAGACGATGCAGCGCAGCTCGTCGATCACAAAGGTAGTGGGGAACTTTTCGATCACCCGCGATTCGGCAGCCTCGTCGGCAGGGTCGTACTCGCCGGCTTCGATGTAGATGCACTGCGCCGGGCAAATTGTCGCGCACATGTAGCAGGCGACGCAGCGGGGCTTGCCGTCGTCGCGGGGCACCAGGCGGTGGAGGCCGCGATAGCCAGGCGGGTAGGCGACCTTCTCCTCCGGGTAGCTGACCGTGGACACCAAATTTGTGCCGCTGCGGTCAACCACGCTGGCGTTGGTGTCTCGATCTCCGAAGAGGTTGCGAAGAAAGTGACGGGTGGTGACCGCCAGCCCCTTGAGGAGCTCGGGCAGGAACATCCGCTCGCGGAGGTCACTGGCATCGTTCTGAATCGGCTTGTAGGGCATGGTCGGGGAACGCCTCTCGATTCTAGTGCGGGTGCGCGACCGCCGCTGCATCCACGGCGGGAGCGGTGGCGACGCGGGCAGGACGGGACGACATACTCAGCGCGACCACCACGGCGATCTCCGCCAGGCCCACCAGCGCCAGCAGGTGAAGCTCGGGGTCCCAGAGGAGGAGGGCGCCGGTGACGAAGACGTTGATCAGCCCCAGCGGAAGCAGCATCTTCCAGCCGAGCGTCTGGATCTGGTCGTAGCGGAATCGGGGGAACGTCCAGCGGATCGCCAGCTGCACCCAGCACATCAGCAGCACTTTGATCCAGAACACGGTGCCCAGCACCGCGCCCCAGATCCAGGGATGTTCGGTGAAGAGCGAGAACTGCGACAGCCACTGCTCGCCGAAGGGCAAGTGGTGGCCGCCGAAGAAGATCGCTACCGTCACCGCCGCCAGCACCACCACTTCCATGAACTCGGAGATCATGAACATGCCGAACTTCATTCCCGAGTACTCGACGAAGTAGCCGATGATCTCCGACTCGCCTTCCGGAGCATCGAAGGGCGCTCGCTTGGTCTCCGCGAAAGCCGCCGCGAAGAACAGCACTGCGCCCACCGGCTGGAGGAAGATGCCCCAGCGGGGAAGCCCGAAGTCGAAGGCGCCGAGGTTCAGCTGCCACAGGTAAGGCGTCTGAGCATCGACCATGCCCACCGTCCCCGCCACCGCGTCGCTGGAGAGCTGCACGGTGGAGAAGATCATCATCATTCCCACCAGGGAGAGGCCGAGTGCGACCTCGTAGCTGATCATCTGCGACGAGGCCCGGACGCCGCCGAGGAGCGCGAACTTGTTGTTCGAGGCCCAGCCGGCGAGCGAGGTGCCGTAGACCGCGAGCGAGGCGATCGCGAAGAGGTAGAGCAGCCCGAAGTCGGGGTTCGCAACAACCATCGCCACCGGGTTGCCGAGCACCGACACCGTCGGGCCCGCGGGGACGATCGCGAACAGCGCGAACACCGGCGCGAAGGACAAGATCGGCCCCAGGTTGAACAGCACCTTGTTGGCCGCGCGGGGAATGAAGTCTTCCTTGAACAGCATCTTCAGCGCATCAGCGGCCACGTGGGGCAGTCCACCCAGTGCGTGGTCCCGAAGAATCGGCAGGTTGATGCGGGCGCGGTTGGGACCGATCCGGTCCTGCATCATCGCGCTCCACTTGCGCTCGGCGAGGGTGAGCAGGGTCGCCAGCACCATCACGAAGACCAGCATCAACACCAGGATGTTGGTCAGTCGGCCCGCGCCCGAAAACAGGTACTGCTCGGCAACGCCCGCGAGCAGATAGGCCGTGGCCATTCCGCCGAAGAACACGCCGCCGATCACCGCCAGCACCGTCACTGTCCAGAATGCGCGCATCGCTTAGATTCCCCTCACCCGTGGAGCGCCAAACTCGCGGTACCCCGGCGGACGACCATCGGCACCCGTGGGCAGCGGGTTGATCCCCGGCTTCCGCTGAACCGGAGGCGCTGAGCCGTCCCAGTCGAAGCCATTCAGCTCGGGAACGGAAGGCGACAGCGAACGCCACAGCTCGCGAGCAGAGGCCGGCGTCACCGCCACGCCCATCGCCGTCGACAGCTCGCCCGCCCACTTCCAGTGCGGCAGGCTGTCGCCGCGAGGAGGGTAGGCCTTGCGGAAGCGCTGAACAATGCCGTCCTGCTGCACAAAGCTGCCCTCGTCTTCGAGGTGCGGCGACGCGGGCAACAGGACATGCGCCTTCTCCGTCAGCGGTCCGACGTTGAACGCCTGGAGCACGAACAGCTCGAGCTTCTCGGCCGAGCCGGCGAAACCCGCCGCTTCCACCGGGATCTCACCGCCAATGCCGTAGAGCGCCCGCACCGAGCCGGTGTCGAGCGCCTTCGCCAGACCCTCAAACGGCCGCAGGGTCAGTCCCAGCGAGGCAGCGATCCACTCCAAGCCCTTGCGGTTCGGATTCTTGTCTGCCGTCATCAGGTAGTGGTCCGCCGCGCCCATCGGCCGACCCGAGACGTAGACCGCCTTCGTCCCCAGCACGTCTCGGGCGAAGGTCAGCGATGCGAGCAGGTCTTCGTTGGAGCACACCGGTGAGGCCATCACTGCCAGCGCCTCGCCCGAGAAGCGTTTCAGCTCGCGAGCAGCCAGGGCGACCGCCTCCGGCCCGGTGGCCTCGCGA